>NZ_JALIGE010000072.1:0-300000 GCF_024764835.1 Scandinavium hiltneri | reverse complement strand
CACTTTGGCCCGGCGGGCGTAACCGCCGCCAAACTGCGTGAGCTCGGCGTGCTACGCGGCAAAATTGCGACCGTGTTCCACGGCATAGACGTCTCGAGCCGGGATGTGCTCACCCATTACACCCCTGAATACCAGCAGCTGTTCCGTCGGGGGGATTTGATGTTGCCGATAAGCGACCTGTGGGCCGAACGCCTGAAGGGCATGGGCTGCCCGGCGGATAAAATTGTGGTGTCGAGAATGGGCGTCAACATGGACCGCTTTGCTCTGCGTCCGGTAAAAGCGCCGGATGAGACGCTGCAAATTATCTCGGTTGCGCGTCTGACCGAGAAGAAAGGGCTGCACGTGGCGATCGAAGCCTGCCGTCAGCTCAAGCAGCGCGGCGTGCGCTTCCACTATCGCATTCTCGGCATTGGTCCGTGGGAACGTCGCCTGCGCACGCTCATCGAGCAGTATCAGCTCGAGGACGTGATTGAGATGCCGGGCTTCAAGCCGAGCCATGAGGTGAAGGCGATGCTGGATGAGGCCGACGTGTTTCTGCTGCCGTCCGTCACCGGGGCCGATGGCGATATGGAAGGCATTCCGGTCGCGCTGATGGAAGCGATGGCGGTGGGCATTCCGGTGGTGTCTACCGTTCACAGTGGGATTCCGGAGCTCATTGATGCCGGAGAGTCCGGCTGGCTGGTGCCTGAGAATGACGCAGCATCCCTGGCCGACCGACTCAGCGCGTTCGACGCTTTCGACCAACAGGCGTTGCAGCCGGTCGTCGCCAAAGCGCGGACAAAAGTCGAAACTGAATTCAACCAGCAGGTGATTAATCAACAGTTAGCCAGCCTGCTGCAGACGCTGTAAAAAGAGGATGCATGACGGACAAAAATTTTAGCCTGACACGACGCTCCTTCCTTGGGGCCAGCTCCGCACTGGCCGCACTGCCCCTCATCAATAGCCCCGCAGCCTTTGCGCTGGGGCGTAACGATGCCGCTGATATCCGCAATTACAACCCCGGCAATGACTGGATCCGTGCCTTCAACGATGCCTTCAAAGACAGCGATGTAGTTGAAGTGCCGGAGGGCGTGATATGCGAAAACATCAATACCGGGATCATCATCCCTGCGGGGAAAACGCTGCAGGTTGGCGGGTCGCTGAAGGGCAATGGCCGTGGGCGATTCGCGTTACAGGACGGCTGCAAAATCATCGGTAAAAAGGGCAGCCTGAATAACATTTGCCTCGATGTACGCGGCTCTGACTGCGTGATTCAGGGCGTGACGTTGAGCGGCTACGGGCCAGTGGCGCAGATTTACATCGGCGGCAAAGACAAGCGCACCATGCGTAACCTGCTCATCGACAACATTGTGATAACCAAAGCTAACTACGGCATTCTGCGCCAGGGTTTCCATAACCAGTTTGACGGCGTGAAGATAACCAATAGCCACTTCACCGACCTGCAGGGTGACGCCATCGAGTGGAACGTGGCGATCAACGATAAAAACATCCTGATTTCTGACCACGTTATCGACAACATTAACTGCACCAACGGCAAACCCTTCTGGGGTATTGGCATTGGTCTGGCGGGAAGCACGTACGACAACGACTATCCGGAAGATCAGGCGGTTAAGAATTTTGTCGTCGCCAACATCACCGGCAGCAACTGTCGACAGCTGGTTCACGTCGAGAACGGCAAACACTTCATTATTCGGAATGTGAAAGCCAAAAATATTACCCCGGAGTTCAGTAAGAAGGCGGGAATTGATAATGCCACGGTGGCAATTTACGGCTGTGATAATTTCATTATTGATAATGTCACGATGGAAAATAGCGCAGGCATGCTGATCGGCTACGGCGTCATCAAAGGCAGTTACAAGTCAATCCCGCAGAACTTCAAGCTCAATGATATTCGTATGGACAATACCGCGCTGGCTTACAAGCTGCGCGGGATCCAGATTTCATCCGGCAATGCGCAGTCGTTCGTGGCGATAACGAACCTCGACCTCAAACGCGCCTCGCTGGAGCTGCACAACAAACCCCAGCACCTGTTTATGCGCAATATCAACGTGATGCAGGATGCCGGGCGTGGCCCGGCGCTGTCGATGAATTTTGACCTGCGTAAGGACGTTCGCGGCAAGTTTATGGCCCGCCAGGACACGTTGCTGTCTTTGGCAAACATAAAGGCGGTGAATGAAAAAGGGCAGGGCTCGGTGGACATCGACCGGGTGGATCAGCACACCGTCAACGCCACCGGGATAAATTTTAGACTACCGGGGAAATAAAATACGACGATTCCTGGGATATTGCCGCAACTATCGGATTAACCCCGAGGTTTTATCAAATATTGCCGGGTATCATCAAAAAAACATGCTGGATAAAACATTCTGACTGGCTATAATTCTCCAACCATTCACAGGTGGACATGATAATGATTAATTTGAAAGCAGTTATTCCGGTAGCTGGCCTCGGGATGCACATGCTTCCTGCCACGAAAGCCATTCCGAAAGAAATGCTACCGATCGTCGATAAGCCAATGATTCAGTACATTGTCGACGAGATTGTTGCTGCAGGGATCAAAGAAATCGTTCTGGTCACTCACGCGTCTAAAAATGCGGTAGAAAACCACTTCGACACCTCGTACGAACTTGAGTCACTACTTGAGCAGCGCGTTAAGCGTCAGCTGCTGGCTGAAGTGCAGGCCATTTGTCCGCCGGGCGTGACCATCATGAATGTGCGTCAGGCACAGCCGCTGGGTCTGGGCCACTCTATCCTTTGTGCTCGCCCGATTGTCGGTGACAACCCGTTTGTGGTGGTACTGCCGGATATCGTGCTGGACAATGCGACCGCCGATCCAATGCGCTACAACCTCGCTGCAATGGTGGCGCGTTTCAATGAAACCGGCCGTAGCCAGGTGCTGGCAAAACACATGGAAGGCGATCTGCGTGAATACTCTGTCATTAAGACTAAAGAGGCGCTGGAAGTTCCAGGAAAAATCAGCCGTATCGTCGACTTCGTTGAGAAACCGGATGAACCACAGGTCATGGATTCCGACTTAATGGCCGTGGGCCGTTATGTCCTGTCCGCAGATGTCTGGGCCGAACTGGAAAAAACTGAACCAGGCGCATGGGGCCGCGTACAGTTGACCGACGCCATCGCCGAACTGGCGAAAAAGCAGTCTGTTGATGCAGTGCTGATGACTGGCGACAGCTACGACTGCGGCAAGAAAATGGGCTACATGCAGGCTTTTGTCAAGTATGGGCTGCGCAATCTGAATGAAGGTGCGAAGTTCAGAGAGAGCATTAAGAAGTTGCTGGTGGACTGATTCACCGAAGAAATGTAACTCAAGACTAAACGGCAGGGGAGGTTATGATGCGTATTTTGCGCACACATAACATCACTGCCGTTTTTTTCGTTTAAAATCAATGACTAAAATTAATAGTGTGCGCTTGTTTTTGTAACAGTTAACTGGGATTTTTCCTTGTTTTGACACGATTTTCAGATCACAATAATAGATTCGATTGATAGGCAATAAGCGTCATTAAGCGCCGAGCCTGATAACATACTGATTGTCGTGTACAGTGCACTGGTAGCTATTGAGCCAGGGGCGGTAGCGTGCGTTTTTAAGCTGGAAACGCCAACGTTCATGACATATTTTTACTTCAAAATGAGTCAACTAGCACAAGAGCGGAAAGATAACGTGAAAATTCTGGTCACGGGTGGTGCAGGTTTTATTGGATCTGCGGTCGTCCGACATATTATTCATAATACTCAGGATGCAGTGGTCAACATTGATAAATTGACCTATGCAGGTAATCTCGAATCGCTTGCTGATATTGAAAAAAGTAATCGTTACTGCTTTGAGCAAGCTGATATTTGCGATGCAACTGCGATGGCCAATATTTTTGCCAAGCATCAGCCGGATGCAGTGATGCATCTTGCCGCTGAAAGCCATGTCGATCGTTCTATCACCGGTCCAGCGGCATTTATCGAAACCAATATTGTAGGCACTTATGTGCTGCTGGAGGCATCGCGTAAATATTGGTCTGAACTGGAGCCCTCTAAAAAAGCAGCGTTCCGCTTCCACCATATTTCGACCGATGAAGTCTATGGTGACCTCCCTCATCCGGATGAAATCGGGCAAGGTGACGAACTGCCTCTGTTTACCGAAACCACGGCTTATGCACCGAGTAGCCCTTACTCAGCATCTAAAGCATCAAGTGATCATCTGGTTCGGGCATGGCTGCGAACCTATGGCATGCCGACTATTGTGACCAATTGCTCAAACAATTACGGTCCGTATCACTTCCCGGAAAAACTGATCCCGTTGGTGATTCTGAATGCACTAGACGGGAAGCCTCTGCCAATCTATGGCAAAGGTGACCAGATCCGTGACTGGCTATATGTGGAAGATCATGCGCGTGCACTGTATACCGTCGTTACCCAAGGCAAACCGGGAGAGACGTATAACATCGGTGGTCATAACGAGAAGAAAAATTTAGATGTAGTTTACATTATCTGTGATCTGTTGGATGAAATTGTACCTAAAAATGGATCATACCGTGATCAGATTACTTACGTATCAGACCGCGCCGGACATGATCGTCGCTATGCAATTGATGCTGGTAAAATTAGCCACGAATTAGGATGGAAACCACTGGAAACGTTTGATAGCGGGATTCGTAAAACAATAATGTGGTATATGAATAATCAGAATTGGTGGGAACATATTCAGGATCTGGTTAATGTGGGAAATACTTGTACTAGAGGGAATGAATAATCATGAAAGGTATTATTCTTGCTGGTGGGTCCGGAACTCGTTTATATCCAATTACACGTAGTATTTCAAAGCAGCTATTACCGATTTATGATAAGCCAATGATCTATTATCCACTATCTACATTAATGTTAACAGGGATAAAAGATATCTTAGTAATTACCACTGGTGAAGATATTGATAGCTTTAAACGGCTACTCGGTGATGGCAGTCATTTTGGTGTCAATTTACAGTATGCGATACAACCTAGCCCAGATGGTCTTGCCCAAGCATTTCTTATCGGTGAAGAGTTCATTGATAATGATAACGTTTGCTTAGTATTAGGTGATAATATTTTTTATGGCCAATCATTTAGCCGATCATTAGCCGAGGCCGCAAAACGAAACGATGGTGCAACAGTATTCGGATATCAAGTTAAAGACCCAGAGCGGTTTGGTGTAGTTGAATTTGACGGGGAAATGCGTGCTGTTTCAATCGAAGAGAAACCTGTTAAACCTAAATCAAACTATGCTGTAACTGGTTTGTATTTTTATGACAATCGAGTTGTTGATTTTGCGAAAAAAGTTAAACCTTCATCGCGAGGTGAATTAGAAATAACGTCAATTAATGAAATGTACCTTCAAGATGGTTCACTTCATGTTGAGCTGTTAGGCCGTGGATTTGCATGGTTGGATACCGGCACACATGAAAGCCTACATGAAGCATCATCTTTTGTTCAAACTATTGAAAATGTTCAGGGACTCAAAATTGCGTGTCTGGAAGAGATTGCATGGCGCAACGGTTGGCTGAATTCGGAACAAGTGAAAAGCTACGGTTTGTCTATGCAGAAAAATGATTACGGTAGATATTTGATTAATCTGGTTGCAGATTCCGGAAGGAAATAATGAAAGTTCTCGTAACAGGGGCCAATGGACAGGTAGGGTATTTACTTGCTCAAAAATTATCTGCACTGACGGCAGTTGAGTTGCTTGCTGTCGATAAGAACGAACTGGATATCGTAGACTCGCAAGCCGTCATGCAAGCTGTGTCTGACTTTAAACCTGATGTGGTCATCAATGCTGCAGCTTACACCGCAGTGGACAAAGCAGAAACTGAGCAAGAATTTGCTTATGCAATAAATTGCCTTGGTCCGAAAAATCTGGCAGAGGCTGCTGATAGACATGGTGCACTGCTAATTCATATCTCTACAGATTATGTTTTCCCTGGAGATAAAGAGGGAAATTACCACGAGAGCGATGTTACCGGACCAACATCTGTCTATGGTAAGACAAAGCTGGAAGGCGAAAAAAATGTGGCATTGGCGTGCCGGCGACATATTATTATTCGCACCGCATGGGTATTTGGTGAACATGGTAATAATTTTGTCAAAACAGTGCTCCGCCTTGCACAAACTCACTCAGAGTTGCGTATTGTAGCGGATCAGATTGGCGGTCCGACTTATGCAGGCGATATAGCTGATTCGATTATTAAAATTGCAAATGGTGTGTTCAGAGAGCAAAAAAAGGAATACGGCATTTATCATTTCGCTGGTTTACCTCATGTTAGCTGGTGCGAATTCGCTGAGGAAATATTCAGCAAAGCACTTGAGTATGGCGTAATTCAGAAGTTACCTGTAGTTAATCGTATAACAACAGCTGATTATCCGACCCCTGCTAGTCGACCTGCAAATTCCAGACTTGATACTCAACGCATTACAAAATGTTATGGAATAACACCAAGCGACTGGATGCAAGCATTAAATTCTATTAAAGCTTATAAGAGCTGATGTAAATGAAAATTATTGATACAAATATTGCTGAAGTAAAAATCATTGAGCCAGTAGTCTTTGGTGATGAGCGCGGTTTTTTTATGGAAACGTGGAATCAAAACCTTTTTGAAGAGCGGGTTACCGGTAAAAAAACAATTTTTGTTCAGGACAACCACTCAAAATCTAAAAAAGGGATCCTTCGTGGATTACACTACCAAAGTGAAAACACGCAAGGGAAACTTGTTCGTGTTGGCGTTGGTGCTGTGTTCGATGTAGCCGTTGATATTCGCAAAGGCTCACCAACATGTGGAGAGTGGGTTGGTGTTGAGTTGTCAGCTGAAAACAAGCGCCAATTGTGGATCCCGGAAGGATTTGCGCACGGCTTCTATGTTTTGTCTGAAAGTGCAGAATTTATTTATAAATGTACTGATTATTATAATCCCAAGGCTGAGCATTCCATCATCTGGAATGATTCCGATCTGAATATCACTTGGCCAATCGAAGTGGGAGCGCAATTACTAATGTCTGATAAAGATATGAAAGGTGTGTCGTTTAAAAAATTCATGGCATTTTGAGGATAGAAATGAAACTCAGTACTCATAACGAACTTGTGCTGCAGATTGCCAAGCGTAATATCTATTCAAGATATAAAGGGTCGACGCTAGGTGTATTCTGGAGCTTACTTAACCCACTCTTTCTGCTGGCCGTTTATACGTTAGTCTTCGGTTTTGCATTTAAAACAAAATGGGGTGGTGGCTCCCTTGCCAGTTATCCGGTTATTTTGTTTTCTGGTTTGATTTTTCATTTTTTCATCATCGAACTATTAATGACAAGCAGTCAGTTGGTTAGTGGTAATGCCAATTATGTTAAAAAAGTGGTATTCCCACTTGAAGTGTTGGTCATTTCTAACTTTTTAGCCCAGCTATTCAATCTGATGATTGGGGCAGTTCTGCTGCTTATTGCTGTTCTTTTTTCTGGTGAAAGTTTAGTACGTGCTATATTGGCTATGGCGTTAGTGTTACCGCCATTCATCATTCTGACCCTCGGGTTATCTTATGTTTTTAGTGCTTTGGGGACATATATTAGAGATATTTCACATATAGTGAATCTGGCATCAACAATGTTATTGTTCATCAGTCCTATTCTTTTTCCTCTAAGCGTTTTTCCTGAAATAATAAAAGCGATAGTGTATTTAAATCCTATCTCTCTGATTATTATAGACTTTCGTGCGATTGCATTTAATATAGAGACGTTCTCATTACTCAGTTATGCAATCTATTTTGTAATCGCAATCACATTGTTTGTGCTTGGGCGATGGATGTTTAAAAGATTAAGCAGAGGGTTTGCAGATGTCGTCTGATTATATTGTTAATATTGAAAATTTAACGAAAGAATTCCATCAGTATCGATCTCCTTTTCATAATGTGTATAACCTGCTGAAAAAAAAACCTGGGGCAGGCTCGAGTAAATTTATCGCAGTTAATAATATTTCATTCAGCATCCAAAAAGGTGAACGGGTTGGTATCGTCGGTGCCAATGGTGCGGGGAAATCAACTATTCTCCAGATGATTGCCGGCACATTGCAGCCAACACACGGTACTATTGAAGTTAAAGGTAAAGTTGCTGCGTTACTTGAACTGGGGGCGGGCTTTAACCCAGAGTTTACCGGTATTGAAAATATCTATCTATACGCTTCTTTGCTGGGTATTGATCGTAGTGTGACACAGGACAGAATTGGTGCGATCTGTGACTTTGCCGAGATAGGTGACTTTATTCATCGACCTGTTAAAACGTATTCCAGCGGGATGTTTGTTCGACTGGCATTTTCTGTAGCAATCAATGTTAATCCCGATATTCTAATCGTGGACGAAGCGCTGTCGGTTGGCGACTATCTTTTCCAAACAAAATGCCACCGAGCATTTGAACAGTTCCAGAAGCAAGGTGGTACAGTCCTTTTTGTATCTCATGATCTTACTGCTGTGAGAAATACATGTGACCGCGCAATTCTCATAGATAAAGGCTGTATTATTCTAGATGATCAACCTGATGTGGTAGTCAACTCCTATCAGGAATTGATGAAAACGAGGGAAATACAGTGGCTTAAAAGCCAAGTGGCATTGCGCTCAGAGTATCGATTTGGCCTCGGTGGTGGGAAAATTACAGACGTGATTATCTCAACAGATGAGGCTGAGGATATCTCTGATGTCTCTGTGAACCAGCCAATATCCCTTTCAATCGTGCTAGACCTTGAAACTACGTTTGAAAATCCAGTTTTCACAATGACGCTGCGGAATACATCAGGTATTGATGTATGGGGCTTCAATAGTAAAGTGATCGGCATAGATATAAAACCAGAAATTGGGAAACGTAAAATCACGGTGCAGGTTCCAAACAATCTAAGTCCTGGCTCGTATACAGTTAATGCTGGGCTTATTGATATGCTTGCAGATGGCCAATATAACGAACATGATCACCGTTGGGGCATGAAATTACTGAGTGTTGTTGGAAAGACAAAGACAATCGGATTTATACATATGGAGCCAGTGTTGCTTAGACAAGAGGACTTTAATTAATGGCAACTGAAAGACTCTATTTTTCTTCCGATGAGAATCTGGATATTGAGCAGAATGCTTATGATGCACAAAACATCGAAAGACATGAATCTCGATATTATTTCGCTGCGAAACAATTGACTTCAGAAATGTCAGTGTTGGATTGTGCATGTGGTAGTGGCTACGGCAGTGACATACTAAAAGATTTTTGTAATGATGTGACAGGAGTCGATATTGATCAAAATGCAGTTGATTTTGCGACATCCAAATATAAATCTGAAAAATTAAAGTATGTATGTGGAGATATTCGCGAAATATCCAATGCTTTACATAAAGTTGATACAGTAGTTTGTCTTGAAACCCTTGAGCACGTCCCGGATCCTCGGATCTTACTTGATGGTTTTATGAAAGTGCTCAAAGATGATGGTCAGTTTGTGGTTTCTACACCGGTAAGAGAAACTAGTAGAGAAAACCCGCTTAACAGCTTCCACGTACTTGAATACACAAGCGATGACCTTCGGCGGGTCTTGAACCACTATTTTTATCAGGTTGATGTCTATCTGCAGGATCAGGACAAATTCTATCGCATTGATGATAATATTTTCTGGGGATTCGTTGTTGCAGTATGTAAATATCCTAAAAACGAAACTATCGAAGACTTGGACTTACTGATTAAAGATAAAGAGACTATACTAATGAATAAAATAACAGAACAGTCTTTCATTTCAGAATCAGCAAGCGTAGCCGGATCTGTATTGTTTAAACCGTCGTTTGAGGACGGTTTATATAATGTAATGGATGGAGCTGAGATTCGAGAAAACACGGTTATCGAATCGCATAACCAAGGGAAACTCTACCTCGGTAAAAAATCAGTTATTGGTTATAATTGTTGGTTAAATACAACCGGTGGAATTTATATTGGTGATAATACACTGATTGGTGCTAATACGGTTATTACTTCCTCTTCTCATCATTTTAAAGATAATATTCCAATAGGTGAGCAAGGGATGTCATTTAAAAAAGTGACTATCGGCTCGAATGTGTGGATTGGCAGTAATGTTTCAATTCTGGAAGGTGTCAATATTGGTGACGATTGTGTTATTGGCGCCAATAGTGTTGTTAAAAAAGACGTCCTACCTCATTCTATTGTGAAACCGGCTGATTCGATTGTTACTCAAAATATTGTTCGCAATAAAGTTGTCTTTTATTTATTACCTTTTGTGATTAGGAATGATACATTAACGTTCCAGTGTATTTATGATCGCTATAAAAAGTTAGCTGAGTCTTTTGTTGAACAAAACTGGGACGTGGCTTTTATCGCAACAAACGAACTTGCCAATATCATTCGTGCCGATGGATGGACGTGTGTTTCACCATCAGACTACAATATTGCTTATGATGATAGTCAGTGGTTTGAGCGTTGGAAACGCGTTTTGAATGGCAAGACTGACCAACAACACAGTGGCTTTATTGCGCAAGCGCTTAATGAACTGACACCTGAAATGGTATTTTGCTGGAATTATGATGGGCTGCTTAAAGCCTATTGTAATGGCAATAACATTACAGTCTTCTTCAATGAACTTGGGTTGTCTCGAGCACCAAACCCAGTCATTTATTACAGCGACTCGGAAGGTGTAAATAGCACTAGTACTTTGAAGAGTTTCTGGAAAGAGTTTGAGGATTTCAAACTATCAGAAAATGAGTTAACCATCGCGCGATTAACGCTTGGTAAGGTAAAAAGTAACTACAGTATTACTGAAGAGCGTAAAAATGAGATTCGTGCCCAACTTGGACTTGCAGATAAGAAAACGATCCTGATTGCACTTCAAGTTGAGGATGATTCAAATATTGTTGCAGGCTCTAAATTTGAATCTATGCAGCAATTTATCGATGAGTGTTTAACCTACTCCCAAGACAATCTCCAGTTTATTATTAAAAAACATCCTGCGCAAAGTCAATGTACAATAAATGCAGGGAGTGTATCCGTCATTTCTGAACACTATAGCACGCAGGAGTTAATTGCCTTTGCTGATGCCGTATTCACAATCAACTCATCCTTAGGATTTGAAGCCCTAGTTGCGGGTAAGAAAGTATTTGCTTTTGGCACTGCGCCTTATGCAGTTCCAGAATTGGTTGTTGAAGCAGAGAAAGGTATTAAAAACGAAGAGTTTGATACTCTGGTAGGCCATGGAAGTGATGATACTGCATTAGTAAAATTTGTTTATCTTACTTATCATCAATATTTCTTCGCTGAAAATAAATTCTTTAATGCAGAATTTCATATTCGCCGATTTTTGTTAAAAAAATCCGTACAGAAAAATAGTTCAGCCTACTTTTTTGACAGCGGATCTTACTTCAAGGAACGGGAGATTCTGGTCAATCGCTTCCAGAATAGAGTGCTGCAGAATTCTATTTTAGGTTATGAGAAGTGGATCGAAACCCTTAAAGTAACTGAGAAAAACGCAATGGAGATTTCCGAGTGGGCACAGTCACTGAATTTGAGGGTTCAAGAGTATGAAGAAAAAATAGCGCAATACATCGCTGCTGCTCAACAAAAGCGAAATGTGTTCCAGCGGTTGTGTGGTTTCTTGAAAGGTAATAGGAATTGATTGAAAATGTTAAAAAATAAAATAAAAAATGCATTAAGGCCATTTTATTATCAACTATCTCCTGCGATGCGCAGTAGAGTTAAAAAAACTTATCAACTTGTTCGTGGTATTAATTTAGAGCCTCTGACGACGACGAATGCTGTCGGTACTAAAGGGGTTAATATTCAAGGTGATTTATCATGTTTACACCAATTATCTAAAAAAGATGGTGGCTTGGATGTTTTACTATTTCCTGTAATTGACTGGGACTTTCGTCTTCAGCGACCACAGCAGTTAGTAAAAGAATTGGCAAAACTTGGCAACAGAGTTATTTATTTTTCTACGACGTTTAATGTCAGCAATGCGCCAGGTTTTATTATTGAAAAAATGCCAGTTGAAGGTGTTGTCCTTTGTAAGTTAAATATTAACAAATTTGATGTTAATATTTATAAAGATAAGTTAGAAGATGAACAAATATGTTTCTTGGTTCATAGCGTTTATCAGGCACGTCAGGCTTTTGGGTTTGGTTTTACTAATTCCATTATCGATCTGCCATTTTGGCGAGAAGTTGTAGAAAGACTATCGTCTAACAATATCACATATGATTGCATGGACCACCATGCTGGTTTTGAGAACAATGATTTAACAATGTTGACAGAAGAGGAAAAATTATTCAAATCTTCAGATCTGGTTATAACGACAGCTCAGAGACTTTCTGAAAGCGTTGCAAAGTATCGTGAAAATATTATTATTCGAAACGGATGTGAGGCCGATTATTTTGCGAAAATTCCTGACCAAGGTGCGTTGGTTAAAGATCGTCCTGTTGTTGGATACTACGGTGCGATTGCAGAATGGTTTGACCTTGACCTGTTAATTGCAACAGCACGAGCCTACCCACAGTATGATTTTGTTATGATTGGTGGCACTACGTGCGATATTACTGCAGCGAAAAAAATTGAGAATATAAATTTCCTCGGTGAAGTACCTTACGTCGAATTGACACCTTACCTGAAAGATTTCGATGTTTGTTTAATTCCTTTCAAACTTATCGAGCTCACATTGTGCACCAACCCAGTGAAAGTGTATGAGTATCTAGCTGCCGGAAAACCAGTTGTCTGCACTGCAATGCCTGAAGTTATTGTCATGGGAGATGTTGTCCACGTTGCAAAAACAAAAGAGCAATTTATTGAACAGATTGCCATAGCTATGGCGGAAACAGAGGATGAAGTACTTCGTGATAAACGTAGGAAGTGGGCTAAAAATCATGATTGGGCAAACCGAGCATGCCAACTCTCCGATGCACTACATGAGCTCAATGATAGCAAACCTAAAGCCAGTTTAATCGTATTAACTTATAACAATCTGGCGCTTACAAAAGAGTGTTTGCATAGTATAGAGAGAAGTACCGAATATGATAATTATGAAGTTATTATCGTAGATAACTTTTCGACAGATGATACTCGAGATTATCTGCAAAACAACTATATGGATAGACCTAATTATACGGTCATTCTGAATGATGAAAATATAGGTTTTGCTGCGGGCAATAATGTTGGCCTTGAAAAAGCTACTGGTGATATTTTGGTTGTACTTAACAACGACACATATGTATCGCCATTCTGGTTAGGGGGCTTGGTTAAAGCATTTAAATACAATGCAGATCTCGGACTAGTGGGACCTGTAACCAATAATATTGGTAATGAGTCTAAAATAAATATTAGTTACCATAACTGGTCTGAAATGCATGTGAAGTCATTACAATACATATCTAATCATACTAATCAGCTTTATCCAATGGATTGCCTAGCTTTTTTCTGTGCGGCCATTCGTCGTGAGGTTTATACGGATTTAGGAGGTATTTCGCTCGATTATGGACTTGGCTTCTTTGAGGACGATGATTATTGTAAGAGGGTGAAAGAGAGTGGATGGGAAATGGCTGTTGTGGAAGATGCATTTGTACACCATCATTTATCTGCTAGCTTTAATCAGCTCAAAAACAACCAAAAAGAACTACTGATGAAGAAGAATAAAGCTATTTTTGAGAGAAAATGGGGTGAATGGAAACCACACAGCTATCGGCCGGGAGTTTACTAAAATGGTCGTAGTCTACTTATCTCCCGTGAACTGGGATAGCATAGCACAGCGTCCTCATTTTTTTGCCGATTTTATAACTGCATATGATGTAAAAAAGGTCATATGGGTAGAGCCATTACCCTCGCGATTCCCAAAATATTCGGATATTAGAACAAGATTAATTGGCGTTGAGTCAAAAAGTATTGAAAAACATCCAAAAATTGATGTGATCAGGGTTGAAAATGTTGTACCCATTGAGCCTTTCAACAACTTATATAAAATCATTAATGAGAAAACCATCAAGAAATTCATCACTGATTTGAGTTCGAGGATTGGTGATCAAAAGGCAATCCTTGTAGTTGGGAAGCCTAGTATATTGAGTCTTGAAGTTATTAATAATGTTGTGTTCAGCAATGTTATTGCAGATGTGATGGATGATTACCCGCATTTCTTTAAAGGGAAAGCAAGAGAAAGCGTTTCTAATCTGCTATCAAAACTGCTCAACAAAGTCAATGTCTCAATGTTTTCATCCACTGGACTTCTGAAAAAATATAGTAACGTTACTAACGATTCCGTCCTTGTAATGAATGCTTGTTCAGAAACATTCTATAGTAATCTAAAAGATAACGAGGTGGATAAGGGGTTTTCTTTAACTAACACTATAACATACGGCTACGTTGGCAGTGTTGCAAAATGGTTTGACTGGCAATTTATAGAAAAGTTAGCTGTTAATCGGCCTAATTCTAAGATAGTTATTGTCGGTCCTTTATATGTAAAGCCTGATACTGTTCCTGATAATGTAATAATTAAGTCAGCGATTGATTACAAAGATATTCCAAGTTTAATTAGAACGTTCACTTATGGGATAATTCCCTTCCAAATTAATGAACTGACTGAGTCTGTTGATCCTGTTAAGTATTATGAGTATATCGCTGCAGGCATACCTGTAATATCGACTAGTTTTGGCGAAATGAGATGCCGAGTAGAAAATGGATTTGCTGTAAATCTTGAACAGCATTTGGCAGGAATAGAACCTATTGTTGAAGAGCCAGTATTTTGGGGAGACAGGTTTAAATTTTTAAATGAAGGGTATTTGCGTGCTAAAAAACTTTAAGATGTATACTTTTATTGGTGTGTTAAATACAGCAATTCATTGGTCTGTTTTCTTCGCCTTTAGTAGTTTCGGATTTTTACAGGCATTTAGTAATTTAGCTGCGTTTTCCATAGCATCAACTTTTTCCTATTACATGAATTCAAAGTTCAATTTTAAAAAGAAAGCAAAAGGACGAACGTATTTTCTTTTTGTTGTAGGCCTCGGCGCACTTAGTTTAGTAGTAGGAGCATGTGCTGATAAATTAAATATAAATAGCTTTGTTACATTAATCGTTTTTTCCAGTTTAAGTTTAATCCTTGGTTTTATCTACTCAAAATATATAGTGTTCAAATGATTATGAATAAAATATCATTAATTGTTCCAGTTTTTAATGAAGAAGCTGCTGTGCCAATATTTTATCAGGCAGTTAAGAATGATGTTTTTTTGTCAAAACATAATTTTGAAATTATTTTCATAAATGATGGCAGTACTGATTCTACAGAAAATGAAGTAAAAAATATAGTATCAACCGATAGTCGTGTGATTCTAATTAACTTATCTAGAAATTTTGGGAAAGAAAAGGCATTATTTTCTGGTTTGTGTGCAGTTGATTCAGATTTTGTTGTACCTATCGATGTCGATCTTCAAGACCCAATTGAATTGGTTGAAGTTATGTACGAATCACTACAAGATCCGTCAATTGATGTTGTTCTTGCCAAGCGTGTCGATAGAAGCAGTGATACATATCTAAAAAGAAAAACAGCTGAGTTGTTCTATAAAACACACAATAAATTGTCAGATGTAAAACTCGAGGCAAATGTTGGTGATTTTAGAATGATGCGTAAGCAAGTTGTCCAATCTATTACCAAAATATCCGAATCTCAATTATTCATGAAAGGTATCTTTTCATGGGTAGGTTACAGAACTGCTGTTGTTGAATATAAACGAAGTATACGGGTTGCCGGAGATAGCAAATTTAACAGTTGGAAACTATGGAATTTAGCTGTTGAGGGAATTACGTCATTCAGTATTGCTCCGCTGAAGATCTGGCTTTATTTGGGCCTAACAATATCCTTTGTTTCATTTGTATATGCAATGAATTTGATTATATCAAAGTTAATTTTCGGTAACCCGGTTGCCGGTTATCCATCTATAATGGTTGCAATTCTTTTCTTGGGTGGTGTCCAGTTGATTGGTATTGGCGTCTTGGGGGAATATATTGGTCGCTGTTATATGGAAAGTAAGCAAAGACCGAAATTTATCATAAGAGATATTGTTCATAATCAGGATGCAAATAATGACTCTAGCAAATAAAATCACTCTAGTTATCGTCTTTGGTATTATAGCAAATATTGGTTTGTTTATGAATCCTGGCTATTTTAGTCATGACGAAATTGGTTGGGGTTTAAAAGCCATAGCAGCGCATAATCTTTCAGATATAAAATATTATAATATCTTCGAATATAATGATTTTCACTATCGTCCTTTAAATTTTAATCTTTGGTTGATTTCTAGTTATTATTTTTTTGACTCACCACAGCTATTCCATTTTGCATTGCTTTTCTGTGGTATTATCAATGCGGTATTTATCTATTTTATTATCAAGAAAGTTGCTAATGAACATATTGCATTTATATCTGCATTAATCAGTACAACAATGCCTTCAGTTGTATTTGTTAATGGTTGGATTGGAACAATTGCTGATGTTTTTTGGTGTATGAGTTGTTGCATTTCATTGTTTATATTCTTACTGTCTAGAACAATAGTTAATATAAATAAATTCATTTTTCTGATTTTATCACTTGTATTTTTTGTCTTTGCATTGATGTTTAAAGAAACGGCTGTAGTCTACCCTGCCATTGTATTTTTATTCATGGGGTATGAATATTTCTTTGATAGAGAAAATTCTAATGCGGCCATTCGATGGACATTACTATTCTTTTCACTTTGCTCATTGATTGTTGTTGTGTATTTATCGTTAAGATTGGAGTATTTATTCCCAAAACATGGAGGTTATGGTACATCTCTAAGTAATATACCTCTCCGCGTGGCAGAGTATTTTATATTTCCTTTTTTACTCGATAACATAGAAATTCACGGTTTATTTGAACAATATACTGTCTCACAGTTACTCATAGCTAGTGCTATACACTTGTTGCTCATTGTTTTTGTTTGTCGACGTTCTGTTTTAAGCTATGTTTTCTATTTCGCATTTTATTATGTAGGTTCGATTCCAATTTTAATATTGGACATGAGCTTACCTCATTATATATATACGTCTGGTTTTACAATTGCTATTAGCCTCGCGATTCTTTACCATAGGTCTGCATTCTATCGTTTAGCAAGCGTGATTTTTTTCATGCTCTTATTTATACATAGTATTAACTTACAAAAGAATTACGTTGTAACAGGTAACTATCAAAATAACTTTGTTAATACACTTTACTCTGTGATTAGTAGTAATAAAAATAAAAATTGTCAATATCTAATAGAACCAGCGGCTGGAAGCATGTCGTGGATAGCTTTAAGAGCGATTTCATTTCGCCGAAGTATAGATGATTTGGTTTTACCTCAAGATATTGTTTTCAACAAAGCTGAATTAAAAAACGACAGTGTATGCAGATTGTCTCTTGATACTATCGGCAGGGTGAAATTGACAGGGATTAATTATGTTAATGATTAGACGTTTTTTTAAAGTAAGGCCTCTTGATGAATTGATGAAATCCAAGGTTGATGTTTTTTCGTTCATCAGACTATCTGCTGCCTTGCTTGTATTGTATGCACATTCATATCATATTTTCGGTTTGGGTGCAGATCCACTAACAAGAAAGATTGGGGTGTATACAGGAACCTTAGCTGTTTATATTTTCTTTACAATTAGTGGTTTTTTTATTTTGCAAAGTGCAATGAAGCGTACTTTTCTGGAATATGCTATATCCAGACTGGCAAGGATCTTTCCTGGTCTAATTGTTGCGAATGTTGCTACGATATTTGTTATAATTCCATTGGCACACAATGTTGATTATTTCTCCTTTGTTTTTTCGAGTTTTTCATGGGACTATATTAAAATAAACTCATTGCTAGAAAACGTGGTTTTTTCTCTTCCAGATGTTTTTTCAAATAATCCAGATCATGCTATTAATGGTTCATTATGGACATTACCTGTCGAAGTTCGCGCATATTTTTGCGCTTTACTGTTTGTTGCGTTGGGTATAACTGCGACACGTGGAAGTTATAACTCCTGTTTTATTATCTTTATTTTGATTGATTATTTTTTTTCGACCTTTTATCAAATTATATTTCCTATTCCTGGAGCAGTTAGCCTCATCTTTTTTTTCTGTGTCGGTGGGGGTTTATATATAAACAGGAGCTATATTCCTGTTTCTCCACTATTAGTAATTGCCGTTGCGAGTTTTTTACTATTTTACCGTTCTGCAATTAGCCCATTATTTATTGCAGTGTTGATCAGCTATCTTGTGATATCATCTGGTTATGTTTTTGGCGTATTAAAATTTATAAATCTAAAACATGATTATTCATATGGCTTATACTTATATGCATATCCCATATCACAGGTTAGTTATTCTCTCCTTAATTATCATGGATTTATTGTGTATTTCATCTTTATCTGCTTTGCTACTTCTGTAGCGGCATTCTTCTCTTGGCATTGTGTTGAGAAACCCGTGGCTTATTTCGCTAAAGCAAAGATTATTCCGTATACCTCTTCAATGATAAGAAGGTTCAATATGATTAATGTAAGAGATGGATTATGAGCAAAATAAAAGTACTATCTATATTTGGAACCCGTCCTGAAGCGATTAAAATGGCTCCGGTTGTGGAATATCTTGAAGGTGATGTCCGGTTTATCAGCAAAGTATGTGTAACTGCCCAGCACAGAGAAATGCTTGATCAGGTATTGCAGTTATTCAATATTAAACCAGATTATGATCTTAATATAATGAAACCTGGGCAAGATTTAACAGATATAACTGCTTCCATTCTTTTAGGACTGCGATCAGTTTTGCAAGAATTTAAGCCTGATTATGTATTAGTACATGGTGATACTGCTACAACCTTGTCTGCTACACTTGCGAGCTATTACCAACAAGTTAAAGTCGGACATGTTGAGGCTGGATTAAGAACTAATAATATATACTCTCCTTGGCCGGAAGAAGGTAATCGTAAATTAACAGGTGCACTTGCAAATTTGCATTTTTCCCCTACCTCTACATCAGCAGAAAATCTCTATTTGGAAAACATTCCGCGCGACAGAGTTATTGTTACAGGTAATACTGTGATTGATGCTCTTCTGATGGTGAACGCGAAGTTGGAAAACGACTCTGCGTTAGCTGGCGAGATTAGTAAAAATTTTCAGTTTATAAATAATGAGCGTAAAATTGTACTAATTACGGGCCATAGACGTGAAAGTTTTGGAGGTGGGTTCGAAAGGATCTGCAATGCAGTTTTAAAATTATCTAAAGTGTTTCCAGATGTTGACTTTGTTTATCCTGTACATTTAAATCCAAATGTGCGGGATGTAGTGAATTCTATACTCCTTGGACAAGATAATATTCACCTTATTCCACCACAGGATTACTTGCCGTTTGTCTATTTGATGAATGCGTCATCAATAATTTTAACTGATTCTGGTGGTATCCAGGAAGAAGCGCCATCTCTTGGTAAACCAGTCCTTGTAATGAGAGACACGACTGAAAGGCCTGAAGCTGTTACGGCTGGCACTGTAAAACTTGTAGGTACTGATGAAGTGCGTATTTTTGATGAGGTTTCATTGCTTCTGACTAATCAGTCTGAGTATGACAGAATGTGCTTTGCACATAACCCTTACGGTGATGGCAAAGCATCATCTAGAATTGCCGACGCCATAGTATTATCGCTCAACTCCTAGCTCAGAAAATGGTAGGTTAGATAACTAACTAAAAACCACCTGAAATGCTTAGAGTATATTTTACGGTTATTAAATGCTCCTTTGTGTATCGCCTTTATATTTGGTAGGTATATTAGGGGCATTTTTATTTTATTTGCTCTTCTGCAGATATCAACATCCTCAAAGTACATGAAAAATTTACTGTCGAACCCACCTAGTTTTTCATAAGCATTTTTTTTGAAAAGTAGAAATGACCCAGCTGCCCAATCTATATATAATGGTGTTGTTATTGTATTTTTGTCATAGGCATCAGAGCGATAATCTTTTTTTAGTAGCCCCTTTAATGGCCCTGTTAATTTTGGAAACCGTCGAATTGATTGTTCCGGTTTATTAAAGTTTTCGTCATGAAATAGATTTATAGTGAAAATATCTGATTCATTAATCAGGATTTCATTTTTTAACTTGTTTAGTTCATTCTCGGCGATAATAACATCAGGGTTGATGACAAGGAAATGGTCGTCATTGCTTATCCTTTTGTTATTGATCAAATAGTCGAAGATATAATTGTTATTCTCTCCAAAACCTAAACCGTAATCGCAGTCAAGCAAGGTTATGTTGTGATTTATAGCGAATTTTTTCAATTCATCGGATGCTGGTGTATTTGATTTTATTATTACAGGGTTTTTTTCAGCAAGTTGAGAAAGACTTGCGTTAGTAACTATTAGATGATCATGATTATGATTGATTATACTTAAGAAAATCATATCGTATATACTTAATGTCGCTGGTTTATGAAGGTCTTACCTACATAATACCTTTAGGGCACAAGGTAAGCAACTTTATTTTTTGCATTTGTCACCTTCGTTGTGTTTTCATTTTGGTGTATCATTTACATGTTAAATTTACCTTGTTGATTTATATTAAATTGATTTGGTTGTAAGATTTTATTGCAATTGTTATGTCCACCAACAGCTTTACAATGTTGAGGTTTCTAAATTATTTAGTGATACATGCAATTTTCCATTTAATCTGTACTATAGATGCATAATTTATTAATTTAGAAGACTTGTTCTTGTTCTTGTTCTTGTTGTTTGAACAGCTTTCCGGACTTACTCATATATTCAGGGAAAGATCACGTAAAGTACATTTTTGCACTAAAATGGGCTTTGTTAATGGAATGGTCGCCCCCTACATCTTGTGTCACAGTGGGATGATAAATCGTCACTACTTGAGCGGAGCGGCATACAGGTGAGGACAAGGCGTTGTTGGCGCACCGGCACGAGGTGTATCAGGCAGCAAGAGCAGCGAACCCCGGACGCTGGTCACGGCAGACAAGAAACTGGCAACGGCAGGAAAGCGTGACGCTCAATCCGGAGCGGGAAAAACAGGCCGCATAAACTAATCTGGGGTGACAACTTCATTGACACTTACCGCCATGGTGGGTCTGTAGGCTGATAACCAGGGTACTGTGGTCATCGACATCGAACTCAGTCCAGTCCATGGAAACGACGATCTCAGTGCGTTCACCGATCAAATAAGGAACCCAGTCATCGAAGAGTCGCCATGTATCAAGTTTGATATTGCTTAACAGGCGATCTATCTGTTTAACGGCGTGTTTACGGTTAAGTCCGCTGGCTAAAGAGAGGCCATTGCCGATGGCATGGATAGCCAATGAACCCGATTCGATAACGCCATGGGTGGCATTGGCCAGCGAAAGTACACGCCTGGCATGCATGTCGTGTCCAAATATCTCATCGATATGGTGAAGTATCATTTCGTGATTGAGCATAGTGATCAGTAGTCAGGTATTTGCTGGTTCATAATACTGATCATATCTCAGAAGCCTTGTGGTGCCACGTCCTTATGAGGGGATGGCTAAGGTGCCAGGGCTGTGTTGCAGTCGGTCAAACGTAAACAGGATGCTATATCGGGATGGGCCAGTCGGCTACTGGCACGCCGGAATAACAACATTGTTTCGGTAGCATTAGCTAATAAGAATGCGCGGATTGTGTGGGCACTATTGCAGGGAAAGATCACGTAAAGTACATTTTTTGCACTAAAATATGCGCGTTTTTTGTTCGAGTTGGGTGTGGGAAGTGACGTGAAATCCTGGCTTTTAATCTTCTTATGTGATCAAATAATTCCTTAATCATATTAAGGGCAATAAAAATGGAACTTGAGAAGTTAATGGCTCATATCACGATAATTCCTGACTACAGACAACCCTGGAAAGTGGAGCATAAATTATCAGACATTCTACTTCTGACGATATGTGCCGTTATTTCTGGTGCGGAAGGATGGGAGGATATTCAGGATTTCGGTGAGACTCATATTGATTTTCTGAAGCAGTATGGTGATTTTGAAAATGGTATTCCGGTCCATGATACCATTGCCAGAGTCGTGTCATGTATTAACCCTAATAAATTTCACGAGTGTTTTATAAACTGGATGTGTGATTGTCATTCTTCAGATGACGGAGATGTTATTGCTATTGATGGAAAGACGCTTCGCCATTCTTATGACAGGAGTCGCCGCCGGGGTGCCATTCATGTCATCAGTGCTTTTTCTACGATGAACAGCCTCGTGCTGGGACAGATAAAAGTAGATGAGAAATCTAACGAGATAGCAGCCATTCCTGAACTGATTAACATGCTGGATATAAAAGGAAAGTTGATCACAACAGACGCTATGGGATGCCAGAAAAATATAGCAGAGAAAATACGTGGTTAGGAAGGTGAATATTTATTTTCAGTTAAAGGAAATCAGGGGAAGCTGAATAAAGAATTTGAAGATCATTTTCCTTTAAAAGAAATAAATAATCCCAAATATGACAGTTATACAACATCAGAAAAAAGCCATGGCAGAGAAGAAACACGACTCCATATTGTCAGTGATGTACCTGATGAGTTGATTGATTTTACATTTGCTGAGTTGATTGATTTTACATTTGCATGGAAAGGTTTGCGGAAGTTATGTGTGGCGGTTTCATTTCGTTCAGAAATAAAAGAAAAACGGAAAGAACCTGAAATGCAGATTCGATATTATATAAGCTCTGCGGATTTAACGGCAGAGAAATTTGCGACAGCGATGAGAAATCACTGGCATGTGGAAAATAAATTACACTGGCGCCTGGATGTGGCAATGAATGAGGACGACTGCAGAATAAGAAGAGGGAATGCTGCTGAATTATTCTCAGGAATAAGGCATGTAGCTGTAAATATTCTGACGAATCATAAAGAGTTCAAAGCAGGATTAAGAAGAAAGATGCGAAAAGCCGCAATGGACAGAAACTACCTCGCGTCAGTCCTTGCGGGGTGCGGGCTTTCGTAATCTTGCCCTGGGCAAACTGGCATACTCTGGTTGGTGGCAGACAGTCCGTATCTGCTGCTGCTCTTCCACACTCAGGCGGTTGGCAGGCATCGGGCGAACGGCATCCGCTCTGCGGTCTTCCGGCCGGGTTTGCCAGCGTTGCCAGGTGCGCAAACTGAGGTCAACTTCACGACAGGCCACCGCGCGTCTGGCACCGGCTGCAACCGCTTCATTTATCCACTGGATAAACAACTGGCGTTCATCGCGCGGTGTTAATCGTCCTCGTCTGTTTCCCCGTAGTAGTCCCTGAGCTTTTTTCGCAGTACCAGGATCGCTGCCGCCTCCGCCAGAGCCTTTTCCTTGCGCAGCAGCTCCTTTTTTAATTGTTTGTTTTCTTTCTGGCTTTGCCTGAGGGCCGCTTTATCATCACCTGAAGGAATCTGCAAAAACGCCTGTTTCCATTGGGCTATCTGCACGGGGTAAAGTCCCTTTTTACGGCAATATTCGGCGATTTCCGTTTCGCTCAACGTGGCGGTTTCCACGATAACCGCCAGCCGCGCTTCGGCAGGCCACTGACCACTGTTTTTGTCTGCACCGGGCACCGGTTTCCCCTCTGTTTTCGCCTGATTGCGCCAGTTGTAGAGGGTAGCTTCCGATATCCCTTCCATCTGTGCAACAGCCGTGACGGTCATGTTGTAGGGAGGCAGCAGTTTTGCCAGCGTGCTGGCTTTACGCTCCGGGGAAATACGTTTCATTTGTCACTCCGTTGCCCTCTTTATTCATTTTTAGAAGGGGGTGACAACTATGCTGACACTGAGGGCCCTGGACCCTATCCGATTCTTTATATCACTTGCGCTTTTCCTAAGATATAATCTTTGAAATTTAGTCTGTTCAAGTGACAGAAACCACACCTGACAGGAGTATGTAATGTCCAAGCAACAAATCGGCGTCGTCGGTATGGCAGTGATGGGGCGCAACCTGGCGCTCAACATCGAAAGCCGTGGTTATACCGTCTCCATCTTCAACCGCTCCCGTGAAAAAACTGAAGAAGTGATTGCTGAGAACCCTGGCAAGAAACTGGCTCCTTTCTTCACGGTGCAGGAATTCGTCG
Source organism: Scandinavium hiltneri (assembly GCF_024764835.1). GTDB lineage: Bacteria > Pseudomonadota > Gammaproteobacteria > Enterobacterales > Enterobacteriaceae > Scandinavium > Scandinavium hiltneri. The sequence continues at coordinate 275,886 of NZ_JALIGE010000072.1, read as the reverse complement.
AGTCTCTGGAAACACCACGCCGCATCCTGTTAATGGTGAAGGCGGGCGAGGGCACGGACAAAGCCATCGAATCTTTGAAACCTTACCTGGAAAAAGGCGACATCATCATTGAAGGCGGTAACTCCTACTTCCCGGACACCGTGCGTCGTAACCGCGAGTTGTCTGCTGAAGGCTTCAACTTCATCGGTACCGGTGTTTCCGGTGGTGAAGAAGGTGCGCTGAAAGGCCCCTCTATCATGCCTGGTGGCCAGAAGCACGCTTACGAGTTGGTTGCCCCAATCCTGACCAAAATCGCCGCCGTTGCCGAAGATGGCGAACCGTGCGTGACCTATATTGGTCCGGACGGTGCGGGTCATTATGTGAAGATGGTCCACAACGGTATTGAGTACGGTGACATGCAGCTTATTGCTGAAGCCTACTCTCTGCTGAAAGGCGGCCTGAAGCTCTCCAATGAAGAGCTGGCGCAGGTCTTCACCGAATGGAATGACGGCGAGCTGAACAGCTACCTGATTGACATCACCAAAGACATCTTCACGAAAAAAGATGAAGACGGGATTTACCTGGTCGATGTGATTCTGGATGAAGCGGCGAACAAAGGTACCGGTAAGTGGACTAGCCAGAGTTCACTGGATCTCGGCGAACCACTGTCACTGATTACCGAATCTGTCTTCGCGCGTTATATCTCTTCTATGAAAGATCAGCGTGTTGCGGCTTCTAAAGTGCTGAGCGGTCCACAGGCAAAACCAGCAGCCGATAAAGCTGAGTTTGTTGAGAAGGTTCGTCGTGCGCTTTATCTCGGCAAAATCGTTTCCTACGCGCAGGGCTTTTCTCAGCTGCGTGCGGCTTCCAACGAGAACAACTGGGATCTGAACTACGGCGAAATCGCGAAGATTTTCCGTGCGGGCTGTATTATTCGTGCCCAGTTCCTGCAGAAAATCACCGATGCGTATGCTGAGAATGCAGACATCGCGAACCTGCTGTTGGCACCATACTTCAAGAAGATTGCTGACGACTACCAGCAGGCACTACGTGACGTTGTGGCTTATGCGGTGCAGAACGGTATCCCTGTTCCAACCTTCTCCGCAGCCATTGCCTACTACGACAGCTACCGTGCTGAAGTTCTGCCGGCAAACCTGATTCAGGCTCAACGTGATTACTTCGGTGCGCACACCTACAAGCGCACTGATAAAGAAGGCGTATTCCATACCGAATGGATGGAATAATCTGAATTAAGCAGCAAATGACATCAAACCCGGAGCCTTGTTTCCGGGTTTTTTTTAACCAAAAATCGCGTATTTATTCGAAGTAGTCTGAATGTCGCTTCAACATCATGGCAATTCGCAGGCTTCGCCTTGACAGTGCCTCTGCGCTAGAGGTAAAACCCCCAACAGCTATTGTTTATCGTGATGGCCAGGTGCCATCTTCACCGTTAACTGAATAAAGTTGCGTTCTAATGAAAATTACAATTTCCGGTACAGGTTATGTTGGCCTCTCAAACGGCATTCTGATTGCACAGAACCACGAAGTGGTGGCGCTGGATATCGTGCAGGCCAAAGTGGACATGCTCAATCAGAAGAAATCGCCGATTGCAGATAAAGAGATTGAAGAATACCTGGCAACCAAAACGCTGAACTTCCGCGCTACGACTGACAAGCAGGATGCCTATCGCGATGCGGATTATGTGATAATCGCGACCCCAACCGATTACGACCCGAAGAACAACTACTTCAATACCTCCAGCGTTGAAGCAGTCATTCGTGATGTGGTCGAATTCAACCCAAACGCGGTGATGATCATCAAATCGACCATCCCGGTAGGCTTCACTCAGTCCATTAAAGATGAACTGGGTATCGATAATGTGATCTTCTCGCCAGAGTTCCTGCGTGAAGGTCGTGCGTTATACGACAACCTGCATCCATCACGTATCGTGATCGGTGAGCGCTCTGAGCGTGCAGAGCGCTTTGCAGCTCTGCTGCAGGAAGGGGCTATTAAAGAAAATATCCCGACGCTGTTCACCGATTCAACTGAAGCCGAAGCCATTAAGCTGTTCGCCAATACTTATCTGGCAATGCGTGTGGCCTACTTCAATGAGCTGGACAGCTATGCCGAAAGCTTAGGGCTCGACAGCCGTCAGATTATCGAAGGCGTATGTCTCGACCCACGTATCGGCAACCATTACAACAACCCGTCATTTGGCTACGGCGGCTACTGTCTGCCTAAAGACACCAAACAGTTGCTGGCTAACTACCAGTCGGTGCCGAATAATCTGATTTCGGCTATCGTGGATGCCAACCGTACGCGTAAAGATTTTGTCGCGGACTCCATTTTGTCGCGTAAACCAAAAGTCGTCGGTGTGTATCGTCTGATCATGAAAAGTGGCTCTGATAACTTCCGCGCCTCTTCAATTCAGGGGATCATGAAGCGCATCAAAGCGAAAGGCGTGCAGGTTATCATCTATGAACCGGTGATGCAGGAAGACGAGTTTTTCCACTCGCGTGTGGTTCGCGACCTGGAGGCGTTTAAGCAGGAAGCGGATGTGATTATCTCCAACCGCATGGCGGAAGAACTCGCTGATGTGGCAGATAAAGTGTATACCCGCGATTTGTTTGGCAACGACTAAACCCGAACTGCTCTGATATCAAAAGGCCCTCAAATCTGAGGGCCTTTTAGTTGCTGGCGTACTGCAAAACACGATTAAACGTTATAGAAACCCCGATACCAGTCGACGAAGTTTTTCACCCCGTCCTTAACCGTGGTTTCGGGTTTGAAGCCAGTCACTTCTTGCAACGGTTGAGTATCCGCGCTGGTTTCCAGCACGTCACCCGGCTGAACTGGCATCATATTCTTCTCAGCTTCAGTGCCGAGCGCTTCTTCAAGGGCCGTGATGTAATCCATCAATTCAACCGGTGAGCTGTTACCAATGTTATAGACGCGGTACGGTGCAGAGCTGCTGGCAGGCGATCCGGTTTCGACCGTCCAGTTGGCATCCGGCTGAGGGATAACATCCTGCAGACGAATAATCGCCTCAGCAATATCATCGATGTAGGTGAAGTCACGCTTCATCTTGCCGTAGTTGTAGACGTCGATGCTTTTGCCTTCCAACATGGCTTTGGTGAATTTGAACAGCGCCATGTCCGGGCGGCCCCATGGACCATAGACGGTGAAGAAACGCAGGCCGGTGGTTGGCAAGCCATACAGATGGGCATAGGTATGCGACATCAGCTCGTTGGCTTTTTTGGTCGCCGCATACAAGGAGACTGGATGGTCGACAGAATCATCGGTCGAGAACGGCATCTTGCGATTCAGGCCGTAGACAGAGCTGGATGAGGCATACAGCAGGTGCTGCACCTTGTTATGGCGGCAGCCTTCAAGCACGTTCAAGTGACCTATCAGGTTGGCATCCGCGTAGGCGTGCGGGTTTTCCAGCGAATAACGTACGCCTGCCTGAGCGGCCAGGTGAATCACACGATCGAACTTCTCATCTGCAAACAGATTCGCCATCGCGACGCGGTCAGCCAGTTCGATTTTATGGAAGTTGAAACCTGGCTTTTGCAGCAGATCAAGACGCGCCTGTTTCAGACTGACATCGTAGTAGTCGTTGAGATTATCAATCCCCACCACGTAATGGCCTGCACGGAGCAAGCGCTGGCTGACGTGGAAGCCGATAAAACCGGCCGCGCCGGTCACCAGAAATTTCATCTTAAACCTCGAAGTAAAGTCATCAGTATCTGCCACAGTTCACATCAGCAGATAAGTGTGCTGATGATACCTTGTAATGATATCAATAGTAATGACTAAGTGTATCAGAGGGATGGCCGGGAACCAGAACGGTTCCCGGATAGCATTACTGATGACGTTGACGCAGATTCTCAATGACCGTCGTCAAATCCAAATCCTGATCCTGCAGCAGAACCAGCAGGTGATACATCAGGTCAGAGGCTTCGTTGGTCAATTCATGACGGTCATTAACGGTGGCCGCCAGCGCGGTTTCCACGCCTTCTTCACCCACTTTTTGTGCGATGCGTTTTGTACCGCTGGCGTACAGTTTCGCCGTATAGGAACTTTCAGGGTCGGCAGTTTTACGTTCTGCCAGCAGTTGTTCGAGCTGATACAGGAACAGCCACTGGTGGCTGGCGTCGCCGAAACAGCTGGATGTGCCCTTGTGGCAGGTTGGACCCACCGGATTCACCAGCACCAGCAGGGTGTCGTTATCGCAGTCCGGGGTGATGCTGACCACATTGAGGAAATGGCCGGACGTTTCACCTTTGGTCCATAAGCGCTGTTTGGTTCGCGAGTAAAACGTCACTTTACCGCTCTGCTCAGTGGCAGCCAGGGCATCCTGATTCATATAACCCAGCATCAGCACTTCGCCGGATACCGCATGTTGTACGATGGCGGGCATCAGTCCGTCGGTTTTTTCCCAGTCCAGTTGTTCCGTTAACATACTCTGATCTCCACGCCCTGAGTCGCCAGGTACGCTTTTAATTCGCCAATATTAATAATTTGCTTATGGAACACCGACGCGGCCAGTGCGCCATCGACGTCTGCATCGCGGAAGGCTTCGAGGAAATGTTCCATCGTTCCCGCACCGCCGGAGGCAATCATCGGTACGCGGCAAACGTCACGCACTTTTTTGAGTTGCGCAAGGTCATAACCATTGCGCACGCCGTCCTGATTCATCATGTTGAGGACGATTTCACCCGCGCCGCGCTTTTGCACTTCCTCTACCCAGTCGAGGGTTTCCCATTGCGTCACTCGGGTGCGGTTTTCGTCACCGGTGTATTGATTGACGTGATACTTACCGGTATCCGCATCGAACCAGGTATCGATCCCGACGACAATGCACTGTACGCCAAAGCGATCCGCCAGGCGGGTAATCAGCTCAGGCTCAGCGAGAGCAGGGGAGTTCACTGATATTTTATCCGCGCCAAACGACAGGATTTTGGCCGCGTCGTCTACCGATTTGATCCCCCCGGCCACGCAGAAAGGAATATCGATAACTTCCGCAACACGTGACACCCAGCTTTTATCCACCACGCGCCCATCGCTGGAGGCGGTGATATCATAGAACACCAGTTCATCTGCGCCTTCTTCGGCGTAGCGTTTTGCCAGCGGGACGATATCGCCGATGATTTCGTGATTGCGGAACTGCACGCCTTTCACCACCTGACCATCACGCACGTCAAGACAAGGTATTATCCGTTTTGCCAGCATTGGATGGCCTCCGTTACGTTGAATTTACCTTCCAGCAACGCGCGTCCGACAATCACCCCACGAACGCCAGTCCCGCGTAGCGCGGCGATGTCGTCGAGGCCGCCAATACCGCCGGAAGACTGGAATGCCACCTGCGGATAGCGGGCGCACACTTCGTCATACAGCGAGACGTTGGAGCCCGCCAGCGTGCCATCACGGGAAATATCGGTGCACAGCACGTGCGTGAGCCCGACGGGTAAATAGGTTTCGACCAATTCTTCCAGCGTCACGCCGGAGTTTTCCTGCCAGCCGCTGACTGCAACCTGTTTGGTTCCCTGGTCATCAATACGGACATCCAGCGCAAGCACCAGTTTTTCCGCGCCGAAACGCGTAAACCAGGTTTTCACGACTTCAGGGGATTTTACTGCGGTCGAACCAATCACTACGCGAGCGACGCCTGCGTCTAACAGGGCCGCGACGTCTTCTTCCGTTCGAATTCCACCGCCAACCTGCACCGGGACATTCACACCCGCCACCAGGGTTTTAATCAGTGGGATCTGACGTTTCGCCGGGTCTTTTGCCCCGGTGAGATCGACGAGGTGCAGCACTTCAGCACCTTGGGCGGCATATTCCTGCAAACGTGGAAGCGGGTCGCTGCCATAATCACGCTGCTGGCCGTAATCACCCTGATGGAGACGAACCACGGTGCCGTCAATTAAATCTAAAGCGGGAATGATCATCACATCTCCAGGAAGTTTTTCAGCAGCTGCGCGCCCGCGGCGCCAGAACGCTCGGGGTGAAACTGCACGCCGAAGAAGTTGTCTTTTTGCACCGCGGCGGTAAACGCTTCGCCGTAGTTGCACTGGGCGATGGTCCACGAATTGACCGGCATCGCGTAGCTGTGCACGAAATAGAAGTACGCGCCATCTTCAATACCGCGGAACAGGCGATCACCGGCTTTAGGGTAAACGCGGTTCCAGCCCATGTGCGGCAGAGGCAGGCCGAAATCGGTCATTTTCGGGATGTCCTGCTCAATGATGCCAATCATGTCGACGCCGTTCGACTCTTCGCTACGACGGCCCAGCAACTGCATGCCGAGGCAAATGCCCAGCACCGGCTGAGTGCAGGCTTTAACCAGCTCGATGAGCTCACGTTCACGCAGCTGATCCATCGCCGCCTGCGCGGTGCCAACACCTGGCAGAAACAGTTTGTCGGCGCGCAGCACGATATCCGGGTCACGGCTGACCACCGGCTCGTACCCGTGACGGATAATCGCCGATCGCACCGAATTCAGGTTGGCGCAGCCGGTATCAAGGATAACGACGTTCATCACAGCACTCCTTTCGAGGAGGGAAGGGTGTCGCCCTCCACGCGAATCGCCTGACGCAAAGTACGGCCAAAGGCTTTAAACAGACTTTCCACGCGGTGGTGATCGTTTTTGCCTTTGGTTTTCAGGTGCAGCGTGACGCCCATGGTGTAGGAGAGCGAGCGGAAGAAGTGCTCGATCATCTCGGTGCTGAGGTCGCCCACGCGCTGATAGGTGAATTCGGCACGGTATTCGAGGTGTGGGCGGCCGGAAATATCCAGCGCACAGCGGGCCAGGCATTCGTCCATTGGCAGCACGAAGCCGAAACGGTTAATGCCACGCTTGTCGCCCAGCGCCAGCTTCAGCGCTTCGCCGAGCGCCAGACCGGTGTCTTCCACGGTGTGGTGATCGTCGATATACAGATCGCCTTTAACGGTGATTTCGGTGCGGAAGCCGCCGTGGGTCGCAATCTGATCGAGCATATGGTCAAAGAAGCCCACGCCGGTGTTAATTTTGCTACCGCCTTCGCGGTCCAGCCACACTTTGACGTCGATTTGCGTTTCGCGGGTGTTACGCTCCACGTGTGCGTAGCGGTCGCGCTTCGTCAGCTGCTCGGTGATTTTCAGCCAGTTGAGGTCGTCACGGCTGTAGCGCAGGCCGATAATCCCCATATTTTGCGCCAGGGTAACGTCAGTTGCGCGGTCGCCAATCACATAGCTGTTGGCCACGTCCATCACGCCGTCATTCAGCCACGCAGCAACCATTTTGGTTTTCGGCTTGCGGCATTCGCAGTTGTCAGTTTCGACGTGCGGGCAAATCAGCACATCATCAAACTGCACGCCCTGAGAGGTGAAGACCTGCATCATCAGGTTGTGCGGGCCGTCGAAATCCGCCTGTGGGAAACTGTCGGTCCCCAGTCCGTCCTGGTTGGTGATCATCACCAGCTTGTAACCGGCTTTTTGCAGCTTTAACAGCGAAGGAATGACCTCCGCTTCAAACGCCAGTTTGTCGAACCGATCGACCTGATAATCACTCGGCGGCTCGCTAATGAGGGTGCCGTCACGATCGATAAAGAGGAACTTCTGGGTCATACTTTCTCCGCACGAAGGGCGTCAATGACGCGCTGGCTCTCGTCACGGGTGCCAATGGTGATACGCAGGCAGCCGCTTAAAGAAGGTTGTTTATTCTGATCACGTAAGATAATGCCCTGATCCCACAAAGATTTGAAGACCGCGCTTGATGCGGTAAGACGCACCAGAATGTAGTTAGTCTCCGAGTCGAAAACCTGTTCAACGCAGGCAATGTCACGCAGCTGCGTTATCAGGTACTGACGTTCTTCGAGGATCTGCGCCACGCGGTCACGCATGGCATTGATACCCAACGGGCTTAGCGCCTGGGCCGCAATATCGGCAACTGGTGTGGACAGCGGGTATGGCGCAATCACTTTCATCAGCAGGGCAATCACGTCTTCGCTGGCGAGCGTGAAGCCGCAGCGCAGTCCCGCGAGGGCGAAGGCTTTCGACAGCGTGCGCAGCACCACTAAATGCGGGTACTCGGCAATCCAGCCGGTCAGCGTCGCCTGCGGGCAAAACTCGATATATGCTTCATCGGCCACGACCAGCGCCTTGCCGCGGGTCATCTCCAGCAGCACGCGAAAATCCTGAGGATTGATAATCTGCCCGGTCGGGTTATTTGGGCTGCACACGTACACGACTTTTACGCCATCAAGTTTATCGGCGATGGCCTGCAGATCGAGCTGCCAGTTTTCCAGCGCGGGTACCGTCCGGTATTCCACACCGAAGGTCTCGGCGCTGACGCTGTACATGCCGTAGGTCGGGGGGCAGAACAGAATCGCGTCTTTGCCCGGTTCGCAAAAAGCGCGGATCAGCAACTCAATCCCTTCATCGGCCCCGCGGCTCACCAGAACCTGCTCTGGTTTCAACCCGGCGTACTGCGCGTAGTTTTCGATAACGGCTTTGGGCTGGCACTCCGGGTAACGGTTCAGCGCTTGCTGCGAAAGATCGAAGGAGACCGCCGTCGGAAATTCATTGGCATTCAGCCAGACGTCACCTTTGCCGCCGAGGCGACGGGCAGACTGATAGGGCGTCAGGTCGCGGACGTTTTTACGGGCTAACTCTTCAATGCTCATTTCATCTCCTTGAGTGCGGCCACACGTAAGGTAACGGCGTTTTTATGGGCGGTCAGACGTTCGGCGGCGGCCAGTGTCTCAATCGTGGACGCCAGCGCGGAGAAGCCGTCTTTCGAGAGTTCCTGCACGGTCATGCGTTTCTGGAAATCGGCCAGTCCCAGGCTTGAGCAGGTGGCGGTGTAACCGTAGGTCGGCAGCACGTGGTTGGTGCCTGAGGCGTAATCGCCGGCCGATTCCGGGGACCAGTCGCCTAAAAAGACCGAACCGGCGCTGGTGATGCTATCGACCAAAGCGCGCGCGTCGCGGGTCTGGATAATCAAGTGCTCCGGACCGTACTGATTAGAAATTTCGATGCATTGCGCAAGGTCGCGGGCGACAATCAGCCTGCTGGCGGATAATGCCTGACGCGCGGTATCGGCACGTGGTAATTCAGCCAGCTGGCGCTCAACGGCCTTCGCGACGCGAGCGGCCATGTCAGCATCCGGCGTCAGCAGAATCACCTGGGAATCCGGGCCGTGTTCTGCCTGAGACAGCAAATCGGAGGCCACGAAGTCCGGTGTTGCACCGCTGTCGGCAATCACCAGTACTTCAGATGGGCCAGCGGGCATATCAATGGCGGCCCCGTCCAGACGCTGGCTGACCTGGCGTTTTGCCTCGGTAACAAATGCATTGCCTGGGCCAAAAATTTTATCCACTTTCGGCACCGATTCGGTGCCCAGTGCCAGCGCGGCAATGGCCTGCGCGCCGCCGACATTAAAGATATCCTTCACGCCGCACAGTTTGGCCGCATACAGAATTTCATCGGCAATGGGCGGCGGGGAGCACAGCACCACTTTTTTACAGCCAGCGATACGAGCAGGCGTGGCGAGCATTAACACGGTGGAAAACAGCGGCGCAGAGCCGCCGGGAATATACAAACCGACGGACGCGATAGGGCGCGTCACCTGCTGGCAGCGAACGCCTGGCAGGGTTTCCACATCAACCGGCTGCAGTTTCTGCGCAACGTGAAACGTCTCGACGTTTTTCACCGCTACCGCCATCGCCTGCTTCAGCTCATCGCTCAGACGACGACTTGCAGCGTCAATTTCCTCCTCGCTGACCTTCAGCGCGATGACGTCGGTTTTATCAAACTTCGCGCTGTATTCACGCAGCGCCTGGTCGCCATGGGTTTTTACGTTGTCGAGAATTTCCGCCACGGTGCGGCTGATGCTTTCCGACGCAGAAATCGCCGGGCGCATCAGTAAATCACGCTGTTGCTCGGGGCTGATGCTGTTCCAGTCGATGACAGTATTAAAGCTCATGGTCAGTTACTCCATCATCTTCTCAATTGGCAGCACCAGAATTGAACTGGCACCCAGCGCTTTCAGTTTTTCCATGGTTTCCCAGAACAGGGTTTCACTGCTCACCATGTGCATCGCCACGCGCTGCTGATCGCCTGCCAGCGGCAGAATGGTTGGGCGTTCAGCGCCCGGTAGCAGGGCAATCACTTCTTCCAGGCGCTCAGTCGGCGCGTGCATCATGATGTATTTCGATTCACGGGCCTGAATCACGCCCTGAATACGGGTCAACAGCTTGTCGATCAGCTGTTGTTTGGCTTCCGGCATTTCACCGTCGCGCTGGATCAGGCAGGCTTTGGAGCGGTAAATGACTTCGACTTCGCGCAGGCCGTTGGCTTCAAGCGTCGCGCCGGTAGACACCAGGTCGCAAATCGCATCGGCCAGACCGGCACGCGGCGCGACTTCAACAGACCCGTTCAATAAGCAGGATTTAAACTGAACGCCTTTACCATCGAGGTAACGTTTGAGCAGGTGCGGATACGAGGTCGCAATACGTTTATTATTGAGGCTGATTGGGCCATCCCACGGGTCGTCAACAGAAACAGCCAGTGAGAAACGGCAGCCGCCAAAATCAAGGCGACGCAGAGTGAAATAACGCGGGTCTTCGCCCTGAGCGCGACGACTCAACAGCTCTTCTTCCAGCACGTTTTCGCCAATAATGCCGAGGTCAACGACGCCGTCCATGATCAGACCCGGGATATCGTCGTCACGTACGCGCAGAATATCGATAGGCATATTCTCAGCCAGCGCGATCAGGCGCTGAGTGTGCATATTAATTTTTATGCCACAGCGGGCGAGCAATTCGCGTGAATCATCGCTTAAACGCCCAGATTTCTGCATGGCTATGCGTAAACGTGTGTTGTCTAACATTCTTATATCCTCGTAGTCCTGTCTGAATTACTCGAAACTTGCGTCCAAAAAAAAGCCCCCGGAAGTGCGATCTTCCGGGGGCTTTCTCTTGCGTTCTGCACCACTGGAAGATCTAACTGTCTTCCAGCACACATCGCCTGAAAGACTAGTCAGGGTGATGGTGATGGTGGTGGTTTTTAAATTGAACGCTGTTCATAAAATTTCTCGTTGAATGCTTATGCATTTGATGCCTTTTAACCTAAACCAGTTCATCGCTATAAAGCAAGGCCTTTTTTACATCTTTAATTCATTTCATATTCATCAGATATACTCTAGATAATTCGAGCCGCAGGCAGGCGGCAAGTCTGAGAATCCCTGGGAGCATAGTTAGCTATGTGACCAGGGTGAACAGACGTAGCCAACGCACATGCGGCTTGAAGTATGACGAGTATAAATTGTCAGTTGGCGAGGGCTGGCGTAGCCTTATAAAAGGAATGCGAACGAGTCAGGAGAACACAGATGAAAAAGGTCGCAATCGTAGGTTTGGGCTGGCTGGGTATGCCGCTGGCACTGTCGTTGAGCGCGCGGGGCTGGCAGGTGTCCGGCAGTAAAACCACCGAAGATGGGATTGAGGCCGCGAGAATGTGTGGCATCGACAGCTATCTGTTGCGCCTGGATCCGCAGCTGGTCTGTGACACGGACGATTTGGATGCATTGATGAACGTCGACGCGCTGGTTATCACGCTCCCTGCGCGGCGCAGCGGTCCCGGCGAAGAGTTTTACCTGCAGGCGGTGCAGGAGCTTGTCGACAGTGCGCTGGCGTATCACATCCCGCGAATTGTGTTCACCAGCTCGACGTCGGTGTACGGCAAAGGGCAGGGCACGATGAAAGAGAATGCCCCGCGCGACCCGATAACTTCCAGCGGCCGCGTGCTGAAAGAGCTGGAAGACTGGCTGCACAATCTGCCAGGGACGTCCGTCGATATTCTGCGCCTGGCGGGCCTGGTCGGGCCGGAGCGTCATCCGGGGCGATTCTTTGCCGGGAAATCCGCGCCGGATGGGCAACAGGGCGTCAACCTGGTGCATCTGGAAGATGTCATTTCCGCGATAACGCTTTTGCTTCAGGCACCGAAGGGCGGGCACATCTATAATTTATGTGCACCCGGACATCCAGCTCGTTCAACGTTTTACCCGCAGATGGCCCGCGAGCTTGGACTTGAGCCGCCGGTATTCAGCGATAGCGCAGAGATTGGACGCATTATTGATGGTAACCGCATCTGTTCTGAGCTGGGGTTTGAGTACCAGCATCCCGACCCGCTGGTGATGCCGCTGGAGTAAACGACCCGCGGTGACATCGCGTACCGACTGGGGGCGACGATGAAACCATTACTGGAAGTTCTCATCATTCTTGATGCGCTCGATAAAGAAGGGAGCTTTGCTGCGGCATCGGCAAAGCTCTTCAAAACCCCTTCCGCACTGAGCTACACCGTTCACAAGCTGGAAAGCGACCTCAATATTCAACTGCTCGACCGCAGCGGGCATCGCGCGAAGTTCACCCGCACCGGGCAAATGCTGCTGGAAAAGGGGCGGGAAGTCCTGCACACGGTGCGCGAACTCGAAAAGCAGGCGGTCAAACTGCACGAAGGCTGGGAGAACGATCTGGTTATCGGCGTGGACGATACCTTTCCTTTCTCATTACTGGCTCCGTTGATTGAACAGTTCTACCAACGGCACAGCGTGACGCGGCTGAAGTTTATCAACGGCATTCTCGGTGGTTCCTGGGATGCGCTGGTGCAGGGCCGGGCCGATATTGTTATCGGCGCGCTGCACGACCCGCCGCCGCTCAGTGATTTCGGTTTCGCGCCTTTAGGTGAGCTGGAGCAGATTTTCGTTGTGGCGGCCCATCATCCTTTGGCGGAAGAGGCCGAACCGCTGAACCGCAAAACCATCAAACGCCATCGGGCGATTATCGTCGGCGACGGCACTACGCCTGACTGTCCTGCATTTCAGCAGGTGCTTGAGGATCAGGAAGCGATCACCGTTTTTGATTTTAAAACCAAGCTGGAGCTGCAAATCAGCGGTCTGGGCTGTGGTTATCTTCCGCGTTACCTGGCGCAGCGGTTTCTCGACAGCGGCGCGTTAGTCGAAAAACAGGTTGCGGCTCACGTGCCGTTTGATGCGGTGTGGATTGGCTGGAACGAGCAGACCGCGGGCCTGGCGAGCGCCTGGTGGCGGGAAGCTGTTTTGGCAAATAGTGCTATCGCGGCAGTCTATAACCGCACCCCTGATGAATAATCAGGCATTTATGGAAAAGTTTTCTTGGATGAGCCTCTCGTTCTCTTGTTTTTATAGGGGGAAGGGGGCAAAATACGCGCCAGCAAAAAAGAGACTAACCGACGCAATTTTATGGCGTCGGTTATTTTTTTGCTTTCGAGACACACTCATTCATACAAGAGGCCGGGCTTCGTACCGGATAGATACTTACTTAAAAATCGACAGTTGTTGTCGCCGAGGAATACAAAAAATGGGGCAATTTTTTGCTTACGCGACGGTTTTCACCGTAAAGGGGAATAACCATGTCGCATAACGCTACTCCAAACACCTCTCGCGTGGAATTACGTAAGACTCTTACGTTGATTCCGGTTGTTATGATGGGTCTTGCCTATATGCAGCCTATGACGCTGTTCGATACTTTCGGTATCGTATCTGGACTGACCGATGGTCACGTCCCGACAGCCTATGCATTCGCTCTGGTAGCCATCCTGTTTACTGCGTTAAGTTACGGTAAGCTGGTTCGCCGCTATCCGTCCGCAGGATCAGCCTATACCTACGCCCAGAAATCCATTAGCCCGACGGTTGGCTTTATGGTGGGTTGGTCTTCGCTGCTTGATTATCTGTTTATGCCGATGATCAATATCCTGTTGGCAAAAATCTACTTTGAAGCGCTGGTACCTTCGGTTCCATCGTGGATATTTGTTGTCGGGTTAGTGGCCTTTATGACCATTTCTAACCTGCGCAGCATTAAAACCGTGGCTAACTTCAACACCCTGATTGTGGTGCTGCAGATGGGTATCGTTGCCGTTATTGTCGGCATGATCATCTGGGGCGTTCACAACGGTACGGGTGCAGGTACGCTGACCAGTAGTCGTCCATTCTGGTCTGAAGGCGCGCATATCACGCCGATGATCACCGGTGCGACAATTCTGTGCTTCTCGTTCCTGGGCTTCGACGGTATCTCTTCTTTGTCTGAAGAAACCAAAGATGCCGAGCGCGTTATCCCGAAAGCCATTGTCCTGACGGCGCTGATTGGCGGCGGGGTCTTTATCGTTGCATCTTACTTCCTGCAACTGTATTTCCCTGACATCTCTCGCTTCAAGGATCCCGATGCGTCACAGCCAGAAATCATGCTGTACGTGGCGGGTACAACCTTCCAGTGGTGCGTGCTTATCTTCTCAAGCGTGACCGTACTGGCATCCGGCATGGCCGCACACGCAGGCGTTTCTCGTCTGATGTATGTGATGGGCCGCGATGGCGTGTTCCCGAAAAGCTTCTTCGGTTACGTGCATCCGAAATGGCGTACCCCGGCATGGAACGTGGTGCTGGTGGGTGCAATTGCTCTGCTGGCGATTAAATTTGACCTGGTAACAGCAACGGCGTTGATTAACTTCGGTGCGCTGGTGGCTTTCACCTTCGTTAACCTGTCCGTTATCTCGCAGTTCTGGATCCGTGAAAAGCGCAACAAAACGCTGAAAGATCACTTCAACTACCTGTTTATGCCGGTATGTGGTGCGCTGACCGTTGGTGCGCTGTGGATTAACCTGGAAGAAAGCTCGATGGTTCTCGGTCTGATTTGGGGTGCAGGTGGCCTGATTTATCTGGCCTGTGTGACCCGCAGCTTCCGTAACCCGGTGCCGCAGTACGAAGACATCGCGTAATCTCGACGCGCGATATCAAAAAAAACCGGAGACACTGTCTCCGGTTTTTTTATGCCTGTTATGCAGACTTAAACAATCTCTTGCGCGTATTGATACAGCGCTTTCAGCAGGGCGAGTTTCTCGTCATTCCCGTCATACTGAATGTACAGCTGCTGCAGTTCATCGGCATAAGCCTGTAGGAATTCCGGGGTAAAGACGTTACGACGGTGCTGCAACCAGCGCTGTTGCTCTGATTCATCCAGCGTGCCGGGGAAATTACGCGCCCGATAGTTGAACAGCAGTTTTTCGATGCGCTTATCGGCAAAGGTGAGATCCAGCGCGGGCAGATTATGCGGCTCGGTCTCCAGAAGAATTTTCATCGCTGCGCGGTCCGCATCACTAAAGAAACCGTTGTAGAGCTGGGTGTCGACGTTTTCTGAGGGTACAAAAGGCTCCGCTTCAGCAAATATCGCCACCACTTTATCGCGCACCTGCGGGTTATCGCGCAGCACCTTGAGGTTATCCAGGCACAGCTGGCGGTTGATACCCAAACGATCGGCATCTTCCGGGCGTAATGTATTGCCCTGCGCGAGAATAGGGCATTTATTCAGATGCACCAGTTTCACTGGAACCGCCGACAGTTCGCCGAGAGAGGCTTTCGGCGTGTATAAACGCTCACGCAGTTCATCAGCGTTCAGTTCGAGTAGCGGCGACATATCACCCGCCAGGTCGACCATAATCACCGCGTTACGGTTGTCCGGGTGCCAGGCCAGCGGTGCCACCCAACTGGTGTTTCCGCGCCACGCCCCGAACATACCGGAGATATGCACCAGCGGTTTCATTTGCGGCACGTCAATCAGCGTCGCCAGTTTGTTCTTTCCGCGGAAGGTATACAGATAATCGAACAGGCGCGGTTGACGGTCTTTCACCAGCTTTGCCATCGCGATGGTGGCGTACACGTCGGCCATCGCATCGTGGGCGTTGCTGTGCTCGATCCCGTTGGCTTTGGTCAGATGTTCCAGGCGAAAGCTCGGCAAACCGTCTTCGTTTTCTGGCCAGTTGATGCCTTCCGGACGCAGGGCGTAGCAGGCGCGCATCACATCGAGCAGATCCCAGCGAGAGTTATGGTTCTGCCAGCTCCAGGCGTACGGGTCGAAGAAATTACGGTAGAAAATGTTACGCGTCACTTCATCATCGAAACGCACGTTGTTGTAGCCAACCACGCAGGTTTTCGGCACGGTAAACAGATCATGGATCCGTTTCGCAAACGCCGCTTCATTTTCGCCTTTGGCCAGCGCTTCCTGCGGCGTGATGCCGGTGATCATGACTGCCTGAGGCTGCGGCAGATAATCATCGGCAGGCTTGCAGTAGAAGACTTCAGGTTCGCCAATGATATTGAAATCAGCGTCGGTGCGAATGGCCGCGAACTGAGCGGGGCGGTCCAGCTGCGGGTGGGTGCCGAAGGTTTCGTAGTCGTGAAACAGGAATCCGGCTTGCGGTTGCGTTTCTTGCATAGTCTGTCTGTTACCCGTGAGCGCGTTAGCCAGTAATGGTAAACGATTTGCCCGATCATCAGAAGCGCGGCGCGGCGATCCTTCGGCGCTGCGTGCAGGAAATGTCATACTTTCTTGCAATTTAACGCTGTCAGCAAAGCGTAACTGCCGTAAAAAGAACGGGAATACGAAAAGTTGAGGATATGCTGTTGAAAGGCCGTTTTTTTATTGCTGTTTCTTTGCTCGCTTCGAGCATTTCTTGCGCAGTTGCTGCAGATTATATTCCCGCACCGGCACAACCTCCTGCGATCCAGGCCGCATCCTGGGTGCTGATGGATTACACCACCGGTCAGGTCCTCACCGCTGGTAACGAGCACCAGCAGCGCAACCCAGCCAGTCTCACAAAGCTGATGACCGGTTATGTGGTTGACCGCGCGATCGACAGCCATCGCATTACCGGAGATGACATGGTCACCGTGGGTCGCGATGCCTGGGCAAAGGGCAATCCTGTTTTTGACGGATCGTCTCTGATGTTCCTCAAGGCGGGCGATCGTCTGAGCGTGCATGACTTGAGCCGCGGACTGATTGTCGATTCCGGGAATGACGCCTGCGTGGCGTTGGCTGACTACGTCGCAGGTGGCCAGCCACAGTTCGTCAAAATGATGAATGATTACGTGAGCAAACTGGGCCTGAAAGATACCCATTTCGAAACCGTGCACGGTCTTGATGCGCCAGGACAGCACAGTTCGGCGTTCGACCTCGCGGTATTATCCCGGGCGATTATCCATGGTGAGCCTGACTTCTATCATATGTATAGCGAGAAGAGCCTGACCTGGAACGGCATCACCCAAAACAACCGTAACGGCTTGCTGTGGGATAAAAACCTGAACGTAGATGGACTGAAAACGGGCCACACGGCTACCGCCGGGTTTAACATCATTGCGTCTGCGGTTGACGGTAAGCGCCGTCTGATTGCGGTCGTCATGGGCGCTGAGAGCTCGAAAGGACGTGAAGACCAGGCGCGTAAGCTACTGCACTGGGGTCAGCAGAATTTCGATACCGTTCAGATCCTGCATACCGGCAAAAAAGTCGGCACTGAGCGCATCTGGTACGGCGATAAAGAACACATCGATCTGGGCACCGATCAAGACTTCTGGCTGGCCTTACCGAAAGCCGAAGTGCCGAAAATTAAAGCCAAATACGTGATGGACAAAAAAGAGCTGGATGCGCCAATCGCGGCCCATCAGCGCGTCGGGGAAATTGAACTCTACGACGGCGATAAGATTGTTGCTCACTGGCCACTGGTGACGCTGGAAAGCGTGGGCAAAGGCGGCATGTTCTCGCGTTTGAGCGACTGGATGCACCATAAATCCTGAGCCAACTGCGGTTGACCAAACGCTCTCTTCGGAGGGCGTTTTACTTTCCTGAACTGTGTAATATCGCACAGGCTCCTTCAGATCTGCTTGCTGAATTTGGCTGTGTATTTATTCAGTGATTGAATTGTATCTTTCTGTTAAAAAACGCGCTATTTAAGGTAAACAAGCCTGCTTTTTAAAAGGTTATTTACGCATCCGTGATGCCAGAGGCAGAAAAACAGATACAATTGTGTTTTCTGCCCTGGCCGGAGTGCGGTGTGCGCGCTGATAAATCACTGAGTCCTTTTGAAATTCGCTTATACCACAACTACCGTGTTGTTCACGGGGTGCGTATCGCTCTCGCGTTTGTGTTGACGTTTCTGTTGGTGCGCCTTTTTCACGTGCCTGAGGGGACCTGGCCGCTCATTACGCTGGTCGTTATCATGGGGCCCATCTCTTTCTGGGGAAACGTGGTCCCACGTGCGTTTGAGCGTATCGGCGGCACGATTTTCGGCTCCGTACTGGGGCTGGTGGCCCTGAAGCTGGAGCTGATGTCGCTGCCGCTGATGCTACTGTGGTGCGCGGCGGCGATGTTCCTCTGTGGCTGGCTGGCTCTGGGCAATAAACCGTATCAGGCGCTGCTGATTGGCATCACGCTGGCGGTGGTTGTCGGTGCGCCACCCGGCGATATGCACATGGCGCTATGGCGAAGCGGGGATGTGATTATCGGTTCGCTGCTGGCGATGCTGTTTACCGGGATTTGGCCGCAGCGGGCGTTTCTCCACTGGCGTATTCAGATGGCAAACTACGTCACTGAATTTAACCGTCTCTATCAAACTGGATTCTCGCCGAACTTACTCGAACGCCCGCGCCTTGAACGCCGACTGCAAAAAGTCCTGAACGACGTGGTGAAGATGCGTGGCCTGATAACGCCCGCCAGTAAAGAGACCCACATTCAGAAATCGATCTTTGAAGGCATTCAGACGGTGAATCGTAATCTGGTCTGTATGCTTGAACTGCAAATCAATGCCTGGTGGGCCTCGCGCGACAGCCACTATCTGATGCTCAACGCCCACACCCTGCGTGACATGCAGCAGATGACCCAGCAGACGTTGCTCACCATTGCGCACGCGCTGTATGAAGGCAATCCGCAGCCGATTCTGGCTAACAACGAAAAGCTGAACGATATCGTCGTCGAGTTACGTCAGCTGATGAATGACTATAAAGGCAAAGATCTGGCGGAAACACCGATGCATGGTTACGTCTGGTTGAGCATGGAGCTGGCGCGACAGCTGGAACTGCTGTCACATCTGATCTGCCGGGCGTTGCGTAAATAACGCTCACCCGGTCACGGTTTGCGGCGTGCTTGTTTCGATTCAGCTACGTTTAGGGTTATGATTGAGGCAGAGCAAAAACCATTGTCATTCGCGGCCGCTAGCAGTTATGTTTACCCGTAGCGGCTGTTTTACGAATCCGAATCTCAATTATCAGGGGTATAAAAATGGAAACAACCAAACCTTCATTCCAGGACGTTCTGGAGTTTGTTCGTCTGTTCCGTCGTAAAAACAAACTGCAGCGCGAAATTCAGGACGTTGAGAAAAAGGTCCGTGACAACCAGAAGCGTGTGCTGCTGCTTGATAACCTCAGTGACTACATCAAGCCAGGCATGAGCGTTGAAGCCATTCAGGGCATCATCGCCAGCATGAAAACCGACTACGAAGATCGCGTGGACGACTACATCATCAAAAATGCTGAGCTGTCTAAAGAGCGTCGCGAGATCTCTAAAAAGCTGAAAGTGATGGGCGAGCTGAAATCAGCTGAAAGCAAAGCCGAGTAAGTTTGCACGTCGCAGAAGCCTGAATAGGGAAACCCCGCCGGTGCGGGGTTTTTTTATGGCTGCAACAAACTGAGTCACTTACTGGTGCCCGGCGTCGGGTGATGACTAACGCCACGTTGCCACATGCGGCGCTGGCGATGCCGGTTAAATAAGGAGGATTGCGATCCCGAGGCGGGGGACTATATTTAGCCTATCACCATCATGTCGATAATAGGGAAATTATGATTCGTTTACTCTCGCTTGCCCTGGGGCTCGCCGCTGTTATCCATAGCGCCCAGGCGGTGACCTATCCGCTTCCTTCCGAAGGGAGCCGGCTGGTCGGCGCGCCGTTAATCGTTACCGTTCCGGAGGGGAATACCCAGCCGCTGGAATATTTTTCCGCGCAGTACGGACAGGGGTTCAGCAACATGCTGGAGGCCAATCCAGGCGTAGATCCGTTCCTGCCGAAAGCGGGGACGGCGTTGACCATTCCGCAGCAACTGATCCTGCCGGACACGGTACGCGAGGGCATTGTGATTAACGTCGCCGAAATGCGGCTTTATTATTATCCGCCTGGGAGCGGCACGGTGGAGGTTTTGCCGATTGGTATTGGTCAGGCCGGGCGTGAAACGCCGCGTAATTGGGTGACAAAAGTAGAGCGTAAGCAGGAAGCTCCGGCCTGGACACCGACGGCAAATACCCGACGCGAGTATGCAAAAGAAGGGAAAACCTTGCCTGCATTTGTGCCACCAGGCGAGGATAACCCGATGGGGTTGTACGCAATTTATATCGGCAAGCTGTACGCCATCCACGGCACTAACGCCAACTTTGGTATCGGTCTGCGCGTCAGCCAGGGATGTATCCGCCTGCGTAAAGACGACATTAAATATCTGTTTGATAACGTGCCGGTGGGGACGCGGGTACAGCTGATCGACAGGCCAGTGAAAGCCACTATCGAACCCGACGGACTGCGGTGGCTGGAGGTGCATGAGCCGCTGTCCCGGAACCGCGCGGAGTTTGAATCTGATAAAAAAGTCCCACTGCCGATGACCCCGGCATTGAACACCGCGACTCGTGGCACCGACGTGAATGCCAGTGTCGCCAGCGCCGCGTTGACGCGCCGTTCCGGAATGCCGGTTATGGTAAGTGCGGGAGCCGCAAATTCCGGACAGCTGTAAATTATCGTTGAGACGAAAAAACAAAAAGCCCGCTCAGTTTCCTGAGCAGGCTTCTTAAATATGGCTCCTCTGACTGGACTCGAACCAGTGACATACGGATTAACAGTCCGCCGTTCTACCGACTGAACTACAGAGGAATCGGTTGGAGGCTTATCTTAGCGGCGAAAAAACTTTTGTCAAACCTCTATTCAAACCTTTCGTCGCGACTGCTGGTTCCGTCAACAATCTGTTGTATTTACCCACAATTTAAACGCAATTCAACGTTGCAGGTTTGGCATTTCTCCCTCATCATTTAAAACGAGGTTTCAACTTTCTCTCTAAGGCACCCTTTGAACGTCTCTGCCGCAGTACGCCAGGCCGTCACCCGCACCACCTGGTATAAAAACCGCAAAACCTACCGTGTTCTGTTCTGGCGTGAAATCACCCCGCTTGCCGTGCCTATCTTCCTGGAAAATACCTGCGTTCTGTTAATGGGCGTGTTGAGTACATTCCTGGTGAGCTGGCTCGGGGCCGATGCGATGGCCGGGGTGGGGCTGGCAGACAGCTTCAACATGGTTATCATGGCGTTCTTTGCCGCTATCGATCTCGGCACAACGGTAGTCGTCGCCTTCAGTCTGGGCAAGCGTAACCGAAAACAGGCGAGGGCGGCAGCCCGTCAGTCGCTGGTTATCATGACGCTATTTTCAATTATTCTCGCCGCGGTCATTCATCTGTTTGGCCGGGAAATTATCGAAGTGGTGGCCGGGGCTGCGTCGCCACATGTCAAAGAACTGGCGCTGACCTATCTCGAACTGACGGCGCTGAGCTATCCGGCGGCGGCGATCGCGCTGATCGGCAGCGGGGCGCTGCGCGGGGCGGGTAATACCAAAATTCCGCTGTTGATTAACGGCGGGATGAACATCCTTAACATTATTATCAGTAGTGTCCTGATTTATGGGGCGTTCTCCTGGCAGGGGATGGGATTTGTCGGTGCCGGTCTGGGGCTGACGATTTCCCGCTATATCGGTGCGATTGGGATTGTCGCGGTGCTGGCGGTCGGCTTCAACCCGGCGCTGCGTATTCCGCTAAAGAGTTATATCAAGCCGCTTAACTTCGCCATTATCTGGGAAGTGATGGGGATTGGTATTCCGGCGAGTATTGAATCGGTGCTGTTTAACAGCGGCAAACTGCTGACGCAGATGTTTGTTGCCGGGATGGGCACCGACGTTATCGCCGGGAACTTTATCGCCTTTTCGGTGGCGTCGTTGATAAACCTGCCGGGGAACGCGCTGGGCTCGGCGTCGACCATCATTACCGGCAAGCGACTCGGCAAAGGGCAAATTGGCCAGGCGGAAAAACAGCTGCGCCATGTGTTCTGGATGTCGACCATCGTGCTGACCGCCATTGCCTGGGGCACCGCGCCGTTCGCCGGTTTGTTCGCTTCTTTCTATACCCACGAAGCGGATGTCAAAGAGGTGGTGAAAGAGTTGCTGTGGCTGAACGCCGCGTTTATGCCGATTTGGTCTGCGTCGTGGGTGTTACCGGCCGGGTTGAAAGGTGCGCGTGATGCGCGTTACGCCATGTGGGTGTCGATGTTTAGCATGTGGGGCGCTCGCGTGGTTGCCGGTTACTTCCTCGGGATTGTCCTGGGATGGGGCGTGGTCGGCGTGTGGCTCGGCATGTTCCTTGACTGGGCGGTGCGCGGCGTGGCGTTCTACTGGCGGATGATCAGCGGCCGCTGGCTGTGGAAATACCCGCGCGTGAGAAACCAATAAAAAAACGCACAGAAGGGATCTTTCTGTGCGTCGGGTTACTTCAATCAATGCTCAAAATAATTCGCGTTACAGGTAGGCGGCAATTGAGCGCATCCCCTGGAGCTTACTTGAGTAAGTGACAGGGGTGAGCGAGTGAAGCCAACGCCCCTGTAGCGTGAAGTATGAAGAGCATTACACCCCAAGGCGATCGCGAAGACTGTAATACGCCGCACCCATCGCGGTGAACGGAATGCGCAGCGTACGGCCACCCGGGAACGGGTAGTGCGGCAGTTTGGCAAACGCATCAAAGCGTTCTGCATCGCCACGCAGTAATTCTGAAATCAAACGTCCCGCCAGATGCGTACAGGTCACGCCGTGACCGCTGTAGCCCTGCATGTAGTAAATGTTGTTATCCAGACGCCCGAACTGCGGCATCCGTGACAGCGTCAGCAGGAAATTGCCGGTCCAGCTGTAGTCAATCTTCACGCCTTTCAGCTGCGGGAAGGTTTTCAGCAGGTTCGGCATTACCAGGCGCTCGATATCTGCCGGGTCACGCGCACCGTATACCACGCCGCCGCCGTACAGCAGGCGGTTGTCGCCGGTCAGACGGTAATAATCAAGCAGATAGTTACAGTCTTCCACGCAGTAATTATTCGGGATCAACGAACGCGCGACGTCTTCACTCAGCGGTTCGGTGGTCAACACCTGGGTGCCGCACGGCATGCTGCGTTTCGCCAGTTCCGGCTCCAGTTTATCGCCCAAATACGCATTACCCGCCACAATCACGTACTTTGCCGTCACCTGGCCCTTTGCAGTGCTGACCACAGCCGGGCTGCTGTGTTGAATATTCGTCACTGGCGATTGCTCATACACGCGGCCACCGTTCAGGCGAATTGCATTAGCCTCACCGATCGCCAGATTGAGCGGATGAATATGTCCGCCACTGTGGTCGAGCAGGGCACCGACGTAGCGGTCGCTGTTCACTTCACGCTTCAGCTCGTTGGCGTCCAGCATTTCCAGCTGGGTGTTACCGTAGCGTTCCCAGTTGGCTTTCTGTTCTTCCAGCGTTTCGAGCTGTTTATGGTTCATCGCCACGAACAGGCCGCCTGGACGATAATCGCAATCAATCTGATAGCGCTTGATGCGCTCGCGAATAATCTTGCCGCCTTCAAACATCATGCTGCCGAGCATTTTGGCCGAATCCGGGCCGTAAGTACGCTCGATAACGTCTATATCGCGGCTGTAAGAGTTGACCAGCTGGCCGCCGTTGCGACCGCTGGCACCGAAACCGATGCGTGCCGATTCCAGCAGCACCACGTCGTAACCCATTTCGGCGAGATGCAGCGCGGAGGAAAGCCCGGTGTAACCTCCACCGACCACGCACACGTCACAGGTGACGGACTCGCTCAGGGTCGGAAAAGGTTCATACTGATTGGCGCTCGCGGCGTAATAGCTGGTGGTATGTTCAGTCATGAAGAGGCTCCAGGGCAATCCAGATAGTTTTCAGTTCACTAAATTTTTCCAGGGCGTGCAGGGACTTATCGCGTCCGTTACCGCTCTGCTTATAACCGCCGAACGGCACGGTCATGTCGCCATCGTTATAGTTGTTCACGAAGATGGAACCGGCTTTCAGGCGGCGGCTCATACGGTGCGCGCGCGACAAATCATTGGTCCACACCGCAGCGCCGAGTCCGTATTCGCTGTCGTTGGCAAGCTCCAGCGCCTGCGCTTCGGTTTTAAAGCGGGTAACAACCAGCACCGGGCCGAAGATTTCATCGCGGCCGACGCGTGCAGTTGGCGCGGTATCGACAAAAATAGTCGGGCCGATAGCCGCCGGATGTTTGCCGTCGCGGCCATCCAGCGCCAGCGTGCCCTGAGTTTCACCGTCGCGAATAAAGCTGTGAACGGTGTCGGCATGGGCGTTATCAATCAGCGTGCCCATGGTGGTATTCGGGTCGAGCGGATTACCCGGCAGCCAGTTTTTGGCCTGCTCTTTCAGCAGCGTGATAAACTGGTCGGCGATGCTCTCTTCCAGCAGCAGACGCGTACCGGCGATACACACCTGGCCCTGGTTGTAGAAGATGCCTGCGGCAGTATTGGCGGCGGCTTTTTCAATGTCCGGGCAATCGGCGAACACGATATTGGCACTCTTGCCGCCAGCTTCCAGCCACACGCGTTTCATGTTGCTGTCGCCTGCGTCTTTCAGCAGCTGTTTGCCGGTACGGGTCGATCCGGTGAAGGTGATGACGTCGACATCCGGATGCTGAGACAGCGCCTGGCCCGCTTCATGACCAAAGCCGCTGATGACGTTGAACACGCCGTCCGGCAGTCCGGCTTGTTTCGCCAGCTGCGCCAGACGAATAGCGGTTAACGGTGATTTTTCAGAAGGTTTGAGGATAACGCTATTGCCTGACGCCAGCGCCGGACCCAGTTTCCAGCAGGCCAGCAGCAGCGGGAAGTTCCACGGAACGACGGCCGCCACTACGCCGATTGGCTCACGCACAATCAGCGCCAGCTCGTTTACGCCAGTGGTGGCCACTTCGCCATACACTTTGTCGATAGCCTCGGCATACCAGCGGATAGCGCGGGCCGCGCCGGGAATATCATCACGCAGGCTATGGCGAATAGGCTTACCGGTGTCGAGCGTCTCCAGCAGCGCCAGCTCCTCGTGATGCTGTTCCATTAAATCCGCCAGCGTGTTCAGCACGGCTTTACGTTTGGCCGGGGAGGCCTGCGACCAGTCCCCGCGCTCGAATACGTCACGGGCGGCACGCACGGCGATATCCACATCGGCTTTTTTCCCGCGAGCCACCTGGGCAAGAGGGCGTTGTCCGGCGGGGCCAACAATTTCAAATGTGCTGCTGTCCTGCGCCTGGCAATATTCGCCGTTAATAAACAAACGCGTTTCTATAGAGATATTTTTCGCTTTTTCCTGCCAGTAATTCAGATGCTGAAAGTCCATGATGACTCCTTTTTATTCAATAAGATAAACGGTCTTTCTCTGCTGCTATCGGCAAAATCTGGCTGCAAAACGCCCCAGGAAATGAATCCTGTAAAAAAGCGTTGTTTAAAATGGCCTGAGAAATTCAGGCCGAATTTAGTGTATGAAAATCAGAACGTGGTGGGGGTATGGGCACTGATGATGCGGCATATGCCTGCTGAAGTGTTGCTGAAACTGTGAGGTATGCCGGTATTGATGGCATAACTTTGCCCCGCAACGAGGTGATAATCCTGACCGTTGATGGTCAGAATCACGTCACCCTCCAGTATCGTGCCTATCTCCTCACCCTGGTGTTTGATCCTCTCCCCGGTTGTTGTGCCCGGTTGATAAGTCTCAAAGATCATTGCCAGCGTACGGTTCGGATTTCCGTTGTGAACCAACTTCATTGAAACACCCTGACTGCCGATTTCAATCAGGTCATCCTGATTGATAACCACCTGCGGCTCATCAGGTTTTTCCGGGTCCGCGAAGAACTCGGAGAGCGACAGCCCATAAACTTTCAGCAACTTTTGCAAGGTACTGATGGCAGGACTGACTTTGTCCTGTTCTATGGTGCTGATGGCACTATGCGTTAATCCAGACAGTTCGGCGGCACGACGTTGTGAAAGACCCAATTGTTGGCGGATCGCTGACAAACGTTTACCCGGCGCCAGGCCGTCATCGCTCATATTGGCATTTCCTTAACTGTAGGGGTCAGAGTCGCTGTTTTTCAGCGAGGTGGTTCTGACAAGCGGTGATAAAACCTTCAAGCAACAAACGCGACAGGGCGTATTCGCTACTGTTCCATTCTGGGTGCCATTGCACACCAAGGGCGAACGGGTGATCGTGAATACTGGCGGCTTCGACCAGGCCGTCCTGCGAGCGGGCTTCCACGCGCAGCAGCGGACCGAGTGTTTTCGCGCCTTGACCGTGTAATGAGTTCACCCAAAACGTGTTGCAACCCGGTATTAACCTCGAAAGCAATCCTCCCTCTTGAACCTGAACTTCGTGTGATGGCGCGTACTGCTGCTCCACCGGGAGTTCCGAATCTTCACGGTGTTCCAGGAACTGAGGCTGATCGCACAGGCGACGATACAGAGTCCCGCCTGTGGCGACAACAAGTTCCTGCAAACCCCGGCAGATGGCGAAAATGGGGATGCGCCTTTCGAGCCCGGCGGTGATCAACGCCATGCTCAGTTCATCACGCCCAGGATCGGCGTCAGGCTCATCGCCGTTTTCACCATAGAGGTGCGGCTGCACATTGCTGGGGCTGCCGGGTAAGAATATTCCATCAAGTTTTGGCAGAAGGGCATTCAGCAGTTCCGGCTCCGCCAGCGCATGTGGCAGGGCAATCGGCAAACCGCCGGCATTTAATACAGCATTCAGGTACTTTTCTTGCAGAGTCTGGGTCTGGTGACCCTTAAGCCTGTTCCTGCACATCACAACACCGATAACTGGCTTGTCAAATATATTGCCCATGATCACCCTCACATTCTGGACTAAATTATTGCCAAAACTATTCCATATGGCCTTTTCCGTTCAATATTTTCTCAATCTAGCAGTGCGATAACCTCTTTGCAAACTCAATTTAACATTTGACAAACATTTTAGTTAGCGCCATTGTCGATGAGTGGACATTATATTTAACGGTCGAAATCAGTGACCGGCATCCAAAGCAACGGCGGTGAATCATGGAAACTAATATCGTAGAAGTTGAGAATTTTGTTCAGCAGTCCGAAGAGAGACGAAGTAGCGCGTTTGCACGTGAAGTGAAGACCTTCCTCGAGCGTTACCCTAATACCCAATATGTTGATGTCCTGCTGACCGACCTGAACGGTTGCTTCCGTGGCAAACGCATCCCGGTCGCCAGCCTGCGTAAGATCGAGAAAGGCTGCTATTTCCCGGCGTCAGTGTTTGCGATGGATATCCTCGGCAACGTAGTAGAAGAAGCGGGTCTTGGACAAGAGCTGGGCGAACCGGACCGTAGCTGTGTGCCGGTGCTGGGCACCTTAACCCCGTCAGCGGCTGACCCGGAATTTATCGGCCAGATGATGCTGACCATGCTGGATGAAGATGGCGCTCCCTTTGACGTTGAGCCGCGGAACGTGCTGAATCGACTCTGGCAGCAGCTGCGCCAGCGCGGTCTGTTCCCCGTGGTAGCGGTAGAGCTGGAGTTCTATTTACTTGACCGCCAGCGCGATAATGAAGGTTACCTGCAGCCGCCCTGCGCGCCGGGCACCGATGACCGTAATACCCAAAGCCAGGTTTACTCCGTTGATAACCTCAATCACTTTGCGGACGTGCTGACCGATATCGACGATTTAGCGCGATTGCAGCTGATCCCGGCAGATGGCGCAGTCGCCGAAGCGTCACCGGGCCAGTTCGAAATCAATCTTTACCACACCGATAACGTGCTTGATGCCTGCGACGATGCGCTGGCGCTGAAACGTCTGGTGCGTACCGTGGCGGAAAAACACAAAATGCACGCCACCTTTATGGCAAAACCGTATGAAGAACACGCCGGTAGCGGGATGCACATTCATATCAGCATGCTGAACAGTAAAGGCGAAAACGTGCTGGCCGACGCGGATGGCGAAGATTCGAGCATCCTCAAGCGTTCGCTTGCGGGAATGATAGATCTGATGCCTGCATCTATGGCACTGTTAGCGCCGAACGTTAACTCCTACCGTCGTTTCCAGCCGGGTATGTATGTGCCAACGCAGGCTTCCTGGGGGCACAACAACCGTACCGTTGCGCTGCGCATCCCGTGTGGCGATCGTGACAGTCATCGTGTCGAATACCGCGTAGCGGGTGCTGATGCCAACCCTTATCTGGTGATGGCGTCAATCCTCGCGGGTATTTTGCATGGCCTGGATAATGAGTTGCCGTTGCAGGAAGAAGTGGAGGGCAATGGTCTGGAGCAGGAAGGTCTGCCTTTCCCGATTCGCCAGAGTGATGCGCTGTGGGAATTCATGCAGAACGATAGCCTGCGTGAACTGATGGGTGAGCGTTTCAGCCATGTGTACCATGCCTGCAAGAACGACGAGTTGATTCAGTTTGAGCGTCTGATCACAGAAACTGAAATTGAGTGGATGCTGAAAAACGCCTGATTGCGCGTTTCCCGGCCTGAAGGCCCGGTAAGCGTAGCATGTAATACCGGACAGCAAAATAATAAGCAGCATCATACGGTCTGAGCGGAGCCAGGCCGGACGTTTTGCAGGGTAACCTGCCATTTCCCGGCGTCGCGTAAAGGAGCGCAGGCGGCAACGGGTCTTCAGTTAATCGACAAATTGTATGACGAGGAAATGAGATGATGCAGATGTTTAAATACCCGCACGGCGAAGGTGAACGCCGTTGCCGCATTGACTACGACGGACCGGCTTCCGGTTATTGCCCGACGTTTTCTCCTTTATTGACACGACTCACCCCCAGGCTAAGCAGGTTTGCAACAACGACGACATTATCGCAAACCTGGACGCGCATGGGGGGGCTCCGACATGGCGACTAATTCCTCTGTCGAACTCACGTCGCAGGCGGGTAAACCGCAGCTGCGCAAATCTTTAAAACTCTGGCAGGTGGTGGTGATGGGGCTGGCCTATCTCACCCCGATGTCGGTGTTTGATACTTTCGGTATTGTTTCCGGCATCAGCAACGGGCATGTACCGGCGTCGTATTTGTTGGCGCTGGCGGGTGTGTTGTTTACTGCGATAAGCTACGGAAAACTGGTTCGCCAGTTCCCGCAGGCGGGCTCCGCGTATACCTACGCGCAAAAATCCATTAGCCCGCACGTCGGCTTTATGGTTGGCTGGTCATCGCTGCTGGATTATCTGTTCCTGCCAATGATTAACGTCCTGCTGGCGAAAATCTATCTCTCCGCGCTGTTCCCCGGTGTGGCGCCATGGATTTGGGTCGTCGGCTTTGTGGCAATTCTCACCGCCGCTAACCTGAAAAGCGTCAACCTGGTGGCGAACTTCAATACCTTGTTCGTGCTGGTGCAGATTTGCATCATGGTGGTGTTCATCATCCTGGTGGTGCAAGGGCTGCATAAAGGAGAGGGCGTCGGTACCGTCTGGTCGCTGCAGCCGTTCATTAGTCAGAACGCGCACCTGATCCCGATTATCACCGGGGCGACGATAGTCTGCTTCTCGTTCCTCGGTTTTGATGCGGTGACCACGCTGTCTGAAGAAACCCCGGATGCGGCGAAGACTATCCCGAAAGCGATTTTCCTGACGGCGGTGTACGGCGGGATAATCTTCATTGTGGCGTCGTTCTTCATGCAGCTGTTCTTCCCGGATATCAGCCGCTTCAAGAACCCGGATGCCGCACTGCCGGAGATAGCGCTGTACGTTGGCGGCAAGCTGTTCCAGTCGATTTTCCTCTGCACCACCTTTGTGAACACGCTGGCGTCTGGTCTGGCATCACATGCGAGTGTGTCGCGCCTGCTGTACGTGATGGGCCGTGATAATGTGTTCCCGGAAAAATACTTCGGTTACGTGCATCCGAAATGGCGCACTCCGGCGCTGAACGTGCTGATGGTCGGCGTGGTTTCGCTGTCGGCGCTGTTCTTCGACCTGGTGACTGCGACGGCGTTGATTAACTTTGGTGCGCTGGTGGCGTTTACCTTCGTAAATCTGTCAGTGTTCAACCATTTCTGGCGTCGTGAAGGGCGTAACAAAACCTGGAAAGATAAGGTGAATTACCTGATCCTGCCGCTGATTGGTGCCGCCACTGTCGCCGTGTTGTGGATAAACCTGGAAGCGACGTCCTTAACGCTGGGTCTGGTGTGGGCCGGCGTCGGTTTACTGTATCTGGCGTACCTCACCGGACGCTTCCGCAAGCCACCACCGCAATTCGATGCAGCAAAAGCGGAGCGGGCCTGGGAGTGATTTTTACCCAGTCTGTGGAAGAAATCGGCAAACGATTAAAATTGTGAAAAACAGCCTTTGACAAGGCGCGGGCGCATCGATAATATGCGCCCCGTTCACACGATTCCTCTGTAGTTCAGTCGGTAGAACGGCGGACTGTTAATCCGTATGTCACTGGTTCGAGTCCAGTCAGAGGAGCCATATTTAAGAAGCCTGCTCAGGAAACTGAGCGGGCTTTTTGCTTTTTTGCGCTTACCCTTATCAGGCCGACAAATTCAAAATGCTGCACTGAACCGTAGGCCCGGCAAGCCTGCGCCGCCGGGCGTTGAGATGGCCTTAACTTACCTGCACCCGAACCGGAGCCGTTGCGGCGAACAGCCACGGACGGGCATCGCTGTCGACGCGTGGAGAAAGCACTTCACGCACCTGCTGGTGGTAATTGTCCAGCCACTGCTTTTCGCGGTCGGTGAGCAGATTGAGCTCAACCTGACTGATGTCGATTGGGATAAGCGTCAGCGATGCGAAGCGGCAGAATCCCGGCATGCCATCGATCACCTCCACCTGATTCTCGATGCGGATCCCGTATTCACCTTCCAGATAATACCCCGGCTCGATGGTCATGATGTTGCCCGCTACCAGCGGCCACAGGTTGACCTTTTTCGCGATTCGGTGCGGCGCTTCGTGGATCAGCAACTGATGCCCGACGCCGTGCCCGGTACCGTGATCGAAATCAATCCCCAACTCCCACAGATGACGGCGTGCAAACGCATCGATCTGATGCCCAAAGCTGCCCGCAGGGAACTGCAAAGTGATTAACGATAAAAACCCTTTCAGCACCGCGGTGTAGTGTAATTTACGCTGCGGATCTAACGGGCCAAATGCCAGGGTTCGTGTGGCATCGGTTGTGCCGTTATGGTACTGACCGCCAGAATCGTTCAGATAGAAGCTGTCGGCGGTGATCGCGGCGTTGGTGGTTTCGCTGGAGTGGTAATGGCACATCGCGGCGTTTGCCCCCGCGGCAGAAATCGTGTCAAAACTCGACTCGATAAAGTTTTCCTGCTGCTCGCGGAAGGTGAGCTGTTTGGCCTGCGCTTCCAGCTCCGTCAGCGGGTTTCCAGCCGTCAGACGCGCCGGAACTTCGTGCGCCAGCCAGGCGAGGAAATTCACCCACGCGGCACCGTCTTTTTGGTGACTGTCGCGATAACCTTCCAGCTCGACACTGTTCTTGGTCGCTTTGATAAGCGTGATCGGGTCTGCGGCCCAGTGCACCTCGCCGCCGTACTGTTCTACGGCAAAACGCAGCGCAACCGGCGCACTGTCGGCATCAAGCTGAATGCGCTTCCCGCCAGCAATCTGCTGGCAGCGTGGCACCAGTTGGTCTATTGGCGACAGCGTCAGGCTGGAGAGCAGAGTCTGTGGTAAACCGGACGTTTTTCCGGCATCGACAAACCACTCCACATCCTGGTTGCGGCTTAATAAAAGGAAGGACAGTGGCACCGGGCTAGTGGCGATATCCGCCCCGCGAACGTTGAGCAGCCAGGCGATATTGTCCGGCTGGGTGACGACCAGAAAATCCGCGCCGTGAGTATCCAGAATCGCAGCGACACGCGCGCGTTTGTCGTCGCTGCTTTCGCCCGCGACGCCGAGCGGCATTTCGCGGATGGCACCATTTGGCGCAGCAGGGCGGTCATGCCAGATTGCAGCAAACGGATCGTCAGCCAGCGGCACGAGTTTGCACCCGGTGGCGCTCAGGGCGTCAAACTGGCTGTTCACCATCAACATCGGATCAAATCCAATGCGGCTTCCGGCGGGCAGATGCGTCTCCAGCGGCGCATTATGCAAATGATGGATTTCCCAGGCCTGCACATCGACTTCATTGCGGACCTGGACCTGATATCGGCCATCCACCAGAATCAGCGCGCAGTCCTGAAGCACCAGAGCGGCACCCGCAGAGCCGGTAAAACCTGTCAGCCACGCCAGTTTATTATCATGCGGCGCGGCGTATTCGCTCTGCCACGCATCGGCACGTGGCACAATCATGCCATCCAGCGCATGCGTGCGAAGGTAAGTACGCAAGGCAGAAAGAGTTGATGTCGGTTGCATTGTTATTATCCTGATTTTTAACGGAACGGCGGTTCGTTGAAGGTGCGCAGCTTACGCGAATGCAGTTTGTCGCCTTCCGCACGGAGCAGATCGATGGCGCGAATGCCTATCTGCAGATGCTCGGAAATGGCCCCTTCATAGAAGCGGTTCGCCTGGCCCGGCAGTTTAATCTCGCCGTGCAACGGTTTGTCCGACACGCACAGTAAGGTGCCGTACGGCACACGGAAACGGTAACCCTGCGCGGCAATGGTGGCGCTTTCCATGTCAATCGCCACGGCGCGGCTGAGGTTAAAGCGCAGCGCGGAGGCGGAATAGCGCAGCTCCCAGTTACGGTCATCAGTGGTCACGACGGTACCGGTACGCAGACGGTGTTTAACTTCTTCGCCGGGCATGCCGCTGACCTGTTTGGTGGCGTCATACAGCGCGCGCTGCACTTCGGCGATGCTTGGAATCGGAATGTCCGGCGGCAGAACGGCGTCGAGCACGTGGTCGTCACGCAGATACGCGTGGGCCAGTACGTAATCGCCAATGGTCTGGCTTTCACGCAGGCCGCCGCAGTGACCAATCATCAGCCACACGTCCGGGCGCAGTACCGCCAGGTGGTCGCAAATGTTTTTGGCATTCGCCGGGCCAACGCCGATGTTAATCAGCGTAATGCCCTGACCGTCTTTGGTAATCAGGTGCCAGGCGGGCATCTGGTGCTTTTTCCACGCCAGATCGGACACGGCGGTTTCCGGCGCTTCGGTATCGGCGGTGATCCACACGCCGCCGGCGCAGGAAAGGGCGACATACGGGCTGTCCGGATCGAGAATTTGGCTGCATCCCCAGCGGACAAACTCATCCACATAGCGGGTGTAGTTGGTGAACAGGACGAACGGCTGGAAATGTTCGACCGGCGTGCCGGTGTAGTGGCGCAGTCGGGCGAGGGAGAAATCCACACGGCGGGCGTCAAAATGCGACAGCGGGTACTGTTCCGTTGGATGGAACAGACCATCGGCAGTTTCATCGCCAATCTGCGCCAGATCGGTAGTCGGGAAATGGCGCGTCAGACCGGCGCTCATCGAGCGATCCAGCGTCAGCGTGGAGCCGTCAATCACATAAGGATACGGAATTTCATGCTGCGACAGCTCGACGGTGATGTGCGCGCCGTAATCCTGATATAGCGAGGTCAGCTGTTCCAGGAGATACGGGCTGAATAATGTCGGCTGGGTAATGGTGGTGGTGTAGCAACCGGCGTGGGTAAAACGGCCCCAGGCGCGGGTTTTCAGCGCATTATGCGCTTCGCCATCCCAGGAAACGGACAGTGCAGGGTAAACAAATAACCCTTTCGCACGCTGTTCGCTGTCGGGCAGAACGTTAGCGTTAATAAAGCGGCCAATGGCTTCACGTAGCGCAGTCACCGATTGGTTGTAGAGCGCATCGAGTTGTTTCAGCGCTTGTTCCGGGGTCAGACCGGCACCCTTATTATTCATCATTCGCTCCTTCATTCAGCTCTGCGGTGTTACCCGATAGTATGTCACAGGAATGTGAAACAAAAGCCAGCGGAAAAAACTGAAGAATGAGGACATTCTAAAAAACGATATCGTTGTCCCGGGATATCAAACCGCCATAACGAACCCGTGGTGACGCAAAAAAATATTTCTTAACGGTTTGATTTTAGTTAAGGTAATCGTTTGCTTTTAATAGGGAAGTCGTGGTGATGAATAATAAGACAATCGTGATGTCCGTGGCAGCGTGCTGCATGGCAGTCTCTTCGTTAAGTTTGGCTCAGCAGCGTGTCACAGGGCCGATTGTTATCCAGGGGGCGATGCCCGTCGAAGCAGAGCGTTTCGCCCAACGGCTTGATAATCCACAAGAGCTGGATATTGGCGGTTGGCGCTTCTGGCGCGGGACGGTTGATGGTTATCCGGTCGTGGTTTCTGAGACCCTGAAAGGGATGTCTAATGCCTCTGCGGCCACGGCTATTGCTGCGACGCAGTTTCACCCGGTGGCTATCATTAACCAGGGAACCGCTGGCGGGCATGACCCGGCACTGAAAGTGTATGACATTGTATTAGGCAAATACTCGGTTAACCTGGGGGCGTTTAAAACACCTCGCAAGCAGATGGGCGAGGGCAGCGACCCATTACAATGGAAACCGATGGATCTATTGGCCTCGAAGGGGAGTGCAGGTGAGGATAAGACCCCGCATACAATCCGTAAATTCCCGGCAGACGCACAGCTTCTCTCCGTGGCGGAAAGCGTGAAAGAGAGCTATAAGAAGGGCAACGTCGTGGAAGGGGTTATCGGGTCAGCCGATATGTGGAACAGTGAACTGGACCGCATCCACGCATTCCACAGTAACTATCAGACTTCCGTCGAAGAGATGGAGACCGCCTCCGCGGCGCAGATTTCCGCGGCCTTTAACATTCCGTTTGTGGGGATCCGGATCCTGTCGAACAACATTACCAATCAGGGAGCCTATGACCCGCAAACGGGGCTGGCCTGTCAGGATTATGTTTATCAGGTGGTGAAAGCCTACATTGCTAAAGTTCAGGGCCAAAAGCCTGAATAATCGTCTGTAGAGGCTGGCGGGCGTTTACCGCGTTACAGGCGTACAGATGCGCCTGTAACCTCTGAAGAGTGTGTAAGCCGCTCCAGGAAAGGCTATTCGATAAAAGCAAAAAGCCCGCTTAAGTTTCCTTAAGCGGGCTTCTTAAATATGGCTCCTCTGACTGGACTCGAACCAGTGACATACGGATTAACAGTCCGCCGTTCTACCGACTGAACTACAGAGGAATCGTTTGAACGGGGCAAATAGTAGCGATGCCTGAGCAGCATGTCAAAGCTTGTATGCACTCCTTGTGTTTGATTGCTGACAATTTCAGCAAAACACACGCAATTGCTGAAAATTAGCACAGGGCGCACTGAGTTGGTGCACCTCGTTCCCTGATGGGGCGTAGAGCAATCAGGGAACGGATTACTAAAAGCAGCGAAATTATTAGCATCTCTTATTCTGCGGCCTGTCTGGGCCTTCTTGTCCGGATGGTCAAAAACTGGCAAGCATATTGCAACACCTCCGGCTACTGAATCGCCGGCGTTGGCACTGGCATCCCGAACTGGAGGCAAAATGAATTTAAGACGACTTAAATACTTCGTAAAAATCGTCGATATCGGTAGCCTGACTCAGGCTGCTGAGGTGTTGCACATCGCTCAACCCGCATTAAGCCAGCAGGTGGCTACGCTGGAAGGCGAGATGGATCAGCAGCTCCTTATCCGCACCAAACGGGGAGTGACGCCGACAGAAGCCGGTAAAATTCTCTACACCCATGCGCGGACAATTTTGCGGCAGTGCGAACAAGCACAGATGGCGGTGTGTAATATCGGTCAGACCCTGAGCGGCCAGGTGTCGATTGGGCTCGCCCCGGGCACCGCCGCATCATCCATTACCATGCCGCTGCTTCAGGCGGTGCGTAACGAATTGCCTGAAGTCACGGTGTATCTGCATGAAAACAGCGGCACCGTGCTGAACGATAAACTGCTCGGCGGGCAGCTCGATATGGCGGTGCTGTATGAGCGTTCACCGGTGGCCGGGATTACCAGCCAGCAATTGCTGAAAGAAGATTTGTGGCTGGTCGGCACTCGCGATTGTCCAGGGCAGAGCGTGGACCTGGCGGCGATTGCTGAGATGAATCTTTTCCTGCCGCGCGACTACAGCGCGGTGCGGGCGCGGGTCGATGAAGCCTTTTCGCTGCGTCGTCTGACGGCGAAAATTATCGGCGAAATTGAATCGCTCTCGACCCTGACCGCCGCAATTGCCAGCGGAATGGGGGTGACGGTGCTGCCGGAGTCTGCTGCGCGTTCGCTGTGCGGTGCGGCTAACGGCTGGATGGCGCGCATCACCACGCCGTCAATGAGTTTACCGCTGTCGCTGAACATGTCGGCCCGCGGGTCGCTGTCTCCGCAGGCTAATGCGGTGAAAGATATTTTGATGTCGCTGGTCAGCCGTCCTTCGCTGGAGAATCGCGAACTGCTGATGGTCAGCTAAGCGTTATGCTTTAAAAGCATAAGTTGCGGGTTTTTATTATTTGTTCCCCAGAGGCGCAGACTCTAACAATAGCGTTATATCTGCAGGCCTCTGGAGGAAAGGGTGAATTTCCAGCAACTCAAAATTATTCGCGAGGCGGCGCGGCAGGATTACAACCTGACCGAAGTCGCCAACATGCTTTACACCTCGCAGTCCGGCGTGAGCCGGCACATTCGCGAGCTGGAAGAAGAGCTCGGTATTGAGATTTTCATCCGTCGCGGCAAGCGCCTGCTCGGGATGACCGAGCCTGGCAAAGCGCTGCTGGTCATTGCTGAGCGTATCCTTAACGAGGCGAGCAATGTGCGTCGTCTTGCCGACCTGTTTACTAATGACGCTTCCGGCGTGCTGACCATCGCCACCACGCATACCCAGGCGCGATACAGTTTGCCGCCGGTTATTAAGGCGTTCCGGGAATTATTCAAAGAAGTCAGACTGGAACTGATTCAGGGCACGCCGCAGGAAATTGACGCGCTGCTGCATAACGGCGGGGCGGATATCGGCATCGCCAGCGAGCGTTTGAGCAATGATCCAACTCTGGCGGCGTTCCCGTGGTTCCGCTGGCATCACAACCTGCTGGTGCCGGAAGGGCATCCCCTGACTCAAACCGTCCCGCTGACGCTGGAAGCCATCGCACGCTGGCCGCTCATCACCTATCGCCAGGGCATCACCGGGCGGTCACGCATCGACGAAGCGTTTAATCGCAAAGGGCTGGTGCCGGATATCGTGCTGAGCGCGCAGGATTCCGACGTCATCAAAACTTATGTCGAACTCGGGTTGGGAATTGGGCTGGTGGCCGAACAGTCTGGCGATAATCAGGAAACAGGCCGGTTGACCCGGCTGGACACTCACCATTTATTTGATGCCAACACGGTCTGGTTGGGCCTGAAACGCGGTCAGCTCCAGCGCAACTATGTCTGGCGCTTTCTGGAGCTGTGCAATGCGGGCTTGTCGGTCGAGGAGATCAAACGACAGGTGATGGAGCCGGAAGAAGTGGCGATTGATTATCAGATTTAAATAAGCAAAAAGCCCGCTCAGTTTCCTGAGCAGGCTTCTTAAATATGGCTCCTCTGACTGGACTCGAACCAGTGACATACGGATTAACAGTCCGCCGTTCTACCGACTGAACTACAGAGGAATCGTGTGAACGAGGCGCATATTAAAGGGCGGCCTTTTTTGTGTCAACCCTAAATTTAACTACCTGATTCAATTGCATGAAATAAAGGCAATGTGCCGTTTTAGTGTACTACGCGCAGATTAATGCTTTCATCACTGCCATTCTCACGAATTCGCTGGAGCGGATCCTGATGATAAAAATGACAGAAACGCTGCCACAGCGCGGGGAAGCGCGGAGCAAACAGTTCTGGTGCGCTGAAGAAGTATTCTGAGAGCACGGCGAAACATTCAGCAGGGTCCGTCGCGGCATACGCATCGATACTGGCGGCACTTTCACCCACGAGATCAATTTCATCCTGAATGTTGTTCATCGCCGCATGGAGGTCATGTTCCCAGCCTGCGACCTCGCGAAGGGGGACTGGCGGTACGCCGTTGGCGCGATCGCCATTACGCACATCAAGCTTATGCGCCACTTCATGGACAATAAGGTTAAAACCGGAGGCGTCGAATGAATCCTGAATATCCAGCCAGTTCAGCACAATCGGACCCTGTTGCCAGCTTTGCCCAGACTGCACCACGCGTTGGCTGTGGATCAGGCCAATATCATCTTCCCACTCGTCGTCGACCACGAACGGGGCAGGGTAAATCAGTACTTCATGGAAACCGTCGAGCCACTCGATCCCGAGAGAAAGCACAGGCAGACAAAACAGCATCGCGATGCGCGCCGTTTGCAGTGGGTCCAGTTCAAGCCCCTGCAAAGGAACAAGGCGTTTATGCTGCAGGAAACGGTCCGCCAGCTGAGTGAGTCTGAGCTGTTCTTCCGGTGAAAGACTCGCCAGGACAGGAATGGCAAGTGCCTGCTCCCAAGGAATATCCTCGCTAAGGGGAGCGTCATGTGCTTTCCAGGGCCATTTAATCATCGCTTTGCTCGCAAACTCGTCACTTGATATCAATTGAAGGGACAGGGTCTGTTAAAATGCCAAAGAACCTGGCATCATGGCAACCACTCAGCGGAGAGATGCCGGAGCGGCTGAACGGACTAGTCTCGAAAACTAGAGTAGGGGCAACTCTACCGGGGGTTCAAATCCCCCTCTCTCCGCCACTATTCAATCACTTACACCGTTTCGTTTCAGTGACCAAAATCTCATTGATACAATCTATGAAATTTTGTTGAGAAAATCCTGACTTCCCGTCGACCTGTTTCTTGATCCAGTATAGTCCTCGCGGACTCACCTCTACGTCGTGCCCATAGCGTAAAGCAAAAAGGCAGAAATGTCTGATGACCACATCTGCCTTTGTTCAGTCCTCGTTAGTGCTCAAAATTCAGCGTGCGTCCATCGGCAAGCGTCGCCTTCAGAGTGTGTGCCGCCAGTCCGTCGACGGTTTTATCGCTGAAATTCGCGGTCAGCACCGATCCATCGCTAAATGTTGTTTGCTGCACCCAGCCCTCTTTATCCAGCCATTGGAACCCCGTCAGCGCTTTATCCCACAGCGCTTCATGCAATACGCGGAAACGGGCATCGGCTTTAATGACTTCCGGTAATCTTTCTTTCAGCGTGCTTCGACTGAGGTTGAAAAGCGGCGGCGTATTATACAGCTCGCTCAGCAGCGCGCGCGTGGTTTTCACATCGCTGAATTTGAGGTTGTCATAGGTCCAGTGGTGGGTGGCGATCACCGCATCATGGAACACCGCCTGGTACAACGGCAGGCGATAGCGCGGGTCGAACATCACGGTACGATAAAGCGGTTTTACCTTCGCCGGGCTGAAAAATGTTGCCGGTTGCGCGCTCGGCCACCAGATGCCGAGATAGTAAGGCGACGCTTTGTTTTGCCGCATATCCTTGTCACCCCAGCCAAATCCCCAGGTTTCCGTTCCGTGCGCAAACATAATGTGGCGGGCGGTTACCGCATTGCCGTCTTCTGAGCCCAACGGCAATTTGAGGGTATTACTGAACCAGGCCATGCGCGCGTTACGATCGGCGGCCATTTGAGCCGCCCCCGTCGGATGCTCCGTCTGGTAGTCGTCCGAAACCATCCCGGTTCCGTCCACGTCGAGGAACAGACTGTTTAAGCCGCTGAGCTGAATCAGCTCACGCATTCTGGCCTGAGAATAGGGCAATATGCAGCCTGGGTTGAGATAGTAACCGTCGCCGCCGAAGCCCGGCAATTTGGTGCCGTCCGCGCGAACGATGGCGCATTTTTCCGTAATTTCATGTGGTAGCTGCGCGGTGAGCCAGCTGTCATTCACGCCCGGCGGAATGCCGGTATCATAAGAGTCGTAACTCCCGATCAGATAGCCTGCTTCTTTTGCGCGCTCAACCGCTTGCGGATGCAGGAAATCGACGGTCCAGTTATCGGTGCCCAGCCACAGGCGTTCTAAACCTGCTTTCTTCAATGCCGCGATCACCGGGTCAGACAAGCCGGGTCCCCACTGCTCTGGTGGCGCAAGATAGTCCCCCAGCAATTGCTGAGCCAGCTGGCGCACTTTAACCGCTTGCTGCTGCTGCGCCGTCAAAAATGATGGGCTTTCGGGCGTAACATTCAGCGGCGCCAGGGCCACCAGCGCGCGGTTGATGGCGTCTGTCAGAGACAGTTTTTGCCAGTCGCCAGGCGCGTGACCCGGTAATTTTTCAATCGCCTTTCTGTCTTCAGCTGTCATCTTCTGCCAGATTTTCGCGCCCGCAGGTGACCGCAGATAGTCAATCAGGCCCGGCCAGTTTTTGACATCTTCCTGAGCCAGCAGCGTGTTGCCCCACAAATAAATGTGCGTCGCGCCAATCAGCTTTTTGCCTTCCGGCGCGGTGACCATTTTCTCGCGCAGCGAACTGAACTGATGACTTTGTTGCAGATATTCGCGATAGCGAATGGCACCCGACAGCGGCGTCGTTCCGACATGCAGTAACACATCGAAGGACTGCTGCTGATTAAAGCGATTGAACGCGTGCGAGCTCTGCATCGCTAATTGATTACCCGTCATCGTAAAAGA
The DNA here is from genome assembly GCF_024764835.1 of Scandinavium hiltneri. GTDB lineage: Bacteria > Pseudomonadota > Gammaproteobacteria > Enterobacterales > Enterobacteriaceae > Scandinavium > Scandinavium hiltneri. The sequence goes on along the minus strand of NZ_JALIGE010000072.1, from coordinate 235,450 downwards.
AATTTGATTGCTGAAGGGGGTCAATTGCAGCCAGCTGTAGGTCATTCCTTGTTGCTCCAGACCCCAGAACGGCAGTTTCAAATCGAAATTAGTGTCGACAGTGGAAAGGGCGGTGGTCAGATACGTCAGCCACTGGACATTATCCAGCGGGATGCGGCTGCCTTCGCCGATCGGCAGCTGCAGAGTGCTGAAGTGAGGCGGCAGGCTAAACCAGTTGACGGCCTGCGGCCGATCGCTGCGGATAGTCAGGTACAGATCCGGGCCGTCTGGTTTGGCCGTAATCTGAATGTTGCGATCCGGCCAGCGCCAGTTTGCCTGCGCGGAGGATGCCTGGAGTTCGCTGACTTTTTGCGTCGGTTGAGGGTTGTTTACGACCACGGCGTCAGCGCTGATTTGCAGCGTGGCCGGATCGATAGTGAATTTTACGTCACCCTGTTGTAACAGGACGGCGGATACAGGCGAGAGATGCAATAACGTTGCAAAAAAAATCAAACTGCCCCGGCGCTTTTTCATAAGGATCTCACTGGCGGAAATAGAGGAATAGTGATTGTTGTAATGGGGGGAGGTGGAATGTCGTCGGTGCCATACCTCCAGTGTGTTAGCACGGTAAAGATGAAAAACACCGATATTATTATGGATTACGCATTTTATAACAAGATAATATGCTGTTAATGTGATCCTGCGTGGTGATTTCCGACCTTGTTTTCTGAAATGCAGGCACAAAAAAGCCCGCTCACGGCGGGCCTGATTAGGGAGGACATCAGTTAGAACTGGTAAATCATGCCAACGCCAACAACGTCATCGGTAGAAATCCCGTTGTCGTTGTAGAAATCGTCATCGCCATCCAGCAGGTTGATTTTGTAATCAACGTAGGTGGTGAAGTTTTTGTTGAAGTAGTAATACGCGCCCACATCGATGTAGTTCACCAGATCCTGGTCAACGTAATCAATATTGCCATTGCCGGTGATATTACCGCCAAGATCAACACCTTTTGAATAGACCCACGCTAAGGACGGACGCAGGCCGAAGTCGAACTGATACTGCGCCACGGCTTCAAAGTTCTGCGTTTTGTTCGCGATGCCTTCATCACCGTATGGCGTCATGTTCAGGGTTTCGGAGTACATCATCGCCAGATAAACCTGGTGGGCGTCGTATTTGCCACCGATGGTCCACGCCTGGGCTTCTTCGCCACCGGCATATTTGCTGTAACGATTGTTGCCGGCACCTGCACCTTCCTGCTTGTTGGTACGGTCAGAGGAGGAGTAGGCGGCGCCTACGCTCAGACCCATACCGAAATCGTAGACAGTGGAAAGACCGTAGCCGTCGCCATTCTGGAAGCGAACATCACGACCGTTATTGGTACCTTCCTGATCTTCGTTTGCATTGGTGTCTTCGTTAGTGCCCTGATACTGCAGGGCGAAACTCAAGCCATCGACCAGACCGAAGAAGTCAGAGTTGCGGTAAGTCGCCAGACCGTTAGCACGACCAACCATATAGTTGTCGGTCCAGGAGTAGGAGTCGCCACCGAATACCGGCAGCATATCGGCCCAGGCTTCCACATCGTACACTACGCCGTAGTTACGGCCGTAATCGAAGGATCCGTAGTCGCCGAATTTCAGACCGGCATACGCCAGACGCGTCCACGCAGTATTGCCACCGTTATCTTCCGTGTTGTTGGCCATCATTTTGTATTCCCACTGGCCAAATCCAATGAGATCATTCGTAATCTGGGTCTCACCTTTGAAACCTACTTGCACGTAGGTCGCATCGCCATCGTCGCCTGCATTGTCTGAGAACTGATGACGGGCATCAACTTTGCCGTATAAATCCAGTTTATTACCGTCTTTATTATAAATCTCAGCCGCATTTGCTGCGCCAGCCAACAGTAAGGCCGGCACGAGAATTGCCAATACATTTCTTTTCATTATACATTCCTTTGAATGGTTTATTTTATGAATGAAAGCAGCGCTATCCAGGCTTCAAAATGATAATCGCTACTGAGTTCAGTTTAATTTAAATAAAAGGCGTAAGTAAATTATTAAAATCAACTTCAATGGTTTCTGTGTGCGTTTGCATATATTATCTTAATGAAATATCCGGTTGTTATTCATGATGGTTATTCATTGTTTTTTATGATTTTTTATCACTCTTTTAGTGATTGCTTTAAATATGATTCACCAAATCAATGAGTGTATTTTAACTAATCGTTGTGCTTATCGAAAAAAGCAAAAAAAACCTGACAAAATATTTTGTCAGGTCATTATTAACGATAATAAAAGTGAGTGCAGTGTAAAAACAACAAAAGGCAGGGGATATTTTCATAGAGGGGCAGAAAAATAAAGTGTGAAAGCAGACTATTTGCAGAACTGCTATCCTCACACCTCCATTGCTGAAGAATGAGGGAGTAATGACAGTGCAATCCTGGCAACAACGCTTTGAAAACTGGCTGATCCAGCATCACGATAATGACGACGCTGCCCATGATATTTCGCATTTTCGCCGTGTCTGGGCCACCTCTCAACGCTTGTCTGAGGGCGAAAAGGTCAATGAGCGCGTCATCCTGACGGCCTGTTATTTTCATGACATCGTCAGCCTGCCGAAAAATCATCCGCAACGCAGTCGTTCGTCGATAATGGCGGCGCAAAAAACGTTGACCATCCTGCGCGACGATTTCCCTGATTTCCCCGAATCTCTCTATCCTGCTGTGGCGCATGCGATTGAAGCGCACAGTCACAGCGCCAACATCATGCCAACCACGCGCGAAGCCAAAATTGTACAGGATGCCGACAGGCTGGAATCGCTGGGGGCTATTGGTCTGGCGCGGGTGTTTACCGTGGCGGGCCGCTTAAATGTTTCCCTGTTCAACGCCGACGATCCGTTTGCTGATTCCCGTCCGCTTAATGATCAGCGATACGCCCTCGATCATTTTCAGAACAAACTCCTTCGACTCCCGGCCACCATGCAAACTGAGCAGGGTAAAGCCCTGGCCGTGCACAATGCCCGCTATTTGGTGCAGTTTATGGCCAAAATCAGCGCAGAGTTGCAGGGTGACTATCTGGAATATGATGAGGATATTCTGACGCGTTTTGCGCCGCACGCCTGAGTTCACCCGTGGAAATTGTGTTACTCTCAGCGAAAATGGTCTGTCCCGGTTACTGAAATGCAGCACACTCTTACTCGCACTCTCCCCTCTCAAGACGCGGAATATTCCGGGCCAGACGCACAGGCACTGCTGAATCAGCTGCTGACGATATACGATTTAAAAACCCTCGTGGCAACGCTCAACGCCGTGGGAGAACAGCACTGGAGCCCGGCAATTTTGAAGCGCGCGACCGACAACGGGAAAATCAATCGCCGCCTGGGTGATAATGAGTTTTCCCGGCTGGCGGCACTGCTGCCGCAGCCTTCCGCGCATCCCACTTCATTTCGCTTTATCGATTTATTTGCCGGCATCGGCGGGATCCGCAACGGCTTTGAAGCCATCGGCGGCCAGTGCGTGTTTACCAGCGAATGGAACAAGCACGCCGTTCGCACCTATAAAGCCAACTGGTACTGCGACCCGGCTGAACATCAGTTTAATGAAGACATCCGCGACGTGACGCTCAGCCACAAAGCAGACGTCAGCGACAGCGAAGCTGCGGCGCATATTCGTCGCGTTATCCCGCAGCACGACGTGTTGCTGGCGGGCTTTCCGTGTCAGCCGTTTTCGCTGGCGGGCGTGTCGAAGAAAAATGCGATGGGACGGGCGCACGGCTTTGCCTGCGATACGCAAGGCACGCTGTTTTTTGACGTGGCGCGGATCATTGATGCCTGTCGTCCGGCCATTTTTGTGCTGGAAAACGTCAAGAACCTGAAAAGCCACGACGGGGGTAAAACCTTCCACATCATCATGCAAACGTTAGATGCCCTGGGCTACGATGTGTCTGATTCTGCGGAAATGGGCGCTGATGATCCGAAAATCATCGACGGTCAGCATTTCCTGCCGCAGCACCGCGAACGCATCGTGCTGGTGGGTTTTCGTCGGGATCAGAAGCTGCATCAGGGCTTCACGCTCCGTGATTTACCCGCGCTGTATCCGGAACGTCGCCCAACGTTTGGTGAATTACTTGAGCCCACGGTTGACACCAAATTTATCCTCACCCCGGTGCTGTGGAAATACCTGTATCGCTATGCCAAAAAGCATCAGGCGCGCGGCAACGGTTTTGGCTATGGGCTGGTTGATCCGACCCGACCTGGCAGCGTGGCGCGCACGCTTTCCGCACGTTATTACAAAGACGGTGCGGAGATCCTCATCGATAGAGGATGGGACAAGGCGCTCGGTGAGCAGAATTTTGACGATCCGCATAATCAGCAGCGACGTCCGCGTCGTCTGACGCCGCGCGAATGTGCGCGCCTGATGGGCTTTGAATCGCCGCAGGGTTATCAGTTCCGCATTCCGGTGTCCGATACTCAGGCTTATCGCCAGTTTGGCAACTCGGTGGTGGTTCCCGCATTTGCGGCGGTAGCGAAATTGCTCAAATCCCGCATTTTGCAGGCGGTGGAACTGCGTCAGGCAGAGAAAGCCGATGGCGGACGTTCATAACCCCGCCACAAGAAGCAAAAATATGCGTGCCATCGGCACGCAGAATACCGCCATTGAAAAACGCCTTGCCGCATTGCTGAACGACGCGGGTTTTGATTACACCGTCCAGGATGCGACCTTGCCCGGACGCCCCGATTTTGTCCTCTCCGATTACCGCTGTATTCTCTTTACGCACGGCTGTTTCTGGCATCATCACGACTGCTATCTGTTTAAAGTCCCCGAAACACGGACCGACTTCTGGCTGCAAAAAATGGGCAAAAATGTGGCGCGAGACGCCCGCGATATAGCATTGCTCCAGCAGCAGGGCTGGCGGGTGCTGGTGGTCTGGGAATGTGCGCTGCGAGGAAAACGGAAACTCAGTGATACGGCGTTAACGGACAGGCTGGAAGAGTGGATCTGCGGCGGCGAAGGCAGCGCGCAGATCGACACTCAGGGCATTGCGCCGCTGGCGGTTACTTCTCCTGCTCACAAGGCGTAGCGGGTGGTGAACGCTGGAGCGACGTTGCGAATAAGAGACATATAGGCATCTATGGCAATCAGCGAGTCGAAAACTACCAGATAAGCCACCGCCAGAAAGCGTCGGCATTTGCGTCAAACGTTAACGGGAAAACTAACCGTCTGGCGAGCGTTTTAATTCGCAAGCTATGTTGTATTTTTGTTGACACTTTGTATGCATGGGCGCGCGGCGTCTTTTGCTTCATACTGTAGGGCAAATTGAAGCATGAAAAACGGAAGGAGCATCACGTGGCCGGAAGCAGTCTTTTAACCTTACTCGACGATATTGCCACGCTGCTGGACGATATTTCGCTGATGGGCAAACTGGCGGCGAAAAAAACCGCCGGAGTACTGGGGGATGATTTGTCGCTCAACGCGCAGCAGGTATCGGGTGTGCGCGCCAATCGTGAGTTGCCGGTGGTGTGGAGCGTAGCGAAAGGGTCATTCCTGAATAAGGTGATCCTCGTGCCGCTGGCGTTGTTAATTAGCGCCTTTTTACCGTGGGCCATCACGCCACTTCTGATGATTGGCGGGGCGTTCCTGTGCTTTGAAGGTGTAGAAAAAGTGCTGCATTCTCTGCACGCGCGCAAGCACAAAGAAGAGCCAGAGGAGCGCAAGCAGCGCCTGGCAACGATCGCCAAACAGGACCCGGTGGAGTTTGAGCGCGATAAAGTAAAAGGCGCGGTGCGCACGGATTTCATTCTGTCTGCCGAAATCGTGGCGATTACGCTCGGCATTGTGGCTGATGCACCGCTGCTCAACCAGGTCCTTGTCCTCTCCGGCATTGCCATCCTTGTCACCGTTGGCGTATATGGCCTGGTGGGCGTGATTGTTAAACTTGACGACATGGGCTATTGGCTGGTGGAGAAAACCAGCGCCATCGCGCAGACGGTGGGCAAAGCGTTGCTGTTTATCGCGCCGTTACTGATGAAAGTTCTGACGGTAGTCGGGACGCTGGCGATGTTTTTAGTCGGCGGCGGGATCGTGGTTCACGGTATCGCGCCTTTACATCATCTCATTGAACATTTTGCCGCAGAGCAGGGTGGCATCGTTGCACTGCTCGCGCCAACGTTGTTTAATTTGATCTTCGGTTTTGTGGTTGGCGCGGTTGTTCTGACGGGCGTCAACCTGGTCTCGCGGCTGCGTTCGGCTACGTAAATATTTTTTAGCGACTACGCAAAGCCCGTCATTTTCAGCTATCGTGAAACAGTTTCACTCTGATACCGGAGGCAGTCATGGTCTTTTTGGTCAGTGATGAAGTTAAGCCGAAAATGGGTGGGCCGCGTATGGTTGTCACCGGCTATGCCAGCGGAATGATTGAATGCCGTTGGTATGATGGGTTTGGCGTTAAGCGGGAAGCGTTCCGCGAAGACGAACTCATGCCGGGAGATAGGCGGATTCAAGATGAGGCATAACGACCCCGCCCGGCTAATGCCGGGCGTTTTCGTTGGTCGTGACGCAGTATCAGGGAATGTTCAGGGAGTTTGAGTGCACCACGTTACACGAGTGGAAAATCCGCGCTGGCTGAATAGACTCAGCCGTTACAGCAACCCGGGTCGGGTGGTGAATGTTTGTTTTTTTGTCGTGCTGCTGTTTTCGACGCTGCTGACCTGGCGCGAAGTGGCCGTTCTTGAAGACGCCTATATTTCCAGCCAGCGCAACACGCTGGAAAACGTGGCGCATGAATTCAACAACCAGCTGCAAATCAACATTGATCGGCTGACGTTTTACCGCAACGGTATGCAGGCGGCTCTTCGCACGCCGCTGACTTTCGAAGGGATCAACCGTGCCGATGCGGAGTTTCAGCGCAAGCGCGCGCTGCATCAGTGGTCCATTTCTCTGGACAACCGCCGCACGCTACCGGTGCACGGCGTTTCCGATGCCTTCGTCGATGAAACGACCCTCCTCTCGCGCGATAACACGCTGCTCGGTAACGAATTGACCGCCACGCTGGAAGTGGGCTATCTGCTGCGACTCTCCACCACCCTTAAACGCACGACGCAGCAAATGATATATGTGTCGCGTGCCGGTTTTTTTATCGCTAACAATCCGCTGGGCAGCAATGATGAGACGGTCGAGCAGTATTACGCCCTGGTCACCAGCCCGTGGTTTACCGCGCATACTGAACACAATAATCCACAGCGGGGTATTCGCTGGTTAAGCTGGATGGCCGACATGCCAAAAGGCGAAGTCCGCCGTGTAGCCGTTTCGCTGCCCGTGGATTATGAACATTACTGGCACGGCGTGCTGGCGATTGAGTTTTCCCTGGCGCAAATGAAGCAGCTGCTGACCACCGCCATTCAGGGTGAGGCCGAAGGCGAATACCGTCTGTACGACCGCAAAATGAACCTGCTCGCCAGCTCTCTGGCGCCGGGGACCACCCCATCGCCGTTGAGCGCGCCGGAAAAAGCCCAACTGGCGCAGGCGTTTGAGCATGACGATCGCGGCGGCCTGCGCTTTACCACCCGTTATGTTAACTGGGAAAAAATACGCAATTTTGATGGCATCCTGCTGCGTATTCACAATCTTGATGAGGGTGTGCGCGGTGATTTCGGCACTATTTCAATTGCGCTGGGCCTGCTGTGGGCGCTCTTTACCTCAATGCTGATTTTATCGTGGGTGGTGATTCGCCGGATGGTACGCAACATGAGCACGTTGCAGGAATCGCTGCAATGGCAGGCGTGGCATGACGGCCTGACCCGCTTGTACAACCGCAGTTCATTGTTCGATTTAGCCGGTAAAGCGGCGAAGCAGAGTGAGGCTCAGGGCCTGTCGGTGTCGGTGATTCAGCTCGATCTCGATTACTTCAAACGCATCAATGACCGCTTCGGTCATCAGGCGGGCGACCGGGTGCTGACCCACGTGGCGGGCACCATCGGCGCGCAAATTCGCGAAACGGATTTGGCCGGACGCGTTGGCGGGGAAGAGTTTTGTATCGTCCTGCCTGGCGCGTCGCGGGAAGACGCCTGCGCAATGGCAGAACGTATTCGGGCGAGAATTCACAGTCGTGAAATCCTGATTGGCAAAAGTGCGACGCTACGGATCAGCGCTTCGTTTGGCGTCAGCAGCAGTGATGAGAAAGGGATGTTTGATATCGAATATCTGCAATCCATTGCCGACGGTCGTCTGTATCTGGCGAAGCAAACAGGGCGCAACCGGGTGTGCTGTCAGGACGATGACAGCCAGTAATCCAGCCCTTCACGCCAGCCGTCCGGGCCGCTTTGACGGGTGTGATACACCCGCTCGGGGGAATTATCCTTCAGCCTGACGCCCTCTCTATTTAAGCCTTTGACCACCACAGCATAGTCGGTAGTGTCGAGCAGCGGGGCATCGTTCGGACCGTCGCCTAAACCAATTGACACCCGCCGGAATTCTTCCCTTTCCTGAAAGCGGCTCAGCAGCCAGGTTACCGCCTGGTCTTTGCCGCCTCGCTCATCCAGCACGTGCCAGAACCGCGCGCCCTGCACAAACTGCAGGCCAAGCGACGAAAGCGTCGCGGTAAATTCGAGCATCTTTTCATCGGTATCGCGCCAGATAAGGCTTTCGGAGGCCTCATGCAGACGTGAGAGTTCGGCATGCCGCAGATTCATGCCGGTCCATTCGCGGATGGTTTGCTCATTTACGTCAGAAAATGTCGTGAACTTAAAGCCGTCATTTTCCCGTAACTGTTGCAGGATACGCTGGATTTCTTCATGAGGAGAGCCGGTGATCAGGCGTGGATACTCCTCTTCGTCCTGCCACTCTCCGGCCAGCTGAATCACCGCGCCATTCTCGGCAATCAGCGGCTGTGCGCCCAGGTCCAGTTCTTTTTGCAGCAGCATCATCTCGACCGCCGTTTTACTGCTGCACAGAACCACCGGCACATTGTGTTGCTTCAGGCGTAATAGCCAGTCGCGGGCGGGTTCCCATAACTGGGTGTGGCTGTCGAGTAGAGTGCCCTCAACGTCGGTAAATACAATAAGGGGCTGATCCAGTTCGGGCATTACCTCTCCTTAAACGTAAACTCAGGCAAGAAAAATCTTAAATATATTCATGGTGTTTATGAATATTGCTTGTCTTACAAAAAAATTGAGGATAATGTCTTATCCGCATCAGATTTCTTGGTGTAACGAATTTTCAAGTGCTTCTTGCTAAAGCAAGCTTCAACCCGATCACTCCATGGTCGGGTTTTTTTTGGCCTGCGTTCAGCGATTCACTTCCGTGATGCTGAAATCATGGATATCAAGCTCAAAGGCTTCGGCCAGCTCGCGCCAAGTGTGGTACTCACGTCCATCAATACTGACATGATGGGTGGAGTCTCCGGCGCGGTGCACTTCGCTTTCGCTGATTTCGTTGATGGCGTCGAGCAGGGCATCCACATCAACGTTCACTTCGCGCTTGGCTGTTTCGCTATACTCTTTGGCAGTTTTCATTGCGGGATCCTCATTTGTTCTCCCAGCATAAAGTATAGACCGTTGAAAAAAACACCCATTGGCGCGCTGGACGCTGTCAGCACGGGCGTTTTGTTCTACACTGGCTGAAGTAAAAGACAGGAGAAAAGGTATGCAGGTTAACGATCGAGTAACGGTCAAAACGGACGGTGGCCCGCGTCGGCCAGGTGTGGTGCTGGCAGTAGAGCAATTCAGTGAAGGGACGATGTACCTGGTTTCACTGGAAGATTACCCGATGGGGATCTGGTTCTTTAATGAGTCGGGCCATGATGACGGCATTTTTGTCGAAAAAGTAGGCTAAACGTCTTTCCACTGGCGGAGAAATTCCGCCAGTGCAGCGCATTATTTCAACGCATATTGACGTAGATCCCGCTAGTCACATTATCTGTCAATCGGACAACGTGATAAATAACCTGTTTATTGTGGGTTTTTATTTTCTTTTTAATATTACCTTTATGTGATGATACCGTTTTGGCCTTAATATTCATCTGATCGGATATTTGAATCGTTCCCTGTCCCGACATCCACATCTTTAGCATATTCGATTCAGTCCTGCTTAGAGATAAAGTGGGGATGTTAACCCGGCTAACGCTACCGCTAATCTTCTGCAGATAATCCGCCAGAATACCGTCCAGGGATTCAGGTTTAATCGATTTCGAGCTAATAAGCAGATTATCCCGAACCAACAAATACTCATCAAAATGGAGATTGGCAATTGCCATAAATACGATAAAAAGTGTCCTGGGGTGTTGATTAATGATCTGCTTTATTTGCTGACTGCTGTCTGTATCGTGGATAAAGCAGTCTTCATTAATGAACACGACAGCCGGGCGTAATGTCCCGCATGCCTCTTCAAGCTCACTGATGGTCTCGACGTCGCCGATATCACGTTTCCTTATCCCCCGACTGGTCAAGTACCCGGTTAGTCCAAGCCGGGTGTAACTGCATAGATCCATAATAATCGTTGACATGGCATACCCTCACTCAATGCGTAACGATAATTAACCCATAGCCCGATTGTCTCTTATTTGTCACAACGCGCTAAACCTGTAATGACAAAGAGCAAAGGAAGAGAATCGAGCGGCCTCAACTATCCCGTAAAGTTACGTATAATTTGCCAGGAATCATCTTAAAGTAAAGTAAATGTTAGGTTCTGTGAGGGCCGTAAAAACAATTAACCCGCGCCAGATATATCCTGGTAAATGTTTTCTAAGTTGGGATTTAAGAATATCCTTAGGATGACCCTTTTATTATAAGGGAGAATTTATCTTTGGCATCTCGCTGATAATATCCGCTAATAGATCGAACAATTCGCTGAATAGATGTTCACAGAAGGGCGCAATGAGGGGCATTAACGCGGCCATCAAAATAATACCGACGGTCAGGGTAATCGGGAAGCCAATAACAAACACCGACAGCTGTGGGGCCATGCGGTTGAGCATCCCCAGTGCCAGGTTAATGGTTAACAACAGGGTGATTACCGGCAGCGCCAGCATCAGCCCGTTGAGGAAGATAAGCCCACCTGCGCGCGTAAGAGCCATAAAGGCGTTGCTGTTGAGCGGATGGCCGCCAATCGGCAGGGTATGAAAGGTATCGACCAGCAGCGAAATCAGCCACAGATGGCCGTTAAACACCAGAAACAGCAGCATCGCCAGCATATCCATAATCCGGGCCAATACGGGCATACTCAAATGGCTGCTGGGGTCGACGAAGGTCGCAAATGACAGGCCCATCTGCAGGCCGATAACCTCCCCGGCGGTTCGCACCGCGGCGAATGCAAACTGCATGGTAAAACCGAGCGCAGTGCCAATCAGGATTTGCTGCAACGCCAACCATAGCGCGTTCGGGGAAAACAGCGTCACGTCGGTGGCGGGGAGGGAAGGCGCAATAATAAAAGTGATGATAACCCCGAGGCCCAGCTTGACGCGCTTTGGCACCGATTGCTCACTGAGGATTGGCGCGGTGGAAATCAACGCCAGCACGCGCAGCAGCGGCCAGAAATAGAGGCTAAGCCAGTGCAGCCATTGGTCGCTGGTGACGTGTAGCATCCGTCTTATCCGATGATGTATGGCAGATTGGTGAACAGCGTACGCACATAATCGAGCAGCAGGTTCAGCATCCACGGGCCAGCAACGATAATCGCCACGAATACCGCGATGATTTTTGGAATGAACGACAGGGTCATTTCGTTAATCTGGGTTGCCGCCTGCAAAATACTGATCAGCAGACCGGTCACCAGCGCCACCAGCAGCAGCGGAGCCGCCAGTGCCAGCGCGACTTTCATGGCCTCCGTGCCAAGCATCATTACCGATTCAGGCGTCATGGTGGCAATCCTTAACTGTAGAAACTTTGAGCAAGCGAACCTACCAGCAACTGCCAGCCGTCAACCAGCACGAACAGCATCAGCTTGAACGGCAGCGCAATGGTTGCGGGGGGGACCATCATCATCCCCAGCGCCATCAGTACGCTGGCGACCACCAGGTCGATAATCAGGAACGGAATGAAAATGGTGAAGCCAATCTGGAACGCGGTTTTCAGCTCGCTGGTCACATACGCCGGCAGCAGAATACGCATCGGCACTGCTTCCGGGCCCTGGATCGGCGGTGTATTAGCCAGACGGGCAAACAATGCTAAATCCGCTTCACGGGTCTGGCGCAGCATAAATTCACGCAGCGGCTGCGAGCCTTTATCAATCGCTTGTTCGAGGGTGATTTTGTCCTCGCTAAACGGCTGATACGCGTCGTTATAAATCTTGTCGATAACCGGTGACATGATGAAAAACGTCAGGAACAACGCCAGGCCGAGCAGCACCTGGTTCGGCGGGGCAGAAGCGGTGCCGAGGGCGCTGCGCAGCAGGCCAAACACGATGATGATGCGGGTGAAGCTGGTCATCATCAGCAGAATGGCGGGCAGGAAGGTCAGCGAAGTGATAAACACCAGCGTCTGCACCGGCAGCGACCAACTCTGGCCGCCGTTAGGCAGCGGCTGGCTCACCAGACCCGGCAACTGGGCGAACGCCGCGGGAGACAATAGCAGCAGCGCGACAAGCGAAAGGGACAACAGGCGGCGCATCAGAGTCTCCCTGGACGCTTGATAACGGATTTCATCAGTGATGCAAAATCGGGGGTTTCAGGTTCAGGCGCGTCCGGGTCGACAACCGTCGGCGGCAGTTTGTGCAGCAGCGTGACCTGTGTGGCGGTCACGCCGAGTACCAGACGGGCATCTTCCACATCGACAATCACCACGCGCTCGCGCTGACCCAGGGCCGCACTGGCGCTGACTTTTAACGCTTTGGTCGCGGTGTTTTTTACGCCGCTTATGCCAAAGCGTTTTGCGAGCCACGCTGCTATCAGGATCAGCAGAATAATGCCCAACAGCGCGCCGCTGACTTCAATCAGCGGAGACGACGGCGGGGCCGTGGTAACTAGATGTGACATGCCTGGCTGGGGTTTCATCTTAGCGGCTCAGGCGACGCATACGTTCGGACGGCGTAATGATGTCGGTAATGCGTACGCCGTATTTGTCAGCGACCACCACCACTTCACCCTGGGCAATCAGATAGCCGTTGATCAGAATATCCAGCGGCTCACCGGCAAGACCATCCAGCGACACCACCGAACCCTGCGTCAGGCGCAGCAGCTCTTTGATGGTCATCCGGGTACGGCCCAGTTCAACGGTCAATTTGACCGGAATATCCATGATCAGGTCAATGTCCTGCAACGTACCGCTGACGTCGCCGCCACCCAGCTGCTGGAACACCGCGTCGGCGGCACTTTTGCTGCCAGTTGTTTTCTGTTCGCTTAACGCTTCAGCCCACAGATCGTCCATCGCACCGCTGTTTTCATCGGACGGATTATTCATATCACTCATTTGGGCTGTTCCTCATTCAGCGAGTTCAAAATCGGGTTGATCAAATGCTCTACGCGCAGCGCGTATTGACCGTTCACCGTGCCATACTGGCTGGTCAATACCGGCACACCGTCCACATTGGCGATAATGCGATCCGGTTTGTCTATCGGCAGCACATCGCCTGGCTGGAGTTTTAAGATCTGCGACAGGCGCAGAGAGATGTCGGCAAAATTCGCCACCAGCTCAAGTTCGGAATGCTGTACCTGGCGAACCAGGTTTTCGCGCCAGTTCTGATCTTCGCTGCGGGAGTTCTCCAGCGGCGGGTTGACCAGCAGTTCGCGCAGCGGCTCAATCATGCTGAACGGCAGGCAAATATTAAATTCACCGGTCAGGTTGCCGATTTCCACATGGAAGGGGGTATTGACCACAATGTCGTTCGGCGAGGTGGTGATGTTGGTGAATTTCACCTGCATCTCGGAGCGCACGTACTCAACTTCCAGCGGGTTAATCGCTTTCCACGCGTCGCTATAACCTTCCAGTGCCAGCTTCAGCATGCGGTTAATCACGCGCTGTTCGGTGTGCGTAAATTCGCGGCCTTCCACTTTGGTCGGGAAACGCCCATCGCCGCCGAACAGGTTGTCGACGGCGATAAACACCAGACTTGGCGAGAACACAAACAGCCCGGTGCCGCGCAGCGGCTTCAGGTGGATAAGGTTCAGGTTGGTCGGCACCGGCAGGTTGCGGGCAAACTCGTGATAAGGCTGAATGCGGATCGCGCCGACGGTAATGTCCGGGCTACGACGCAGCAGGTTAAACAGCCCCATACGGAACTGACGGGCGAAACGCTCGTTAATGATTTCCAGCGCCTGCAGGCGTTCGCGCACCACACGACGCTGGGTATTAGGATCATAGGGACGAATGTCACTCTCGCCGGGAGCACCGGCCTGAGGTTCATCGCTCTTCTCGCTGTCGCCGTTCAGCAGCGCGTCAATTTCGGCCTGAGAAAGAATACTGTCGCCCATAGGATTACCGCAGTATGAAAGCTGTATACAGCACGTCAGTCACATCCTGCTTCGGTTGGCCCGCCACCAGAGGTGGTGCAAGTGTCTGTTTGATGGCGTTCACCAGGTCTTGTTTCCCGGTATCCGTCGCCAGTTTGTTTGCGTCCTGACGGGAGAACAGCAGCAGTAAACGGCTGCGCACTTCCGGCAGGTATTCGTTCAGTCGCGAACGGGTCGCTTCATCTTTCAGACGCAGCGTAATGCCAACGTAAAGCACACGATCGGCGTCGCCCAGGTTCACCGTAAAGGTATCCAGCGCCCAGAACACCGGCGCCGGTGGTGGCGGAGCCTCTTTCTTCGCATCAGCGGAAGGCTGCTGCTGCATACGCCAGTAGCTATAGCCTGCGGTTGCGCAGGCTGCGAGCGTTACCAGCACCAGCAGCGGGATCCAGATTGAGCGCTTACTTTTTTTTGTTACCGCGGTGTCTGTCATCGGTTACGTCTTTCCTGTATTCGGTACTGCTTATCAGGTGATTATCCCGACTTAAGTCCAGCTCAAAGGGTGGAAAAGACGGGAATAATCGTGCTACCTCTGGCGTTAGGCGAACGTGTCGACGCTGCCGTTACCCCGGGCCTGCGCTTGCAGACTCACCGGAACGCTCAGGGTCTCTTCTTCATCGGCTGCAAATGCCCGACCTTCAGCAGAACGTTGCGAAGAAGACTGACCGAAAGAGGATTGCTGCTGTTGTTGTCCGGCAAAACTTTCGCCGCTGACGTTGCTCTGCGACAGCTGAATGCCGTTATCCGCCAGCTGCGTGCGCAGCGTCGGGATAGCCGCTTCCAGCGCGGCACGCACGTGACTGTGCGGTGACATCATCTGAATTTGCGCCTGGTTATCGTCAATCTTGAGGGTGATATTCACCTGGCCTAAGTTTTCCGGATGCAGCTTAAGCTCGGCGGTTTGCTGGCCCTGACGGGTAAACAGCGTGATCTGCTGGCTAACGTTCTGCTGCCACTCCGGCGTACCGAGCTGAGAGTTGACGGTCACCACCGGGTGCGTATTCACCGTGGCGGTGGCGTTGCTGATAACCGGGGCGATGTTTACCGTCGGCGCGGCGGCTGAGAGTGAACTGTCGGTATCGGCTTTCACCGCGGCAGCGGCCACCAGTGGGGTGGTCTGGCTGGCGACGGCATCGTCGGCCTGAACCGTTTGCAGGCCATGCCCCGCCTGAGCCAGGGTAAATTCTTTACCCGTGGAATGCCCGGTATTGCCGGTGCCGACGCTGGTTGCCGTAGACGCTAATTCTGCAAAGCCTTTCGCAGAAGAACCGGACGTGGCAGACACGCCAGCTGTCTGGGTCGCGGGCAGTACGGCGGTGGCGGTCGCGGTATGTGGCAGCATCGCCATCAGCGCACTCAGGCCGGCCATCTCTTCATCACTCAACGACGGTTTGTCGTCGCTGTTTTGCAAATCTTTGGTCAGTTGCTTTACCACGTCACTTTTGGCTTCAGGGGCCAGGGCGCTCAACAGCGACTGCGCGTCGGTCAGTGTCGTCACGTCCAGCGTCTTCGCATCCGCGTCAGCCTGCTGCGCCAGCAGTTTGCTGAGCGTGGTCTTGGCCTCGCCCTGCGGCAGTTTCTGGCTCGCGTCCTGGAGGTCTGCCAGCGTCAGCTTGCCGTCTTTGCCCGTCTTCCCTGACATCGCGCCGGAGAGCAGGGCAAAAAAGTCCTGGGTGCTGTCAGCGGTACCGGTGGCCGCGCTACTTTGTCCAGAAGGGGAGATGTCGGTATCACTGACGATAAGTGTCGGCAGAGTAATCATTCGGGTTTCCTTAAGGTGGCACGCTGGGCGAACTCATCCATTTTTTTCTGGTCCAGACGGTTTTCCGCCAGCAGCGTCGCGGCGGCCTGTCTGTCCTGTAGCGTCTGCCATGCCTGCAAACGCTGCTTTTTCTCACGCCAGGCGTTCAACGCCTGTTCGACTTTACGGTTCCACTGCAACAGCTGCTGGCGATGCTGATCGATAGCCTTTTCCAGGGTCTGAATAAACTGCTGGTAGTTCTGCCAGCGCAGGCTGGCCATGCCCTGGGACATGTTGTCGTTCAGGTTATTCTGGTACTCAAGCTGGTAATCCATCAGCATCTTCAACTGCTCTTCCGCCTGCTGGCAGCCGCGTCGCATCTCGCCCAACTGCAGGGCGGCGTTGTCGACGTCTTTTTCGGCCAGTTCTTTCAGCGTGGTTAATGCGCCATGTTCTGCCATGATGATTTACTCCTGCTCTCAGGCTGCCGGGAAGATAATCTCAAGTGCCTGAAGTGACTCTTCCCAGTCCGCTTTTTCGAAAATACCCTGTTGCAGAAAGCTCTCCAGTTGCGGCCACAGCGCGATCGCCTTGTCGAGCATCGGATCGCTGCCTTTGGCGTACGCCCCGACGCTCACCAGGTCGCGGTTGCGCTGGAAGCTGGAAAGCAGTTGTTTAAAGTTTCTCACCCGGGCGTAGTGCTTCTCGGTGATCAGAGACGTCATGGCGCGGCTGATAGAGGCTTCGATGTCGATGGCCGGATAGTGGCCCGCTTCCGCCAGACGGCGGGACAGCACGATGTGGCCGTCAAGGATCGCGCGCGCGGAGTCAGCGATCGGATCCTGCTGATCGTCGCCCTCGGTGAGCACGGTATAAAAAGCAGTGACCGAACCGCCGCCGCTGATGCCGTTCCCGGCGCGTTCAACCAGCGCGGGCAGTTTGGCAAATACCGAAGGCGGGTAGCCTTTGGTCGCGGGCGGTTCGCCGATAGCCAGCGCGATTTCACGCTGGGCCATGGCGTAACGGGTCAGGGAATCCATGATCAGCAACACGTGCTGACCACGGTCACGGAAATCTTCGGCAATGCGCGTGGCGTAGGCCGCCCCTTGCATACGCAGCAGCGGCGAGACGTCAGCGGGTGCGGCAATCACTACCGAACGCGCGCGTCCGTCGGCCCCGAGAATGTTCTCGATAAAATCTTTAACTTCGCGACCACGTTCGCCAATCAGGCCCACCACTATCACGTCAGCCTGGGTGTAGCGTGCCATCATGCCGAGCAGCACACTTTTACCAACGCCGGAACCGGCGAACAGGCCCATACGCTGACCGCGTCCGACGGTGAGCAGGGCGTTAATCGGCCGCACGCCGGTGTCGAGCACGTGTTCAATGGCGGTACGCTGCAACGGGTTAAACGGCTGGGTGATTAGCGCGCCGGTTTCGGTGGTGTCCGGGGCGGGCAGGCCGTCGAGCGGTTTACCTGCGCCGTCGAGTACACGCCCGAGCAGCGCCGGGCCGAGCGGTAACTGTTTCCCGCTTTGCAGACCGTCGCCGGAGGCGTTACGCGCATACACGCGTGCGCCAGGCAAAATGCCTTCCACCTCTTCGAGCGGCATCAAAAACAGGCGCTGACCGTTGAAGCCCACGACTTCGCTTTCCACTTCGTGCGTTTCATTTCCGTTCTGACGTTCAATAATGCAGGTTGCGCCAAGCGGCAATTGCAGCCCCGTGGCTTCCAGCACCAGCCCGGTGGCCCGGGTCAAACGACCGTAGCGCCGCACCGACGGCAGCTGCGTCATTTTGGTCTCGAAATTATCGAGCGTGTTGAGCCAACGGGTCAGGCGAGCGGTCATTACACCACTCCCGGAGCGGCCAGGCGGCACAGCTCCTGCCAGCGGGTGGCGACGCTGGCGTCGAGGTCACCCTCGTCGGCGGAAATTTTACAGCCGCCGTGGTGCAGCGACGGGTCACCGCGCAGTCGCCATCCGTGCAGGCTTAGCGTTGCGCCGACTATATCTTCCACGCGCTGTAAGTCGTCAGGGTGTACGCGCAGCTGCGGTTTGCCACTGAACAACGGTTCCTGCTGCAACAAAGCCTGAATCTGTTTGATCAACGCCGAGTTATCGACAATCGGCGTCTGGCCAATCACCTGCCGCGCAGCTTCCAGCGCCATTTGCATCAGACGCGAAGCGATCACGCTGTCCAGCGCATCCAGCGTGTGCTGGAACTCACTGACCAGCCGCTGCATCCGTGCGTGCAGTGGGATCTGCTGCTGTTGCGCCTGCGCCTGGCCCTGTTCGAGGCCTTGCGCTAAACCTTCCTGATAACCCTGTGACTGTCCGGCGGCGCGACCTTCAGCCAGTCCAGCGTTATAGCCCTGTTCGTGGGCCTGCATCTGTATCTGCGCCAGCTGCTGTTGCAGCTTTTGCTCTTCGGAAATCTCATCGACCGGCTCTTCGGCGCGGCTTTCACTGAACTCTGGCACAAACGCCTGCATCGGTGGGGCGAGGTCGTCAGGCTGCCAGATTTTCCAGGGTGTGGAATCAGACATAGGTGTCGTCTCCGCTACCAATCACCATCTCGCCGGTTTCCGCTAAACGACGCACAATAAGCAGAATCGCTTTCTGTTCGTTCTCGACCTGAGACAGACGAACCGGGCCACGGTTGGCCAGATCGTCGCGCAGGATATCGGCGGCACGCTGGGACATATTGCGCAGGAACTTCTCGCGCAGCGGCTGTTCGGCACCTTTGAGTGCGATGAGCAGGGATTCGGAATCCACTTCCTGCAACAGGCGCTGGATGCTGCGATCGTCCACTTCGACCAGGTTTTCGAACAGGAACATCTCGTCGATGATTTTCTGCGCCAGCTCGCCGTCGAATTCGCGTACGGCGGTAATGACCGCTTCTTCCTGCTGCGTTTTCATCAGGTTGATAATTTCTGCCGCGGTTCTCACGCCGCCCATTTTGCTGCGCTTGAGATTCTGACCGTCGAGCAGGTTGTTCAGTACTTCGGTCAGCTCCGCCAGGGCCGCTGGCTGCACGCCGCCAAAGGTGGCGATACGCAGCATCACGTCGTGGCGCAGACGCTCGTCGAACAGTGCCAGAATATCCGCTGCCTGACCGCGCTTGAGGTGCACGAGGATGGTGGCGATGATCTGCGGATGCTCGTCGCGAATAAGATCGGCGGCGCTTTGTGGCTCCATAAAGTTGAGCGTTTCGATACCGCTGGTGGTTTCGCGGGTTTCGAGAATATCTTCCAGCAGGCTGGCGGCACGCTCTTCGCCCAGCGCTTTCACCAGCACCGAACGCAGGTATTCGTTGGCGTTAACGTTCAGCGCCGCATACTGTTCGGCTTCCTGCTCAAACTCCGCCAGCACGTCGGTCAGCTGCTTGTTAGAAATCTGACGTACGTTGGCCATCGCCGCACTGAGGGTTTGCACCTCACGGGTATTGAGATGCTTGAACACCTCCGCTGCGCGATCTTCGCCAATGGTCATCAGCAGGATGACGCTTTTATCGGTACCTGAAAGGGTCGTGTTACTCATGGTCGTTGCTCATCCACTGGCGAATGACCAGCGCGACGACGCGCGGATCGTTGTCTGACATTTCGCGAATACGCTGGCTCATCACTTCTGCGCTCAGGCGCTGGTTAACGCGGCGACTCTGCAGTTGTTCATCTTTGCTGAGGCGAACTTCCACTGCATCGGCGGTTTCGCGCTCCATTTTCGCTTCTTCCTGTGCGGCTTTAGCGATTTCCGCGCGGCGTACCAGCTGTGGACGCACGGCTTTACGCCACAGGATCCACGCCACCAGGGCAATCAATACCCAACGTCCCGCTGACAGCAACTGGTCGATGAACGACTGCTGTTGCCAGAACGGCAGTTCGCCACCGCTTTCGTCGCCTGCGGTAAACGGTGAGTTGACCACGTTCAGGGTATCGCCACGGGTGGTGGAGTAGCCCATTGCTTCGCGGGTCAAATCTTCAATTTGCTTCATTTGATCGGCGGTCAACGGCAGGGGCTTGCCGTCCGGCAGATTTTTGTAGTTGACCACCACCGCCACCGACAGGCGCTGGATATCGCCGACGTTCATTTTGGTGTGGCGAATCGTCCGGTCGACTTCGTAGTTGGTGGTTTCGTTGCGCGAACTGTTGCGTGGCCCGCTCTGGTTATTGGTGCTGGTATTACGCTGCTGACCTTGCGCACCCGCCTGCTGGTTCGCCGGTGGCGTCGAGATAGGGGCATTCGGCGCGGGAGCAGGGGAGTTGGATAATGCACCCGGCACGCCGCCTGGGTTCTGGCCGCCAATCTGCTCGCTCTCATTCACCTGACGCGAACGCATTACTGCCTGGCTGGCATCGCCGTTCGGGCTGTATTGCTCTTCAGTCTGCTCTTTATTGTCGAAGTTGATCTGCGCGGTGACCTGCGCGTGGATGTTTCCGTTGCCGACAATTGGCGACAGGATGGATTCAATGCGGCGCTGTACGCGGGCTTCAACATCAGAGGCATATTTCAGCTGGGCGTCATTCAGGTCGCGATCGCCGGTATTGGATTGGGTCAACAGATGACCGCCCTGATCGACAAGCGTCACGTTGCCCGGTGGCAGGCCTGCTACGGCGCTGGACACCAAATGTACCACCGCGGCAATCTGGCCTTCATCCAGCGCACGGCCCGGTTCGAGGTTCAGGGTCACGGAAGCGGAGGGGAGTTTCTGTTCACGCACAAATAATGAAGGCTTCGGCATGGCCAGATGCACGCGGGCGCTTTTCACCGGACCGAGCGTTTCGATGGTACGGGCGAGTTCACCTTCCAGCGCACGCTGGTAGTTCACCTGTTCGCTGAACTGGCTGATGCCGAATTTTTCCTGATCCAGCAGTTCAAACCCAACCGCACCGCCTTTCGGCAGGCCTTGCTGGGCGAGGCGCAGACGTAGCTCATGTACTTTATCGGCAGGCACTTCAATGGCGCCGCCGCTATCGGCAAAGCGATACGGGACGTTCATTTGCTGAAGCTGAGTGACGATGGCACCGCCGTCCTGATCGGTCAGGTTGCTGAACAGCGTGCGGTAGTCAGGCGCTTTCGCCCACAGCACCAGCGCGACAACGATCGCGACGGCGGCTGCGCTGGCAACCATTAATGGGATTTTCGGGTTAGCGCGCAGGCGAGCGACCCACTCAGGCATCTTGGTTGGTGTCGTGGTCGTGGCTGTCGCGCTCATTGCGCACCTCGTGAATCCAGGTCGATGGCGTTAAACGTGTACAAAAGCAAGGCTGACTCCCGGTCGGCAAAGGCAAAAATGGGTGCTATGCCATTATTTGCCGTTCCAGAATTTTCTATGGGTCAAATAGTCGAGGTTTTTAACGTTAATTAGCGCCTTTATCTTATTGACAAACTGATAATCTCACTCACCATGACATCGACCAGGGGATTAACATGGCCATTACAGGTATCGAAGGGGTATTGACGCAGATGCAGGCCGCGGCCAGCGTGGCGCGCAATCAGCAGGTGGAAGAACAGCCGTCTATCAGCTTTGCGGGCCAGCTCAATGCCGCCCTCGATCGCATCAGCGATACGCAAAACAGCGCCAAAGCGCAGGCAGAGAAATTTGCCTTAGGTGAACCGGGTATTGCGTTGAACGATGTGATGACCGACCTGCAAAAATCATCCGTTTCCTTACAGATGGGCATTCAGGTGCGTAACAAACTGGTGTCGGCGTACCAGGAAATGATGGGCATGCAGGTGTAGGTCCAGACCACACCACCCGCCACCAGGGCATAACTTTTTCCCGTCGACACTTCCAGTTACTGCGTTAGCGACCATACTTTCTTTTACGGTCCGCTAACGCAGAGACAATCATGCCAGTCATCAAAACTTCTTCGTCGCATTCCGCGCCGGTGGCGGAAAACATTTTCTGGTTACGGGTGGAAAATGCTGCCCGTCAGTACGGATTTGTGTTGTTAGTCCTGCTGTTGTTGGCCGGGTTCTGCGGCCTGTTTTCGA
Source organism: Scandinavium hiltneri (assembly GCF_024764835.1). Lineage (GTDB taxonomy): Bacteria > Pseudomonadota > Gammaproteobacteria > Enterobacterales > Enterobacteriaceae > Scandinavium > Scandinavium hiltneri. Next base: position 213,296 of record NZ_JALIGE010000072.1, on the reverse strand, counting down.
AGGGAGTATTCAGCAATGCCCATGTGGCATCCGCTGATGGTAACGTCTATGTGGACTACGAGCGTTTTGGCCGCGATCAGAGCGATATGGATCTTAAGCTCACGATGAAAGTGCCGCCGGGCGAGGACTACACCGTGACGCTCGGTGGGCAGTTTATGGATGCCTTTGAAATCAATGCGCTTTATCCGCAACCGTGGCGGTTTAGCCGTCAGAATGGCAGCATTACGCTGGCGTTCCATGACCAGCCGGAAGGCACCCGCCGCACACTGTGGCTCAGCATCCAGCCCCGCAGTATCGGAAAAGTGCGTTCAACGCTGCGGGTGGATCACTCACCGTCCGTCGCCATCACGCAGTTTGTTTACCCGTAAGACTCCCGCAAGAGCCGCAGTAAAGGCTGGAAGCGATAACGCTTTAATGACACAATATTTTTTTCACGGTTTTCAGGATAGGTGATGAAAAAGATTGCGATTCTCGGCGCGCTGCTGGCATTAAGCGGGTGTGTCCAGGTGGATGATTATAATCAGGTGGTGAAAGCGCCTGCGCCTTCGGATCTGGCGGGTTACTGGCAGTCAGAAGGCCCGCAGAGTGCGATGGTCAGCCCGGAAGCGATAGCCACGCTGGTTATCACCAAAGAGGGCGATACGCTGGACTGTCGCCAGTGGCAACGCGTTATTGCGCGACCAGGTAAGCTGATGCTGCGTGATGACGATATTTACAATGTCACTAACAAGAAAGAAGTTTACGCCATCGACCGGGAAGGCGAGCGCATCGATTACGACCGCATGACGCTCAAACGCGTCGATCGTCCAACCCAGGAATGCGCGGATTACCTGCAGAAGAATCCGCTGATTTCTCCGCTGCCGTAGCCGATTTTACGTTGTTCACCCCGGCAGGCATCGCGCCGTCGGGGTGAGTTTGGCCCCACGCCTTAAAGTACGTCCTCCATGACCCACACGCTTACGCTGCCGCCGTTACAGGTAAAGACGCCGTTGCCTTGCTCATCGGTTTCGACCGCTTCCTCGCGATTATTGAGAAAATCTTTCCAGCGCTTATTGCCGTAGTTGTCGCCGAGCGTCAGCGTTTTTTCGCCTTCGTCGCCGTTGGACAACACCACCACGCAGCCGGGCGCGTCGTCGGTGCCGCTGCGGCTGAAGGCGATGCAGTTCGGATGATCAAAATACAGCGTTTGCACGCCGTGGGCGAAGCGCTGGCGGGCGTCAATTAGCTCGTGTAGCTGCTCAATCACCGGCATGTCGATTTTATAGCTGTTGCCGTCGCCACCGGTGTCTTCGTAAATCGCCCCGAACAAATCAGCGTAGAACACCGAGGGCACGCCGTTTTCTCGCAGTAATATCAGTGCATAGGCCAGCGGTTTAAACCACGGTTCGACCGGTGCTTCCAGCGCCTGTAGCGGTTGGGTGTCGTGATTGGTGACCAGCGTAATGGCGTGGAACGGATCGGCTTCCACCAGCGTGCCGGTGAAAATCTGACTCATGTCGTAATCGCGACCCAGTCGTGAGGCCTCGTGGAATTTCATCTGCAATGGCGCATCAAACAGCAGCGTCTGTCCGTCGACCTGGCTGATGTAATGCTGGAGCTTATCGACTTCGTGCGACCAGTATTCCGCCACGATGAACAGCGGCTTTGGCGCCACTTCCTGCACGTGCTCAATCCACTCTTTGTAGAACCACGCCGGAATATGTTTCACCGCATCGAGACGGAAACCGTCGCATTGCGTTTGTTCCATCACCCAGCGCGCCCAGTATTTAAGTTCCTCGGTGACCGCGTGATTGCGGAAATCAATATTCTCGCCCATCAGGTAGTCGAAGTTGCCCATTTCACTGTCGACTTGATCGTTCCAGCCTTCGCCGCTGTAATCATTGACGATTTTAAAGACGCCGTTTTCGTCAGGATTTTCGATGTGGTCGATCCCGTTGAAGCATGTGTAGTTCCAGACGAACTGCGAATATTTCCCCGCGCGAACCGGGAAAGCGTATTTGGTCCACGCATCGCATTCGATCACTTCATCGTCAATTTGCGTGCGGTCCTGTTCGTTCACGCGCTGGACGTGGATGCGTTCTTTTTCATCGGCGCCCATTTTATGGTTCACCACCACGTCGAGCAGTACCGCAATATCGTTCTTTTTCAGCGCATCGATGGCGGCCAGCAGTTGAGCTTTATCACCGTATTTGGTGGCGACCGATCCTTTTTGATCAAACTCGCCGAGGTCGAAAAGATCGTAGCTGTCATAGCCGACGGAATATCCGCCCGAAGCGCCTTTATACGCTGGGGGCAGCCAAATCATGTTGACGCCAATTTCATTGAGATTGGGCGCAAGCGCTTCGACCTCTCGCCACAATTCACCGCCAGTGGGGTAATACCAGTGAAAACATTGCAACAGGGTAGGATTGCGCATACACAGACTCCGTGTGATCAGGAGACTCTAGTATGGAATACAAAGCGGAAAAACACCTGGCGCGCAGCGCGCGCCAGCGAATCAGTTGGTTGGCGTGTCGCGGGATCCCTGCGGCACCAGAACGTGACCGCCTTGTTTGCCGTAGGTGGTGAGAACCGATTTTTGAATGGTGGACTGGCCAACCAGTTTTGCCAGCTCCTCCATTCGTGCCTGCAGCAGGCGTTTTATCTCGGTTTCGTTATCGAGAATAGTGCGCAGTACCGGGCGCAGCTGATCCTGGATGACGGTCGACGGCTCCGTTTGTTGCGTTATTTCTGCCAGTTTTTGCACCGCACTGACATACTCCATTTCACAGGCAATCAGTTCGTCCCATTGTCCTTCTGTGGCGAATCGCAGCATGACGAGGCTTCGGTCAAGCAGCTGCTGGTAAAGGCTATAGAGTTGCGGTGCAGGGCTCATTAGACGGCGTCCTGAATCAGAGTGGGCGAGAGGGCAACTTCTTTCCAGGCATCAGCGATATCGCGCAGCACGGATTCCACTTCTTCAATAGCAGAAACCTCATTACGCAGATTGGCTTGCAGGAGTCGCCTGACCATCCAGGCGTAAAGCGCAATCAGGTTTTGCGTAAGCTCATCATTACTTTTTTCATCGAGGCCCACTTTGAGCCCATTTTCGATGATGTTGATGGCTTTTGAGAGGGAAAGGCCTTTCCCCTCCACGTTGTTATCCTGCATAAACAGACGCGCACGCACCAGCGCACTGAGTGCGCCATCGAACAGCAGAGTCACCAGTTGCTGTTGGCTGGCGCTCATTACCGCGCTTTCGACTCCGATTTTTGCGTAGGCCTGTGTACCTTTTGCGCCGTACATGTTAGCTCCTGGGCGTATTTAATTAGCTTTTGTTGCTGGAAGACGTATCGAACTGCTGTGTCAGATAGCTGCTGGTGGAGTTCAGAGAGCTCATCATCACGTCTAGCTGGGTAAACTGGGCTTTGTAACGCGCCATCATGGTATCGATGCGGTCACTGGCGTCGTTGTACTGGGTGGTCAGGTTGTTCAGGGTCTTACTTACCCCGTCGGTGGCCGCCTGAATAATCCCGGTCGTGGAGAGCCAGCTGGTCAGGTTGCTGCCCATAGTGGTAGTGATGCCGGTGTTTTTGCCGTCGCCGACAAACATATCTTTGATGTCTGCGGAGTTGGTTTTCAGCGCGCTTTCAAGCTTAGTGCTGTCGGCGGTCAGTTTGCCGGTGCTTGGGTCAGAGGTGATGCCAATCTGTGCCAGGGTTTTGTACGCTGAGCTTCCGGTTGAGCTGGAGAGCATGCTTTTCAGCTGGGTCTGGATGGTGCGCAGGGTACTGTCGCCGAGCAGGGCACCGTTGCTGGTGTCCTGGGCATCCGTTCCGGCATCAACCTTGGTGTATTTGGTCAGCGAGCTGAAGGTATCCTGCAGGGCGTTATAGGCCGTGACCCAGGCGTTAATGGCACTTTCAGATTTTGAGGTATCTTTCGCAATCGTCAGCGTCTGGTTGCCGGTGGTGGTGTCGCTCAGGTTCAGCGTGATGTCTTCCAGCGCATCGCTGATGGTGTTGCTGCTGTTCTCGATGTCGACGTTGTTAACTTTAAGTTTGGCATTCTGCGCTGTAACGGACTCTTCCATGCCGCCATTGCCGGACGCGTCGTAGCCCATAAAGCTCTGCAGGGCGCTGTCGCCGCTGACGCTGATGGTCATCGCGTTATCAGAGCCAGTATCGTTAGCGGTGATCGACAGACGATACTGACCGTTACCGACGTTAATGATACTGGCGCTGACGCCCGCGTCGGCTTTGTTAATCGCATCGCGAATGCCACTCAGGGAGGAGTTGGCTGCGCTGATGTCAATCTTAAGCGGGTCTTTGCCGCCGCCTTGCTGGATGGTGATGGTGCTATCCGCGCTGGCGATCGCGGTTTTGCTGTCGGCCTGGGTGCCAGTCGTGGTCAGCGTCTGGGCCTGCGCCAGCTGCGACACGCTGATGGTGTACTTCCCGGCGATCGCATTGCCGGTGGTGGTGGCGCTAAAGGCAGACGAGCTGCTGCTGGTAGTGGTTGAGGTAAATAAATCAGCGTTGTTCAGCGCAGTGTTGGCGGTCTGGAAAGAAACCAGCGCACTTTTTAAGGTTCCGTATGCGCTCAGTTTTGCGGTATAGGAAGACTGCTGAGTAGAGATAGGCGTCAACGTCGCTTTTTCAGCGGCTTCAAGGTTATCCAGGATGGTGCTTAAATCGAGACCCGAACCTATTCCCAGTGTAGAAATACTTGCCATATCTGTTCCTTAATCTTTTGACATGTAAAACGAATACCGGGGTTATCGGCGGGAATAGCGCAAAGTTTACGTTTAATTTTCTTTTTTTAATGGCGGGAATAAAGGCAACAGGGAAGACTATTTCGACGGCTAAAAAATTATTCCTGTGGTTGTGAAAAAAAGTGTGAAAAAAATCTAAAGGTTAGTGGGGGGACGACGATAACCACATTGACGGCGATTGAGCCGACGGGTGGAAACCCAAACCGTAACCACAGACTTGAAACACAGGAAACGAAATCATGGCACAAGTCATCAATACCAACAGCCTCTCGCTGATCACTCAGAACAACATCAACAAAAACCAGTCTGCTCTGTCGACTTCCATTGAGCGTCTGTCTTCTGGTCTGCGTATCAACAGCGCGAAAGACGATGCGGCGGGCCAGGCGATTGCTAACCGCTTCACCTCTAACATCAAGGGCCTGACTCAGGCTGCGCGTAACGCCAACGACGGTATCTCTCTGGCGCAGACCGCTGAAGGCGCGCTGTCAGAAATCAACAACAACTTACAGCGTGTGCGTGAACTGACCGTTCAGGCTTCTACCGGCACCAACTCCTCTTCTGACCTGTCTTCAATCCAGGACGAAATCAAATCCCGTCTGGACGAAATTGACCGCGTTTCTGGTCAGACTCAGTTTAACGGCGTGAATGTGCTGGCTAAAAACGGCACCATGTCTATCCAGGTTGGCGCCAACGATGGCCAGACCATCGACATCGACCTGCAGCAGATCGACTCTTCGACTCTGGGTCTGAGCGGCTTCTCTGTTTCTCAGAACTCCCTGAAACTGAGCAATTCCATCACTCAAATTGGTGATACCAGCGCAGCGTCTAAAAACGTTGATCTGAGCGCAGTTGCGAATTCACTGAAAGTAGATGCAAGTAGTCTGACTCTGCACGAAATTCAGGACAAGACCGGTACTGGCACTGGTACCTTCGTAGTAAGTTCTGGTAGCGACAACTATGCAGTTTCAGTAGATAAAGCGTTAGGTACAGTTAACCTGAACACCTCTACTGTGACTTACAATGATGCAGATAATGGTGTTACTGGTGCTTCTCAAGATAGCCAGCCAATTAAAGTTACCAGTGATGCAAATGGTAACTCTGTCGGTTATGTCACTATTCAGGGTAAAAACTATAAAGCGGGTAGCAACGGTACGGACGTTTTGGCTAACAGCGCTGGTGCAACGGCAACAACTGTTGCGACCGGTACTCTGCAGTTGAGCGGAGCAACTGCAACTCCAGAGCTGAAAGGAGCTGCAACGCAGGACCCACTGGCTCTGCTGGACAAAGCTATCGCATCCGTTGATAAATTCCGTTCTTCCCTGGGTGCGGTGCAGAACCGTCTGGACTCTGCCATCACCAACCTGAACAACACCACCACCAACCTGTCTGAAGCGCAGTCCCGTATTCAGGACGCCGACTATGCGACCGAAGTGTCGAACATGTCTAAAGCGCAGATCATCCAGCAGGCGGGTAACTCCGTGTTGTCTAAAGCAAACCAGGTTCCACAGCAGGTTCTGTCTCTGCTGCAGGGCTAATCCTGAATTTGCTACTCAACCCCGCCTCGGCGGGGTTTTTTCGTTTTAGAGTTTTACTTAACTCTCCAAATAACCCCCCCTTTTAGCCACTATTCCGTCGATTAAAACCCCTCCAGAAACGGATAATCATGCCGATAACTCAACTATTGCAGGGCTGTTTATCGTGAATTCACTGTATACCGCTGAAGGTGTAATGGATAAACACTCGCTGTGGCAGCGTTATGTCCCTTTGGTGCGACACGAAGCATTGCGCCTTCAGGTGCGCCTGCCCGCGAGCGTGGAACTGGACGATCTGCTTCAGGCGGGCGGCATTGGGTTATTGAATGCCGTCGAACGTTACGATGCTCTGCAAGGCACGGCATTTACCACCTATGCAGTACAGCGCATACGTGGCGCGATGCTGGACGAATTGCGCAGCCGCGATTGGGTGCCGCGCAGCGTCCGCCGCAATGCCCGAGAAGTGGCGCAGGCGATGGGTCAACTGGAACAGGAACTGGGACGCAACGCGACGGAAACAGAAGTCGCCCAACGTCTTGGTATCGCTGTTGAAGAGTATCGACAGATGCTGCTGGATACCAATAACAGCCAGATTTTCTCCTACGACGAGTGGCGGGAAGAGCATGGCGACAGTATCGAGCTGGTGACTGAAGAGAATCAACAGGAGAACCCGCTCCATCAACTGATGGAAGGCAATCTGCGTCAGCGCGTGATGGACGCGATTGAAGCGTTACCGGAACGTGAGCAGCTGGTGCTGACGCTCTACTACCAGGAAGAGCTCAATCTGAAAGAGATTGGGGCAGTGCTGGAAGTGGGAGAGTCGCGCGTCAGTCAGCTTCACAGCCAGGCCATCAAGCGTTTGCGAACAAAACTGGGTCGGTACCAGGAAGGCGGTTAAGCCGTCGCGCCTGGAGTAATGCCGCACATAGCATTGACTACCAGGAGTTATCATGACGGTGCAGCAGGTAAAAAGACGGCCTTTAAGCCGCTATCTTAAAGACTTTAAACACAGCCAGACGCATTGTGCCCACTGCCACAAAATGCTCGATCGCATTACGCTTGTGCGCAGGGGGGAAATCGTCAACAAAATCGCTATTTCCCGCCTAGATACCTTAATGGACGAAGCCGACTGGCTGCAGGAGCGCCGCGAGTGGGTCGCGCTGTGCCGTTTCTGCGGCGACCTGCACTGCAAAGAGCAGAGCGACTTCTTCGATATCCTCGGCTTTAAACAGTATCTGTTCGAACACACCGACATGAGCCCGGGCACCGTGCGCGAATATGTCGTGCGCCTGCGTCGTCTGGGCAATCATTTGTCGGCGCTGAAAATCGACCGCGAACTGCTTGAGGGTGAAGCGGACGAAAACCTCGCGCCGTGGCTTCCGCAGACCAGCACCAATAACTACCGCATTGCGCTGCGAAAGTATTCGCAATTCAGAAACCTGCGACCGGTGGCGGGTCAGCAGAAGTTCGCGTATCAGGCAATCTCTGAGTTATATTAAATTTGAATGGCATATAACGGACGGGTATTAGCTGTTTTTCCCAAACGTCTTACACTGCAAAAAATTCGAATTTTCGGGGGAATGATGAAATTAGCATTTATGGGCCGTCAGGCTCTGATGGGAATGATGGCCGTGGCGCTGGTCGCCGGGGCGAGCGTGAAAACCTTCGCAGCGGAAAACTTGCTGAGCCAGGTCAAAGAACGCGGCACGCTGCGCGTAGGTCTGGAAGGCACCTATCCTCCGTTCAGCTTCCAGGGCGATGACGGCAAACTGACCGGGTTTGAAGTGGAATTCGCGCAGGAGCTGGCGAAGCATCTGGGCGTAAAAGCGGACTTGAAACCGACCAAATGGGACGGGATGCTGGCCTCGCTGGATTCCAAACGTATCGACGTGGTCATTAACCAGGTCACCATTTCTGACGTGCGTAAGCAGAAATATGACTTCTCCACGCCATATACCGTGTCCGGTGTTCAGGCGCTGGTGAAAAAAGGCAACGAAGGCGTTATCAAGACCGCGGCTGACCTGAAAGGCAAAAAAGTCGGCGTGGGTCTGGGCACCAACTATGAAGAGTGGCTGCGTCAGAACGTGCAGGGCGTGGACGTGCGTACCTATGATGATGACCCGACTAAATATCAGGATCTGCGCGTAGGCCGTATCGATGCGATTCTGGTTGACCGTCTGGCGGCGTTGGATCTGGTGAAGAAAACCAACAATACGCTGGCCGTCACCGGTGAAGCGTTCTCCCGTCAGGAGTCTGGTGTTGCGCTGCGTAAGGGCAACGAAGACATGCTGAAAGCCATCGATGCCGCCATTGCGGACATGCAGAAAGACGGTAGCCTGAAAGCGCTGTCTGAAAAATGGTTCGGCGCTGACGTCACCAAATAACACCGCATCGCTTAAAAAAGGCGCTATTTAGCGCCTTTTTTTATTTCGTCGGCAACTGTGTGCATAATAAAAAGAAAATCAGGAGGTGCTATGTCACTGCAAAACCTTACTCGCTTCCCACGGCTGGAATTTATTGGCTCGCCGACGCCGCTGGAATACCTGCCGCGTCTGTCCGATTACCTGGGCCGCGAAATTCTTATTAAGCGCGACGACGTCACACCGATGGCGATGGGCGGCAACAAGCTGCGCAAGCTTGAATTCCTTGCGGCAGATGCGCTGCGCGAAGGCGCAGACACGCTGATTACCGCCGGTGCGATTCAGTCTAACCACGTGCGCCAGACGGCGGCGGTGGCGGCGAAGCTTGGCCTGAACTGTATCGCGCTGCTGGAAAACCCGATCGGCACTAAAGCAGAAAACTATCTGACCAACGGTAATCGTCTGCTGCTGGATTATTTCAACGTGCAGGTCGAGATGTGTGATGCGCTGACTGACCCGAATCGTCAGATGGAAGAGCTGGCGACCCGCGTTGAAGCACAGGGCTTTCGTCCGTATGTGATCCCGGTCGGCGGCTCTAACGCTCTTGGTGCGCTGGGCTATGTTGAAAGCGCGCTGGAAATCGCGCAGCAGTGTGAAGGCGCTGTATCACTCTCCTCTGTTGTGGTCGCATCCGGCAGCGCAGGCACCCACGCGGGTCTGGCGGTCGGTTTAGAACAGCTAATGCCTGACGTTGAACTGATTGGCGTCACCGTTTCCCGAAGCGTTGCCGATCAGAAACCGAAAGTCGTCACGCTGCAACAGGCGGTGGCGGAAAGCCTGGAGCTGAAAGCCAAAGCAGACATCACCCTCTGGGATGACTATTTTGCGCCGGGCTACGGCACGCCGAACGACGAAGGCATGGAAGCGGTGAAACTGCTCGCTCGCCTGGAAGGGATTTTGCTGGACCCGGTGTACACCGGCAAGGCGATGGCCGGACTCATTGACGGCATCAGCCAGAAACGCTTTAAGGATGAAGGCCCGATTCTGTTTGTGCACACCGGCGGCGCTCCGGCGTTGTTTGCCTATCATCCACACGTATAAAAAGAAGCCATAATGCAAGAAAGTATCCAACTGGTTATCGACTCGCTGCCTTATTTGCTAAAAGGGGCAGTGTTCACGCTACAGCTGAGTATTGGCGGGATGTTCTTCGGCCTGGTGCTGGGTTTTATCCTGGCGCTGATGCGCATGTCTGCCATCGGGCCGGTGCGCTGGATTGCCCGTTTCTACACCTCGATTTTCCGCGGTACGCCGCTTATCGCTCAGCTGTTCATGATCTATTACGGTCTGCCGCAGTTTGGTATCGAGCTGGACCCGATTCCGGCGGCGATGATTGGCCTGTCGCTCAACACCGCGGCGTATACCTCTGAAACGCTGCGCGCGGCGATTTCCTCGATTGATAAAGGTCAGTGGGAAGCGGCGGCGAGTATCGGTATGACGCCGTGGCAGACGCTGCGTCGCGCGATCCTGCCGCAGGCTGCACGTGTGGCGTTGCCGCCGCTGTCGAACAGCTTCATTAGCCTGGTGAAAGACACCTCGCTGGCGGCCACCATTCAGGTGCCGGAACTGTTCCGTCAGGCGCAGCTCATCACCTCGCGCACGCTGGAAGTGTTCACCATGTACCTGGCCGCGTCGTTAATTTACTGGGTGATGGCGACGGTGCTGTCCGCGTTGCAGAACTACTTCGAAAACCAGCTGAACCGCCAGGAGCGTGACCCGAAATGAGTGCTATCGACGTTAAAAACCTGGTCAAGAAATTCCACGGTCAGACGGTGCTGCACGGGATCTCGCTGGAAGTGAAAGAGGGTGAAGTGGTGGCGATTATCGGGCCGAGCGGCTCGGGGAAAACCACGCTGCTGCGCAGCATCAACCTGCTGGAAGAGCCAGAGAGCGGCACTATTCGGGTTGGTGACATCACCATCGACGCTGCGCGTCCGCTGAGTCAGCAAAAAGGGCTGATTCGCAGCTTACGTCAGCATGTCGGATTCGTGTTCCAGAGCTTCAATCTGTTCCCGCACCGCACGGTGATGGAGAACATCATTGAAGGGCCGGTTATCGTCAAAGGTGAAAGCAAAAGCGAAGCCACTACGCTGGCGCGCGAACTGCTGGCGAAAGTGGGGCTGTCGGGTAAAGAAACCAGCTACCCGCGTCGCTTATCCGGCGGGCAGCAGCAGCGCGTGGCCATTGCCCGGGCGTTGGCCATGCGTCCGGACGTCATCCTGTTTGATGAACCGACTTCCGCGCTGGATCCGGAACTGGTGGGGGAGGTGTTAAGCACCATTCGCCAACTGGCCCAGGAGAAGCGCACGATGGTGATTGTGACCCACGAAATGAGCTTTGCGCGCGACGTCGCCGATCGCGCCATATTCATGGATCAGGGCCGGATCGTGGAGCAAGGCGACGCCAAATCGTTGTTTGCTAATCCGCAGCAGCCGCGTACCCGTCAGTTCCTCGAAAAATTCCTCATGCAGTGATCGATAATGGCCTGAAAATTTCAGGCCATTTCATAATATTTCTACTTTCAACGATATTTCATATATATAAACAATATTTATGTGTTAGCTTTTTGTATTCATAGGAATGATTATCACTCAGGAGTTTTTTCGTCAGGTATGAGGGACATCGATTTTTTTCAGTGGCGGAAGGATATATCGCAACAATTTCAGTCTGCCACGGCAAATGACCAGGTCTATGCCATTTTGCAACAGCAAACACACTCACTGGAATATGACTGGTTCGCCCTTTGCGTGCGCCATCCGGTTCCCTTCACCCGCCCCAAACTCTCCTTTCACACAACCTACCCCAAAGCATGGATGGACCATTACCAGGCCGAAAATTATTTCACCATCGATCCGGTGCTGAAAGCCGAGAATTATCGCAACGGGCATCTGCCCTGGACTGAACGCTTATTCAGCGAAACCCCGGCGTTCTGGGATGCTGCGCGTGATCATGGTTTACGGTGTGGGATCACTCAGTCGTTGATGCTGCCTAACCGTGCGCTCGGGTTTTTATCGGTATCACGACAGCGCAACCAGGCTAACCCGTTATCAGACGATGAAACTGAAATGCGGCTGCAAACGTTGATGGAGTTCAGTATTGCGGCACTGGTGCGAATGGAAGATACGATGGTGACGGCGCCGGAAATGAAATTCAGTAAGCGTGAGCTTGAAATTCTGAAGTGGACGGCGGAAGGAAAGACTTCAGCGGAAATAGCGATAATCTTGTCGATATCTGAGAATACGGTGAATTTCCATCAGAAGAATATGCAGAAGAAATTTAACGCGCCAAACAAAACGCAGATTGCCTGTTATGCGGCAGCGATAGGGATTATCTGACCACTGCCCGATGCGAAACCGGCTGCGATGATTCGCAGCCGGTAGGGAATCACTGGCGGTAAGCTTGTTTAATTTGCTTAACGGTACTGGAAAATACGGCCGCCTGAGCTTCATCTTCCATCTGCGTGATTTGCTTTTCCATTTTTAGAATCACGCGCCCTGCGTCTGCTTGACCCATCGCCTGCAGCATCAGCGTCAGTAACGCTTTCAGGCAAGAAACTTCCTGGGACAATTGTTGATTATTTTCAGCAGTGGAAAAATCAGGAGTGCTCATCTATTTCCTCGTTGGATTTCAGCGCGCATACGCGGGGGGTGTTTCAGTAAAGGTCGCGCAGTATACCACAGGGAACAGTAAAAACGGGAGTGCGGGATTTTTGTCCTCTAATCTGAGGTGCTTACACATATTAATCGTGTACAAGAAAGCGCCTGATGCTTATTTGTTTCTTGCTGGTTCACGCTCCGTTAATTGTTGTTACATTTTTGCGAGTGTATTTATCATCTTTGTAAAACGCAGTGTTATCCGGAAATTTTTGAAGGCAAGCGTTTAAAAACAAGGTTGTCGTATCTGACTGTTTTGTGGGTGTTTCCAGTAGATGTAAATTCTAATTTCCAGAAAACCAAGTAAAATCTTAAACGAGACATCTTTTACCTTTCATTGTCGCGATAAAACCCGTTAATATGGATACGAATTTAGAGGCAGTTGCGTTATCCCTATTCTGGAGATTATTCCTTTGATCAACATCCTTCTTGTTGATGACCACGAACTAGTGCGCGCAGGGATACGACGCATTCTCGAAGATATAAAGGGTATTAAAGTTGTTGGTGAAGTCGGCTGTGGTGAAGATGCGGTGAAATGGTGCCGTGCAAATCCAGTTGACGTCGTGCTTATGGACATGAATATGCCAGGTATTGGCGGGCTGGAAGCCACGCGTAAGATTGCGCGCTCCACCACAGATACTCGAGTCATCATGTTAACCGTACACACGGAAAACCCACTGCCCGCAAAAGTGATGCAAGCAGGGGCCGCAGGCTATCTTACCAAAGGTGCCGCACCACAGGAGGTGGTCAACGCCATTCGCTCCGTGTTTGCTGGTCAGCGTTACATCGCGTCAGACATCGCTCAGCAAATGGCGCTGAGTCAAATTGAGCCCAAATCAACGGAATCCCCGTTTGCCAGTTTGTCTGAACGTGAATTGCAGATTATGCTGATGATCACCAAAGGTCAGAAGGTGACTGAGATTTCTGAACAACTGAATCTCAGCCCGAAAACGGTGAACAGCTATCGTTATCGTATGTTTAGCAAATTAAACATTCATGGCGATGTTGAGCTGACTCACCTGGCAATTCGCCATGGCCTGTGTAATGCGGAGTCGTTAGCAAGTCAGTGAGTGATGTATTTGATTCCAAAGCCTTTCTAAAAACCGTGACCAGCCAGCCCGGCGTCTATCGCATGTACGATGCCGGCGGCACGGTTATATACGTCGGCAAAGCCAAAGATCTCAAAAAACGCCTTTCCAGCTACTTCCGTAGCAACCTGGGATCACGCAAAACCGAAGCGCTCGTCGGGCAAATTTCCCAGATAGATGTCACCGTTACCCACACCGAAACAGAAGCGCTGCTGCTTGAACATAACTACATCAAGCTCTATCAGCCGCGCTATAACGTATTGCTGCGCGATGACAAATCCTATCCGTTTATCTTCCTGAGTGGTGACACTCACCCCCGACTGGCTATGCACCGTGGCGCGAAGCACGCAAAAGGCGAATATTTTGGCCCGTTCCCGAATGGCTATGCGGTGCGAGAAACGCTGGCGCTGCTGCAGAAAATTTTCCCCATTCGCCAGTGTGAAAACAGCGTGTACCGCAACCGCTCGCGCCCGTGTCTACAATATCAGATTGGCCGCTGCCTCGGGCCGTGCGTTGCAGGGCTGGTGAGCGAAGCCGAATACGCGCAGCAGGTTGAGTACGTGCGTCTGTTCCTGGCCGGAAAAGATGAGCAGGTTGTGAATCAGCTGGTGGCCCGGATGGAAAAGGCCAGCCAGTCACTGGCGTTCGAAGAAGCCGCACGAATCCGCGACCAGATTCAGGCGGTGCGTCGCGTCACAGAGAAACAGTTCGTTTCTAATGAAGGCGACGATCTGGATGTGATCGGCGTGGCCTTTAACGGTGGCATGGCCTGTGTTCACGTGCTGTTTATCCGTCAGGGGAAAGTGCTCGGCAGCCGCAGTTATTTCCCGAAAGTCCCGGCGGGCACCGAGCCTGTCGAAGTGGTGGAGACGTTTGTCGGTCAGTTCTATCTGCAGGGCAGCCAGGCGCGTACACTGCCGGGCGAAATTTTGCTCGATTTTAATCTTGGCGACAAAACGCTGCTGGCAGATTCGCTTTCTGAACTTGCCGGCCGACGCATCAATATTCAGACCCGGCCCCGCGGCGATCGCGCGCGTTACCTGAAGCTGGCGCGTACCAATGCGGCGACCGCGTTGGTCACTAAGCTTTCGCAGCAGTCGACTATTCATCAGCGCCTGCAGGCGCTGGCGGCGCAGCTCAAGCTGCCGGAAGTGAAGCGCATGGAGTGTTTCGATATCAGTCACACCATGGGCGAACAAACCGTGGCGTCCTGCGTGGTGTTTGACAGCAACGGTCCGCTGCGCGCGGAATATCGTCGCTATAACATCACCGGCATTACGCCAGGCGATGACTATGCGGCGATGAATCAGGTGCTGCGCCGTCGTTACGGCAAAGATATTGAAGAAAGCAAAATCCCCGATGTCATTCTGATTGACGGCGGGAAAGGGCAGCTGGGTCAGGCGAAGCAGGTTTTTGCCGAGCTTGAGGTCAACTGGGACAAACAGCATCCGCTGTTGCTCGGTGTGGCCAAAGGCAGTGACCGCAAAGCAGGCCTGGAAACGCTGTACTTTGAGCCGGAAGGTGAGGGGTTTAACCTGCCGTCCGACTCCCCGGCGTTGCACGTTATTCAACACATCCGCGATGAATCGCACGATCACGCTATCACCGGCCACCGTAAAAAGCGGGCGAAAGTGAAAAGTACCAGCACCCTTGAGACCATTGAGGGCGTGGGGCCAAAGCGTCGTCAGATGTTGTTGAAATATATGGGCGGGCTGCAAGGCCTGCAAAAAGCGAGCGTCGAAGATATCGCGAAAGTGCCCGGCATTTCACACGGCCTGGCAGAAAAAATCTTCTACTCGTTGAAACATTAGGGGCTCTGTAGCAACATAGGGCTAATTTTACTGACAACAGATAGTTACCGTCGCCATGCAATTTAATATCCCTACGTTGCTCACATTGTTCCGCGTCATCCTGATCCCATTTTTCGTGTTGGCGTTCTATCTGCCATTCGTCTGGGCCCCGTTTGCCTGTGCGTTTATCTTCTTCGTTGCGGCGATAACTGACTGGTTTGACGGCTATCTGGCCCGTCGCTGGAACCAGAGCACCCGTTTCGGCGCGTTCCTTGACCCGGTCGCGGACAAGGTGATGGTCGCCATTGCGATGGTGTTGGTCGTCGAACATTATCACTCCTGGTGGGTGACTCTCCCGGCCGCAACCATGATTGCCCGTGAAATTATCATCTCTGCACTGCGTGAATGGATGGCTGAACTGGGTAAACGCAGCAACGTGGCGGTTTCGTGGATTGGTAAAGTCAAAACCACGGCACAAATGGCTGCGCTGGTATGGATGCTGTGGCGTCCGAACGAGTGGGTAGAGTGGGCAGGCATCGGTCTGTTTATGGTTGCGGCGGTGCTGACGCTGTGGTCGATGTTCCAGTATTTGAATGCAGCGCGCGGCGATTTGCTTGAACAGTGATCGTTTCGACGTAAATTTCATCAAACGATCCGGTGCGGTGAAAATTAACGTTGACTCATTGCGTCAGGTAAGTAGAATGCAACGCATCGAACGGCAGCACAGCTTGCCAGACGGTAACAAAATCAAATGATTAAGTTAGTCATCTGATCTGCGGGAATAGCTCAGTTGGTAGAGCACGACCTTGCCAAGGTCGGGGTCGCGAGTTCGAGTCTCGTTTCCCGCTCCAGTTTAAAAGCATCGGCAATTGCGGGTGTTAGTAATTTGGCGCGTTAGCAAAGCGGTTATGTAGCGGATTGCAAATCCGTCTAGTCCGGTTCGACTCCGGAACGCGCCTCCACTTTATTCCCCGAGGCCGGATGGTGGAATCGGTAGACACAAGGGATTTAAAATCCCTCGGCGTTCGCGCTGTGTGGGTTCAAGTCCCACTCCGGCTACCATGGGAAAAAAGAATAAAATCAATGATAAGCAGTGTCGTGAAACCACCTTCGGGTGGTTTTTTTGTATTTGCGATCCTGATGTTCTATCTTCAACACACTTCCAACACGAGTAATCAGCGATGAAAACCGGACCGTTAAACGAAAGCGAACTTGAGTGGCTGGACGACGTCCTGGCCCGTTATGGCAACGAGCAGGCCGTGATGGATGTCTCTGAGCTGGACGGCATGCTGACGGCTATTCTCTCATCCCCGGTTGATATTGAGCCTGCTGAGTGGATGCTGGCGGTGTGGGGTGGGGCTGATTTCGTACCACGCTGGGCCAATGACCGCGAGCGCGACCGTTTTGTGAATCTCACTCTGCAGCATATGGATGATGTCGGTGAGCGTCTGGGCGAATATCCGGATCAATACGAACCGCTGTTCGGCACCCGGGAAGAAGAAGGTCAGGAAATCACCATCGTTGAAGAGTGGTGCTTTGGTTACATGCGCGGCGTGGGTTTAAGCGACTGGTCGGCACTGCCGGAAAGTTTACAACCGCAGTTAGACGCCATTGCCCTGCACGGCAGCGAAGAGAATTTCGCGCGTATCGAAGCGCTGACCGCTGAAGAATATGTGGCGAGCGTCGATTTACTCAAACCTGCGGCGCTCACGCTCTGCCATTACTGGCTGGATAATCAGCAAGCGGCTCCAGTACAGCAGCCAATTAAGAATGAAATCAAAATTGGTCGCAACGATCCGTGTCCTTGCGGTAGCGGAAAGAAATACAAAAGCTGCTGTCTTAAGTAAGTTATAAAAAAGGCCCGAAAGGGCCTTTTATATTATTCCGGGCAGCGATATACATTTCCGCTTAGCGTCACGTTGGTCTGCTGCATACTGCCGCTCCCGTCCCAGGCGCTGCCGGTCTGGCCCGCGCGCTGCGTAATAATCGACACCACGTTCCCGCCCATATTCGCGGCCTGATTTTTCAGGTCATTACGCGCACCGGTTTCCAGATTGCTGTTCGACGTCCAGCCGCCGGTGAAGAAATTACCTTGGCTACCGGTAATATCTCCGAGGAATTTACACTCTTTTCCAGGCTCGTTCGTGCTGACGCGAACGCGGCTAGCATTGGAATTTACATTCGTGGCGCTACAGCCTGCCAGGGTCATCATTAGCAGGACAAGGGATAATTTTTTCATGATATTTTCTGTCTGAAGAAATAAACAGCGCAAGATTACGCCACGAGAAAATAAGCTGTACAGGAAAAATCCTAATGGATGACGCTGGCAGATGAGTGATTGGGTATTTATTTAACTATGTTGAAATAGATGAGCGAATAAATATTAAGATGAAATGAGTTTGTTAATACCAGGAGGATCTGGTGCCGAAGCACCAGATTTTATAGCCGAAGATTAACCGACAGCAGGCAGCATCCCAACCGCAATCGCGATTTGCACCAAAACCACCGCCACGCCACAGCCAAATACCAGCCATAACGCAGGCGTTCCGCCGATAACGCGATACGCTGCCTGAGGATGCTGCTGGCGGCTTTTCATCGTCAGCAGCGACGGAATAATCAGCGCCAGAACGGCCAGCGCCACACCTGCATAGCCGAGCGCCATCACGAAACCTTTCGGATAGAACAGCGCAAACGCCAGCGGTGGCAGGAAGGTGACCGCCCCGGTCTGAAGACGACCGCTGACGCTGTTTTTACGCTGAAACAGATCCGCCAGATAATCAAACAGCCCCAGCGCAACGCCGAGGAAAGAGGTCGCCAGCGCTAAATCTGCGAACAGATGCACCGCCAGTTCCACATGCGGCGTTGCCACCACTTCGCGGATCGCCTGCAGCAAACCATTCAGTCCTGCGTGGTCGCCCAGCAAGGCGTTGAAGACCGGCGATTCAATACTGCCGAGCGTCGCCAGCTGCCAGAAGATATAGGCCACTAACGGAATGAAGCTGCCAATCACGAAAATCCGACGCAGCTTACGCACATCACCATTCATATAGCTGACGATACTCGGCACGCTGCCGTGGAAGCCAAACGAGGTGAAAATCACCGGGATCGCAGAGAGCGCCAGGCCCTGTTGCAGCGGCAGCGTCAGCAGGTTCATCTGATGAATGTGTGGCAGCAGCAGCGCCAGCATCAGGATCAGGAACACGATTTTGGCGCTGAACAGGAAGCGGTTAAACAAATCTACCAGCGCCGTGCCCATGCAAATGACACCGCCGCCGATGGCGGTAAACAACAGCACGCCTCCGGCAGGCGGCAGTTCGATGTTCAGCCATTGGCTAAGACTCGAGGCCAACAGCTCACCGGCACCGCTGACATACGCCGCCGTCAGGGCGTACATCAGGAAAAGCATACTAAAGCCCGTCAGCCATTGCCCGTAACGCCCAAGGTAACGCAGCGCCAGCGACCCGAGGCCGGTGTCAGCGGGGACGTGCTGATACACTTCCAGTAGCAACAGCGCGGTGTAGCACATCAGCGCCCACAGGCTCAACAGTAAAACCAGAGTGACGCCAAAGCCTACGCCCGCAGAGGCCAGCGGCATTGCCAACATCCCTGCGCCGATAGTGGTTCCGGCGACGATTAAAATACTCCCTACGGTGCGGTTCTTCACGCTTTCCTCTGTTATTCAGGATAGAGATGGCTAATTATGCCGCGCAGGTTAGGGGAAAACCCGCAGCGCGTCAAATCTGAATTACAGTGGTTGTAACGTTAAATTTACGGTTAGGGCGAGGGCCACGGCATTCAGGAGGCTGGCGGGATTTTACAGGGGACCTAATAAAATCTGGCCGCTAGCGGAATAGATAACCGGTAGCGGCCAGAAGGAGGGGGAATGAGGAGACTTAACGTCCTTCAGTCCCTGCTTTCTTCGCTTCCTGAGCCTCGACGTCCTGATACCAGCGAGGGTGATGTTTCTGCGCCCAGCGGCGACTGACTTTGCCGACCACCATGCCTTTAATCGATCCCTTAACCCAGAACGCCATATACATATGGATAAGGATGGCGTGGATCAGAATAATGGCGACGGTGGCATGAATCAGCAGGCTATAGCGCACGACTTTTATCGGGAAGAAGTCGGCGAAATAAGGCCGCCAGATAATCACTCCGGTAATCATCAGCACGAATATCATGCTCATAATGGTCCAGAACATCATCTTCTGCCCGGCGTTATATTTGCCGACTTTGGCGACCTTATGCTCATTGCCTTTCAGCACCTCAACAATACCTTTTAACCACGGTATATCGTGTTTGTCAGGAATGTTGTGCTTCACAAAGCGCGCGAACATAAACATCAGCGCCACGAAAATCAGCACCCCAAAGAACGGGTGCAGAATACGTCCCATCTGTGGCGTACCGAAGGTTTCCGTCAACCACTGCAGCGTCGGGAAGAACAACGCGATGCCGGAGAGCGACACAAGGAAGAAGCAGATAACCACCGTCCAGTGACAGGCGCGGTCGATAAATTTCGTCCTGACAATCATCTTGCTCTTCTTAGTCATGATGCTCTTCCTCGTCTTCATCCACCTCTTCGTTGGGTCCAATTCCCACATAGTGGAAAATCAGCCCGGCAAAGGTCGCAATAAAGCCTGCTGCCGCCAGCGGTTTGAGCAACCCCTTCCACAAACTGATAGGGGTATCAATGTGTGGATCTTTTGGCAGGTTGTGGTAAAGCTCCGGTTGGTCCGCATGGTGCAGCACATACATCACGTGCGTGCCGCCAACGCCCTGCGGGTTGTAGAGGCCAGCCTGCGGATACCCCCGTTTTTTCAGCTTCGCGACGCGTTCGTCAGCCACTTCCAGCATCTCTTTTTTGCTGCCAAAGTGAATGGCGCCAGTCGGGCAGGTTTTCACGCAGGCGGGCTCCTGGCCCACACTGACGCGATCCACGCACAGCGTGCATTTGTAGACGCGGTTATCCTCTTTGTTCAGACGTGGAATGTTGAACGGGCAACCCGCGATGCAGTAACCGCAGCCAATACAGTGTTCCGACTGAAAATCGACGATGCCGTTGGCGTACTGAATGATGGCGCCGGCGGAAGGGCAGGCTTTCAGGCAGCCCGGATCCGCGCAGTGCATACAGCCATCCTTGCGGATAAGCCATTCCAGCTTGCCGTTCTGCGTCGTTTCGCTAAAGCGCATCAGCGTCCAGGATTTGGCGCTCAGGTCCGCAGGGTTGTCATACACCCCGACGCAGTGGCCGATGTCATCGCGGATATCGTTCCACTCTGAACACGCGACCTGGCAAGCCTTGCAGCCAATACAGCTGGAGACATCGATTAACTTGGCGACTTCTTCCTTGTAGTCACGCGCCTGAGGCGGTGGCGTCATGGCGTTAGTGGCCGAACGCTTGAGAATATCCTGAGATTGCATGGACATGAGTTCGCTCCTTATGCCTTCTCAATGTTGACCAGAAACGCCTTGTACTCTGGCGTTTGTGAGTTGGCATCACCCACCGATGGCGTCAGGGTGTTCGCGAGATAGCCTTTACGCGCCGTCCCCTCAAAGCCCCAGTGCAGCGGAATACCGACGGTTTCCACTTCCTGCCCGCCCGCCTGCAAAGTCCGCACACGTTGGGTCACCACCGCTTTGGCACGGATAAAGCCACGCTTACTGCTGACTTTCACCGTATCGCCATTGGCAATGCCTTTGCTCTGGGCCAGCTTCTCACTGATTTCCACAAACTGTTCTGGCTGCATGATAGCGTTAAGCCGTGCGTGCTTGGTCCAGGTATGGAAATGCTCGGTCAGGCGATAGGTCGTGCCCACGTAAGGGAACGCTTTGCGCTCGCCCATGCGTTTAGCGTCGGCGTCAAACAGCCGTGCGGCCGGGTTAGAGATGACGTTCGGGTGCAGCGGGTTAGTACCGAGCGGCGTTTCAAACGGTTCATAGTGTTCCGGGAACGGACCTTCAGCCATTTTGTCGAGTGCAAACAGGCGACCGACCCCTTCCGGTTGCATGATAAATGGCCCGACGGCACTGCCTGGTGCGGCGGTGTTGTAGTCCGGGATATCGTTGCCAACCCATTTTGTGCCGTTCCATTCGATCAACATCCGTTTCGCATCCCACGGTTTTCCTTGCGGGTCAGCGGAGGCGCGGTTGTAGATGATGCGACGGTTGAGCGGCCATGCCCAGGCCCAGCCGAGGGTGTTACCCAGTCCGGACGGATCGCTGTTATCGCGGTTAGCCATCTGATTACCGTGGCGTGTCCAGCTCCCGCTCCAGATCCAACAACCTGAAGAGGTCGAACCGTCGTCGCGCAGTTGGGCAAAGGAATCCAGCAGTTCGCCTTTTTTCACCAGCAATTTGCCATCGGTATCAAAGAGATCGGCAAGCGCGTAGCCGTTGCTCTCTTTAGCCACTTCTTCCGATTCCGGCCTGTCCGGCAACGTGTAGTTCCACGTCATATTGAGTACTGGCTCGCTGGCTGTGCCGCCCTGTTCGCGGTAAAGCGTGCGCAGGTTGTGGTAGAGCCCGGCCAGGATTTCGCCATCATTGCGGGCTTCCCCCGGCGCATCAGCGCCTTTCCAGTGCCACTGCATCCAGCGTCCGGAGTTGACGATAGAACCCTCTTCTTCCGCGAAGCAGGTGGAGGGCAGACGGAATACCTCAGTCTGAATTTTTGCGGGATCGACGTCGTTGGATTCGCCGTGGTTCTGCCAGAAGCTGGACGTTTCGGTCACCAGCGGATCAATCACCACCAGATACTTCAGCTTGCTGAGAGAGGCGACCACTTTGTTCTTGTCCGGGAACGAGGCGACCGGGTTAAAGCCCTGGCAGATGTAGCCATTGACTTCACCTTTGTCCATCATGTCGAAATACTTCAGCACGTCGTAGGCCTGATCCCATTTTGGCAACCAGTCATAGCCCCACTGATTGTCTGCACGCGCGGCGTCACCCCAGAAAGTCTTCATCAGGCTGACAAAGAATTTCGGGTAGTTGCCCCAATAGTTGACCTGATTAGGCTGAGTCGCTTTTGGGGTGTTGGCGGCCAGATAGCTCTCCAGGCTGTTCTGCGCGTCTTTCGGCAGCGTCAGATAGCCCGGCAGGCTGGTGGACAGCAGGCCTAAATCCGTTAATCCCTGAATGTTGGAGTGTCCGCGCAGGGCGTTCACGCCGCCACCCGCCATCCCCATATTGCCCAGCAGCAGCTGGATCATGGCCATCGTACGAATATTCTGCGAACCCACGGAGTGCTGAGTCCAGCCAAGCGCATACAGGAACGTCGTGGTGCGATCGGCCGCGCTGGTTGAGGCCAGCACCTCGCAGACCTTCAGGAAATCTTCCTGTGGCGTGCCGCAGATATGCTCAACCACGTCCGGTGTATAGCGGGATACATGCTCTTTGAGCAGATTCCACACGCAGCGCGGGTGAGTTAGCGTATCGTCACGTTTAGCAAAGCCGTTTTCGTCGAACTGATAGTTCCAGGTCGTTTTGTCGTACTGACGTTTTTCTGCGTCATAGCCGCTGAACAGGCCATCATCAAAGCTGAAGTCGTCGCGTACCAGTAGCGCGGCATTGGTATAACTTTTGACGTATTCTGCGTTGATTTTACCGTGGTTTATCAGGTACAGAATAACGCCCGACAGGAAAGTAATGTCGGTACCGGAACGAATCGGCGCATAGATATCCGCTACTGAAGCGGTGCGGGTAAAGCGCGGATCGACCACAATCAGCGTGGCGTCATTGTTGTTTTTGGCTTCTATTGCCCAGCGGAAACCGACCGGGTGGGCTTCAGCGGCGTTACCGCCCATCACCATCACCACGTTGGCATTTTTGATATCAACCCAGTGGTTGGTCATCGCACCGCGACCAAATGTTGGAGCAAGACTTGCTACCGTTGGTCCGTGTCAGACGCGCGCCTGGTTATCTACCGCTAACATGCCCAGTGAACGGGCGAACTTTTGTGTCAGCATGCCGCTTTCGTTACTGGACGCGGAAGCGCACAGCATGCCGGTGGAGAGCCAGCGGTTTACGGTCACGTTCTGCGCGTTCTTCTCAATGAAGTTGGCGTCACGATCCTCTTTCATCAGGCGGGCAATGCGCGAGAAGGCGTCATCCCAGCTGATGCGCTGCCACTTATCGGAACCTGGCGCGCGGTATTCAGGGTAACGCAGACGATTTTCACTGTGGACATAGTCCAGCAGGCCTGCGCCTTTCGGGCAAAGTGCCCCTTGGTTTACCGGATGGTCCGGGTCTCCTTCAATATGGAAAATGCTGGATTTGGCGTTTTTCGCGCCGTCACCCAGGCTGTACATCAACAATCCACAGCCTACGGAACAGTAAGTACAGGTATTGCGGGTCTCTTTGGCACGCAGCAATTTGTAGCTGCGTACCTCTGCAAGAGCAGCTGTTGGGGCAAAGCCCAGCATCGCAGCCGTCGTACCTGCCATTCCGCCGGCGCAGATTTTAAAAAATTTTCTGCGACTGACTTCCATCGTAACCTCATTGTTATGACGTATTAACGAGGGTGAAAATAGCAGCTAAGAAAGGGGTAATATTGAGTGAAATCAATTCGCTAACGAATGGCTATGGGTATAGCCCTTAAGGGGTGATGGTGGACGGTATTCATTAACTATTTAGGGTGCGTAGACGGTTGCAATGGGGGGTAGGGAGAGGTAGCGGGTAATCATCCCACCTCAATAAATGAAGGGGCAGCGGAGACCCGCTGCCAGCAGAACATTAATTTTGTGTGTCGAGGGTCGCCAGCTCTTTATCAATGAAGTACAGGCCTTCACCGCTTTTACCGACCAGAGACAGTTTATCGAGAACGGATTTAAACAGCTTCTCTTCTTCGTGCTGCTCGGCCACGTACCACTGCAGGAAATTAAAGGTTGGATAATCCTGATTGGTCATTGCCGCATGTGCCAGCTCGTTAATTTTACGCGTGATCAGCTGCTCGTGTTCATAGGTCACACGGAACAGTTCATCCAGTGATGCATATTCGGCAAACGGAGAGTCGATGGTGCTAATACGCGGCAGGCTGCCGGTGTCAGTCAAATAATCGAACAGGCGCTGCATATGGGTCATCTCTTCCTGGGCGTGACGGCGCAGAAACGCGGCGGCACCCTCAAAGCTATGATAGCTGCACCATGCGCTCATCTGCTGATACAGCAGAGAGGAGGAGAGTTCCAGATTCATTTGCTCATTGAGTTGGTCGATCATTTCCGTTTTTAGCATGGGTGCTCCGTCATATTAGGCTCAGGGGAAATACGCCGAAACTATAATTTGTAATTAACTTATTTGCAAAAGGTAAAATAAAAAATAAATAATGTTATACCCAAAATAATTCGAGTTGCATTGAGGCGGCAAGTCCGTGAGTCCCCAGGAGCATAGATAGCTATGTGACTGGGGTGAGCGGACGCAGCCAACAAAGATGCAGCTTGAAGTATGACGGGTATAAATGCAAATGGGAATAAAACGCATTGCAGCTATTAAATAATGAAATGAGAATAATTATAATTCACTGCCGGCGTTATTTATCCGGCAGCATAAATTATCAATAATTTGTCGACGGGGTTTGGGTAACAGCAATGCCGCGGCACTGATATTGGATGGTGACGCTTTGATTCATGCATAGCGATCCGCTGGTGACGGTGCAGGTAGTAACCGGCTGACCGTACGCAAAAGCCGTAGCATAGCCCATCTGTTGGCACTGTTTAGTGGCGGTGCCGTTAGCGACATAGTCGTCGGTGGTGGCTGACTGCAATGGCGCCTGGCCGTATGTAAGACGCACGATGCCGCTGGTGGCATCCACATCGGTGACGTTAGCCTGACGGTGCACCGTACAGGCGGAAAGCGCTATCGCCGCAGCGACAGGGATGAGTTTGTTCATGGCTCACTCTGCGTAATAGTCCTGCGTGACATCTTAGCGCGCAGGCGTAAAGGCAATGCCCTGAATAGCCGACACAATCGCCCTCAGTTTTCGCTACCGCCGATGTCAGTCGGCCTGGCTGTCATAAATAACCTTAAACTTCGGGTGCAGTTGATGGAAGCGGTTAATCAGTTCCGGATCGAAGTGACGTCCGGCCCCGGCAAATATCAGTGAACAGGCGTGCTCATGGGTATATCCCGGTTTGTACACGCGCTTCTGGCGCAGCGCATCATAGACATCGGCCAGCGCCAGAATGCGCGCTTCAATGGGGATCTGGTCCCCGCACAGCCCATCCGGATAGCCGCTGCCGTCCCATTTCTCATGATGGTAATGAATGATGTTTTCCGCCACTGGCCCAAGGCTCAGCCCCTGAATAATGCGCCAGCCTTTGAGCGTATGCAGTTTCATCTCGCTGAACTCTTCCGCAGTCAGCGGACCTTGCTTACGTAAAATCCGCTCCGGAACGGCAATTTTCCCCACGTCATGCAACGAGGCGAATCGTTCGATATCCTGCACCGTTTTGCGCGGCAGACCGATTTCACGGGCCAGTAATGTGCAATAGGCCGATACGCGACGGATATGGCTGCCGGTTTCATCGTCGTGGGCGCGGTTCACTTTCTCCATCGCCTCGACGATACCGCGGTTCACCGCCTGGCTTTGTTTCATCTGCCGCCGCATCAGCCA
The DNA here is from genome assembly GCF_024764835.1 of Scandinavium hiltneri. Classification (GTDB taxonomy): domain Bacteria; phylum Pseudomonadota; class Gammaproteobacteria; order Enterobacterales; family Enterobacteriaceae; genus Scandinavium; species Scandinavium hiltneri. The sequence goes on along the minus strand of NZ_JALIGE010000072.1, from coordinate 187,457 downwards.
CAGCAGGCACAGGCTGAACAGCACGGTAATGAGCAACACCACGCTGATGATTTTGAAGGTGTTTTTGCTAAAGTCTGGTAGCCAGGACGTTTCTGGCAGGCGTTCCATCTGCGTGCGATAGCTTGAGATACGGTGGATTTGCGTTAACAGCGGGTACATCGGGTGCGCGCTATCGACCCAGGAGACAATCTGGTAATCCGAGCGCGTCAGTCCGGCGACTTTCAGCACGCCGTGGAACAGATCGTTGCCGCGCAGCGAGCCTTCCAGAGAGCTTAAATCCCCAAGAATGAAATCAATTTTATGCTGCTCGATAGCGCTGACGAGTTCTTCAATCGAGGCCGCGGGCAGCAAGGTAATGTCGTTGCCAAACCGCTGATGCAGATACAGCGCCGAAAACGCGCCACGAAGAATGCCGACGCGCTTATAGCGGACCTGTGCCTCATCCCACAAAAACGGTTGCTCGACGCGATTGTAGTAGGCGTTATGCCAGGAAAGCGCCGGGCCAATCATCCCATCAGTCGGCGAATCGTCCCGGCTTTCGACAACATTCACCATCCGCACCGGCCATTTATCCTGGCGCAGGCGCGCGACGTAGTTATCGGTATATTTCACCTCAACGTTGATGTGCAGCAGGTCGCGCATATCGCTAATCATGTCCATCACCGTGCCGTGATAGCCGCGCTGGTCCTGCCACAGCAGCGGGGCGAAGTTCTCATTTTTCGGCAACCACACCGTTAAGGTGTTATCGCGCATCCACACGGCTTCGTCGGGCGTTACCTGAATGCGGCTGACCAGATAATTACGTTTGCTCTGGTTTTCCAGCGCCTTGAGCTTGCCGTTATGCTGCCATTCGGCAATCAGTTGATTAATGTTATCGCGCATAAAGCGCATTTCAGGGCTGAAGCCCATCACGCAGGGCAGACGCAGCTCGGAGAACGGGCGCGATAGCGTGTAATAGTGCTGCGTATCGTCCATCTCTGAATCGTCGTTGATGTAGAAATCGGCTTTGCGTTCGCGCAGCAGAGTGAACGCTTCAGTGCTGCTATCGACCAGAATCAGCTTGCGAAATCGGAGCCAGGGATAATGCTGCAGCACCTGTTTTTGAGTGGCATCGTCGCGGCGAAAAATGACGCGCGTATCATTGAGATCTTCCGGTACCGCGGCGCTGCGGCTGAGGCTGGCGGCGAGGACTTCGTTATCAAACAGACGCGCGGAAAGGATTTTAGTGCGAGACCGCTCCTCGGTGCGCACCACGCCTGCGTACAAACCCGCGCTGTTGGTGCTGAAACGGCGGCTAATCTCCTCGCCGTTAACCGGCTTGAGTTCGAGGTGATAGCCGTAGCGTTTATTTATTTCCTGAATGAGTGCCGGGTAATAACCCTGATAATTTCCCTGTGGGTCTCGCCAAAATTCGAAGTTGTCCGCATCGAACAGCCAAACCGGAACAGGCGCGCTGCGAGAAGTGGAATTTAACGGCGCAGCCCGCAGAGAATACGCGAGTGTAAGCAGAGTAACCCAAAGTAAAGTGAGCGACATTGTTAGCAAGGAGCGCACAAGGAGGTTCCTGATTTTTATAGTGTCGTTTGTTTTCAGTCTATCTAACTGCCATGAACCTGGATAGAGATCTATAGATTTTGTGAATAATGATTCATTATCGTGATTGACGTAGAAAATTGTGAGCCCAACGATAATTATTGAAACAATATTTCATTAAATTTGAATGTGTGTTTGATGCGCGTTAAGGTGAAGGTAACACTATTGTTCACTGCGGAGTCTTCCGCGCAGATTTCAGGAGATGAAAGAATGAAAATTGCACTGATGATGGAAAATAGCCAGGCCGCTAAAAATGCGGTCATCCATCGTGAGCTTAAGGGCGTGGCCGATGAGAAAGGTTTCCCGGTTTACAACGTCGGCATGAGTGATGAACAGGACCATCACCTGACCTACATCCACCTCGGGATCATGGCCAGCATTCTGCTCAACGCCAAAGCGGTCGATTTTGTGGTGACCGGTTGCGGTACCGGTCAGGGTGCGCTGATGTCGCTGAATATTCATCCGGGTGTGGTCTGCGGCTACTGTATCGACCCGGCGGATGCGTTCCTGTTTGCACAAATCAACAACGGCAACGCGCTGTCGCTGCCGTTCGCCAAAGGCTTTGGCTGGGGCGCGGAACTGAACGTGCGCTTTATCTTTGAAAAAGCGTTTACCGGTCGCAACGGCGAAGGGTATCCACCGGAGCGTAAAGAACCGCAGGTGCGTAATGCAGGCATACTGAATCAGGTGAAAGCGGCGGTGGTGAAAGAAAATTACCTCGACACTCTGCGCGCCATCGATCCGGAACTGGTGAAAACCGCAGTTTCTGGTCAGCGCTTCCAGCAGTGCTTCTTCGAAAACTGCCAGGATAAAGAAATTGAAGCCTTCGTGCGCCAGATTTTAGCGTAACGATGTGACGTCCGGCGGCATTGCGCCGCCGGATAATTTTACTTCTTACGATTCGATACCGAACTTCCCGCATCCCGCGTCAGCTGTAACGTATCAAACATTCCCACCAGACAAATCACCGCGATAAACACAAATGCCAGCCGGAAACTTGCCCCAGGAACCGCGCCAAGCTGTAGCCAGTCGCTCATCTTCTCGCCCAGACGAATACCAATTGCGCCAAGCGTAATGCCAAGCCCAACGGCGAGCTGCGTCGCGGTGCTGAACAGGGTGTTGGCGTAGCTCATTTGCGCAGAGGGCACGTCGGCGAAGGCGAGGGTGCTGACGCCGGTAAACTGCACCGAGCGGAAAACGCCGCCGAGGTACAGAATCAGCAGCGTCACCCACAGCGGTGTGTGCGGCGTGAGGAAGGCACACGCCAGCAGCGCCAGCACGTTCAGCGCGCCATTGATCAGCAACAGCTTACGAAAACCGAGCCAGCGAATGAGCGGTGTGGTGGCGGGTTTAATCGTCAGATTGCCGACAAACACTGCCAGTACCAGCAGCCCGGCATGGAAAGGGTCCATCCCAAAACCGACCTGGAACAGCAGCGGCAGCAGGAACGGCACCGCACTTATCGAGGCACGAAACAGTGAGCCGCCGTACATCGTGACCCTGAAGGTCGGCACCTTCAGTGCATCGAGGCGAATCATCGGCCATTCGACGCGTTTGAAATGACGCAGGGCAAACAGAAACGTCGCCGCACCCAACGCCAGCAGCGCAAATGGCAGCCAGCTTCGGCCATGTTTCGCGCCGAAGGCTTCCATCGCGTAGACCAGGCTCACCATCGCAATCGCCGTGGCAAGGAAACCCGGCAGGTCAAACGGACGGCGCTCGTCGTCGCGAATATCTGGAATGATGCGCAGCGCCAGGAAAATCGCCACCAGTCCAAGCGGCACATTAATAAAGAAGATCCAGCGCCAGTTAGCAAAACTGGTAATGAATCCACCCAACGGCGGGCCGATTATCGGGGCCACTAACGCAGGCCAGGTGAGCGTCGCGATAGCGGTGATAAGCTGGTGCTTCGGCGTAGTGCGCAGAACCGCCAGACGGCCGACAGGCACCATTAGCGCACCGCCCACACCCTGCAAAATGCGCATGGCGACAAAGCTGTCCACGCTTGTTGCCATCCCGCAGAAAACAGAGGCCAGGGTGAAAATGAACAGCGCCAGGGTAAACACGTTACGGGCGCCAAAGCGATCGGCAATCCAGCCGCTGGCGGGGATCAGCACCGCGAGGGTGATGAGATAGGCGCTGATACCGATGTTAAGGGCGACGGCTTCCACGCCAAAACTTTTCGCCATATCCGGCAGCGCGGTGGCGATCACCGTCCCGTCGAGAAACTCCATAAAAAATGCACCGGCCACCAATAGCGCAGCCGGTGACAGACCACGGCTCTCCTTCGCGGAGATGTTTTCACTCATGATAACGCTGCCATATCAAAATGAATCATTGTTTCAGAAGACCATAGCGCAAGAAAATGCGGGTTTCAGCAGGTTTTTTGATTTCTGGTCAGAAAAATCAGGTTAGTATGGCGCCCCTGAAAAAAGGAGAAAATCATGTCCCAGAATCTGACCGCCAATGATGAACTGGTTTCCGACGTTGTCGCCTGCCAGCTGGTTATCAAACAAATTCTCGACGTTATCGATGTTATCGCCCCGGTTGAAGTCCGTGAAAAAATGGCCAACCAGCTACGCGCGATTGATTTTAGCGCTCACCCGGCGGGGGCCGATCCGGTTACCCAGCGGGCCATTCAGAAAGCCATTGCGCTGATTGAATTGAAGTTCACGCCGCAGGATGGCAGCACGCATTAATGAAAAAACCGATGGCGCTGACGCTTATCGGGCCTGCAGATGCTGTTGTAGGCCTGGGAAGCGTCAGCGCCGCAGGGCGCTTTTAATACAGCGCCTGAACCAGTAAATAACTCGCCACGCAGGCGCAGCTCACGGAAATCAGGCCCGGCAGAATGAAACTGTGGTTGATAATGAATTTGCCAATGCGGGTGGTGCCGGAGCGGTCGAAGCCGATGCAGGCCAAATCGCTCGGGTAGGTTGGCAAGACGAAATAGCCGTATGCGGCCGGGAAGAAGGCAATCAGCATTTTTGGCTCTACGCCAAGCATCAGTCCCATCGGGGCGACGGCAGTCAGTGCGGCGGCCTGGCTGTTCACCAGCTTCGACACCAGGAATAGCACAATCGCGTAAGTCCACGGGTGGTTTTGCACCACGCCTTCCAGCGCCATCTTCAGTTCAGGCAAATGCGCCTGGAAAAAGGTATCGCTCATCCATGCCACGCCAAACACCGAGAAAATCGCCACCATCCCCGCTTTGAATACTGCGCCGTTGGAAATCGCGGCAGCGTTCACTTTGCACACCATCAGCATCACCGCCCCGGCAATCAGCATCATCATCTGAATGACCAGGTTCATCGACAGCGGCGCGATTTTGCCTTTCACGTCGAACGATGGGCGCAGTTCTGGCAGAGCGCCGAGCAGCACCACCACTAAAATCCCGGCGAAGAAGATCCACGTCGACCAGTAGGCTTCGCGCGAAAAGCGTTGGTTGAGCAGCGTTTCGGTGCTGCCGTAAATGAACTCGCGCTGTTTCGGGTCACTGAGTCTGGACTGAAACTCCGGATCGTCGGCCAGGTCTTTACCGCGACGCAGGCTCCACAACGCCGCAATCGCCACGCCAAACAGCGATGCCGGCACCGAAACCGCCAGAATTTCGAGAATGCTCCACGCATGGCCGATCCCATGCTGCGCGCCGAGGATCGACACCAGCGACACGACCGCTACAGAAACCGGCGAAGCGGTGATAGCCATTTGCGAGGCCACCGACGCCACCGCCATCGGACGTTCCGGACGAATGCCTTTTTTCAGTGCGATATCGGCAATGATGGGAAACATGGTGTAGACCACGTGCCCGGTGCCGCACAAAAAGGTCAGCGTCCAGGTGGTGAAAGGGGCTAAAAGCGTGATGTGCTGCGGATGTTTACGCAGCATCTTTTCGGCGCACTGCATCATCACATTCAGTCCGCCCGCGGTTTGTAGCGTGGCCGCACAGCCGATCACCGCCAGAATGGTTAGCATTACCTCTACCGGCGGTTTGCCAGGCTCCAGCCCAAAAACGAAGCACAGCATAAATAAACCGATACCGCTAATTAGCCCCAGGCCCATTCCGCCAAAACGGGTTCCAACCAGCAAGCACAAAATAATGACTGCAAACTCAAGCGTAATCATCTCTCACCTGTCTCATCCATAAAGAAGGTATAAATCATTACATTTTGTAGTGTTTTTGATTGAGAGGCAGATCGGATTTATAAACAGCAGCAAAAACAGCCTGTTGTATACATTTATTTAACAAGTGTGGAGGGGATGGAACGACAATATCGCCCAAAAAAATTAAGGGTGACGATGATTCATTACATTGAGCAGATGCTGATCGGTCTGCTGTATACAAAGACCGTCTTTGACCACCGGATAGGCACCGCCCTTTTTCATGAAATCAAAAACGCGCATCATTTGAGTGACGTTGGACTGCGCCTGTGGCCGCAGAAACGTTGTCACCATTATTATTACCGCTTCGTTACATGATGTCGTCAATATTCGAAGTTACTGTTCTAAAACTCTGTGAAAGCCGATGTTAACGGCATGATGTTCAATACAATTATATTCTTTGCTTAAAAGATAAAACTGCGATCTGCTTTGCATTGATCGCTATTATTGCTTTTAACGAATATATTTCTGGACAATATTAGGGGCAATTCCCGCAAGCAAAAATTTGAGTTTAAGGAGTGTGAAATGAAAAAAATCGCGGTGCTTCTGGCACCTGGATTTGAGGAAGGTGAGGCCATCGTCACCATCGATATTCTGCGTCGTTTAGATCTGGATGTGGAACTGCTTTCCTGCACCACCACCCGAGGCGTCACCAGCTATCACGGGATCCCAATGGTAGCAGACAACACACTCACCGAGCGCAGCGGCGTATTATACGATGCTGTGGTTTTACCCGGTGGACCGCAGGGCAGCGTTAATTTAGCGGCCAACCCGCAGGTGATTGATTTTGTGGCGACGCACGATGCAGCAGGCAAACTGATTTGCCCAATCTGCTCTGCGGCGGCACGCGTTCTGGGCGGCAACGGCCTGTTAAAAGGGCGCAACTACGTGTGTTCGGGCGATCTCTGGCAGGACGTTAAAGACGGCCATTATGTCGATGCGCCGGTGGTGGAAGACGGCAATCTGATCAGTGGTAAAGGCTTTGGGCACGTATTTGATTTTGCCTTTACCGTGGCAGCCAGATTACTCGGCGATGAAGCGCCGGTGCGTGAACATGCAGAGCATATTTATTATCGCTGGTGAGATAAGGATTTACTGGCCGTCGCTATAGATTATTCTGCTAACCCCAGGGTGAATTGTCTGACAATTCACCTTTTTTTTATGTCATTTATCGCTGAATTTATGCACGCAATTACTGTAATTCTGCGGTGTGATGGCGCTCTCTTATGGATAATTATTTTCCCGCTATTAATGGTTTAACGTAATAGCGATTCCGAACGAAGCCGCTAATGCATTGTTTTACTGCTGATAAAAATAAGTTGTTCCGATTTCCCCTACAAAAAAGAACATTAAAGCTGGAGTTAACCATGCACAAATTCACTAAAGCGCTGGCGGTTATTGGCCTGACAGCGGTTATGTCACAATCAGCTATCGCTGAAACCATGAAACTCGGTTTTCTGGTTAAGCAGCCGGAAGAGCCATGGTTCCAGACCGAATGGCGTTTCGCTGATAAGGCCGGGAAAGATTTAGGTTTTGACGTCATCAAAATCGCCGTACCGGACGGTGAGAAAACGCTGAACGCCATTGATAGTCTGGCGGCTAACGGCGCGAAAGGGTTCGTCATCTGTACGCCTGACCCAAAACTGGGGCCTGCGATCATGGCCAAAGCACGCAGCTATGACATGAAGGTCATCACCGTCGACGACCAGTTTGTTAATGCGAAAGGCAAACCGATGGACACCGTGCCACTGGTCATGATGGCGGCCAGCGAAATTGGCGCCCGCCAGGGTGACGAACTGTATAAAGAAATGCAAAAACGCGGCTGGGATGTGAAAGAGACTGGGGTGATGGCCATCACCGCCGATGAACTGGATACCGCTCGTCGCCGCACCACCGGTTCAATGGACGCGCTGAAAAAAGCCGGTTTCCCTGCCGCGCAAATCTATCAGGTACCAACCAAATCTAACGATATTCCAGGCGCATTCGACGCGGGTAACTCCCTGCTGGTTCAGCATCCGGGCGTGAAACACTGGCTGGTGCTGGGCATGAACGACAATACCGTACTGGGTGGCGTGCGTGCGACAGAAGGTCAGGGCTTTAAAGCGCCAGACGTTATCGGTATCGGCATCAACGGCGTGGATGCGGTGAATGAACTCTCTAAAGCGCAGCCGACCGGGTTCTACGGTTCACTGCTGCCAAGCCCGGATGTTCACGGCTATAAAACGAGCCAGATGCTCTACAACTGGGTGACCAAAGATGCAGAGCCACCGAAATTCACCGCGGTTACCGACGTGGTGCTGATCACTCGCGACAACTTTAAAGCAGAGCTGGCGAAGAAAGGGCTGTAAGGCCTGACGCAGTCGCCCCCGGCACTCGCGCCGGGGGCAGAAAAGAATGTGGAGTGTTTATGCAACAGTCACAGCCATACCTCTCATTTCGCGGCATCAGCAAAACCTTCCCCGGCGTGAAAGCCCTCACCGACATTAGCTTCGACTGCTATGCCGGACAGGTGCATGCGCTGATGGGGGAAAACGGTGCCGGAAAATCAACGCTACTGAAAATCCTTAGCGGCAACTACGCCCCAACTGGCGGGACGCTGGCGCTACGCGGTGAGGACGTCAGCTTTGCCGACACCACCGCCGCGCTCAACGCCGGGGTGGCCATCATTTATCAGGAGTTGCATCTGGTGCCTGAAATGACGGTGGCGGAAAACATCTACCTTGGGCAGATGCCGCACAAGGGCGGGATCGTTAACCGCTCGCTACTGAACTACGAGGCGCGTCTCCAACTGGAACACCTCGGGCTGGATATCGACCCGCAGACGCCGCTCAAATACCTCTCCATCGGCCAGTGGCAGATGGTGGAAATTGCCAAAGCGCTGGCGCGTAACGCCAAGGTCATCGCCTTTGATGAGCCGACCAGTTCGCTCTCGGCGCGTGAAATCGACAATCTGTTCCGGGTTATCCGCGAGCTGCGTAACGAAGGCCGGGTCATCATTTATGTCTCGCACCGCATGGAGGAAATTTTTGCCCTCAGCGATGCGATCACCGTGTTCAAAGACGGGCGCTACGTTCGCACCTTTGACGATACCAGACAGGTGAATAACGACCAGCTGGTGCAGGCGATGGTTGGCCGCGAAATCGGCGATATCTATGGCTGGCAGCCGCGCGAATACGGTGCGGAGCGGTTGCGTCTTGAGGACGTCAAAGCGCCGGGCGTGCGTCAGCCGATCAGCCTGTCGGTGAAAAGCGGCGAAATCGTCGGCTTGTTCGGGCTGGTGGGGGCCGGTCGCAGTGAATTAATGAAAGGGTTGTTTGGCGGTACCCGAATTAGCGGCGGTCAGGTGATGATTGACGGTCAGCCGGTGGACATTCGCAAACCGGCCCATGCTATTCGCGCCGGGATGATGCTGTGCCCGGAAGACAGGAAGGCCGATGGGATAATCCCGGTGCACTCGGTACGCGACAACATCAATATCAGCGCCCGTCGCAGGCACATCCGCGCCGGATGTCTGATTAACAATGCCTGGGAAGCCAGCAATGCCGCGCACCATATTCAGTCGCTGAATATCAAAACCCCCGGCGCGGAGCAGCTGATCATGAACCTCTCTGGCGGCAATCAGCAGAAAGCCATTCTGGGGCGCTGGCTGTCCGAAGATATGAAAGTCATTCTGCTTGATGAACCAACGCGCGGCATTGACGTGGGCGCGAAGCACGAAATCTATAACGTCATTTATGCGCTGGCGAGATCGGGTGTGGCGGTACTGTTTGCCTCAAGCGACCTGCCAGAAGTGCTCGGCGTAGCCGACCGCATCGTCGTGATGCGGGAAGGCGAAATTGCAGGCGAGCTGATGCATGAAAGCGCGAATGAACAGCAGGCGTTGAGCCTGGCGATGCCGAAAACCACTCAGGCTGTAGCCTGAAAGCCTGACGAAGGAGTCAATTATGTCCGCTTTGACAACCTCCGGCCCACGCCGGAATACCTTTAGCGTGGGGCGCATCTGGGATCAGTACGGGATGCTGGTGGTATTCGCCGTGCTGTTCCTCGCCTGCGCCATATTTGTGCCGAACTTTGCCAGCTTCGTGAACATGAAAGGGCTGCTGTTGGCGATTTCGATGTCCGGGATGGTGGCCTGCGGGATGCTGTTCTGCCTGGCGTCGGGTGATTTCGACCTCTCGGTCGCCTCGGTGATTGCTTGCGCAGGCGTCACCACTGCGGTGGTTATAAACCTGTCGGAAAGCCTGTGGCTCGGTGTGTTTGCCGGGCTGCTGCTCGGCGCACTGAGCGGGCTGGTGAACGGCTTCGTGATTGCGCGCCTGAAAATCAATGCGCTGATAACGACGCTGGCCACCATGCAAATCGTGCGCGGTCTGGCGTATATCATTTCTGATGGTAAAGCGGTGGGCATTGAAGACGAGCGCTTCTTTACCCTCGGCTACGCCAATTGGCTGGGCCTGCCTGCGCCAATCTGGCTGACGGTGGCGTGTCTGATTGTGTTCGGCTTGCTGCTCAATAAAACCACCTTTGGCCGCAATACGCTGGCGATTGGCGGGAATGAAGAAGCGGCACGGCTGGCGGGTGTGCCGGTGGTACGCACCAAAATCATCATTTTTGTGCTTTCCGGATTAGTCTCAGCGGCGGCGGGCATTATCCTCGCCTCGCGGATGACCAGCGGCCAGCCGATGACGTCGATGGGCTATGAATTGATTGTTATCTCGGCCTGCGTACTCGGTGGCGTGTCGCTGAAAGGGGGGATCGGCAAGATCTCTTACGTAGTGGCGGGGATCCTGATTCTGGGCACCGTCGAGAATGCCATGAACCTGCTGAACATTTCGCCGTTCTCGCAATATGTGGTGCGCGGCCTGATTTTACTGGCGGCGGTTATCTTCGACCGCTACAAGCAAAAAGCGAAACGGACGGTCTGATTTAGCCCTAACTTTTAAGTGTAAGAGCTCAACGCGCCAGGGGGTAATTTCCCTGGCGTTTTCATTTGAAAATGGCGAGCCTGGTCACACTGTCTATACTTACACTGCTAACGTTTACTTAACATTTACAGAAGGACAGAGGATCCGAGGAGGTATTCAGGGTGACAGACCCGTTAACCGCTCCGCCGGTTTTGCGCGGAAACTACGCATTTTTCTTTGATTTGGATGGCACGCTGGCAGACATCAAGCCGCATCCCGATCAGGTCATTATTCCCGGGCCCATCCGCATGACGCTGCAGCAACTGGCTGAACAGCAGGAAGGGGCATTGGCATTGATTTCAGGGCGCTCAATGGCTGAGCTGGATGCGCTCGCGGCTCCTTATCACTTCCCGCTGGCGGGTGTGCACGGAGCTGAACGCCGTGATATCAAGGGTCAAACGCACATTGTGAGATTGCCCGCCACGCTTGCAGAGACGCTTCTGGCGTGGCTGACCGCAGGCATGGCCCCACTGACGGGCTGCGAAGTGGAAAACAAAGGGATGGCCTTTGCGCTGCATTATCGCCAGGCGCCGCAGCACCAGCAGGCGGTTGAACAGCTGGCGGCACAGACCGTATCCCGTTTTGAGGGACTGGCGCTGCAGCCGGGTAAATGTGTGGTGGAAATTAAACCGACAGGAATTAATAAAGGGGCCGCCATTTTGGCCTTCATGCAGGAAGCGCCGTTCCTTGGCCGACAGCCGGTGTTCATCGGCGATGACCTGACCGATGAGGCAGGATTTGACGTGGTCAATCTTGCCGGGGGAGTTTCGGTAAAAGTCGGGCCGGGAGAGACGCACGCGCATTTTCGTTTGGCAAGCGTAGCGGACACCCATCAATGGTTGCTCGAGCTCGCACAACAACACGCGCTAACTGACAGGAGAGAAGGCTATGAGTCGCTTGGTCGTAGTATCTAATCGTATTGCCCCGCCGGATGACAAAAAATCCAGCGCAGGTGGGCTGGCGGTAGGTGTACTGGGGGCGCTTAAGGCCGCAGGTGGTCTGTGGTTTGGCTGGAGTGGGGAAACCGGTGATGAGGACAAGCCGCTAAAGAAAGTGACACGCGGTGACATTACATGGGCGTCTTTCAACCTCAATGAGCAGGATCATGACCTGTATTACAACCAGTTTTCCAATGCCGTACTGTGGCCTGCATTTCACTACCGTCTGGATTTAGTTAACTTTCAGCGTGAAGCCTGGGAAGGATATCTGCGCGTCAACGCGACGCTGGCAGACAAACTGCTGCCGCTGATAAAGGAAGATGACACGCTGTGGGTGCACGATTATCACCTGCTGCCGTTCGCCAGCGAATTGCGTCAACGTGGGGTGAATAATCGGATCGGCTTTTTCCTGCACATACCTTTCCCGACGCCGGAAATTTTCAACGCGCTGCCGACGCACGCGGAGCTGCTCGAGCAAATGTGTGACTACGATTTATTGGGCTTCCAGACCGAGAACGACCGTCTGGCGTTTCTTGACTGTATCTCCAGCAAAACGCGCCTGACCAGCCGCGGCAGTAAAACGCACAGCGCCTGGGGCCACACGTTTCGCACAGAAGTGTATCCGATTGGCATCGATCCGAAAGAAATCGCCAGCCAGGCGCAGGGGCCGCTGCCGCCGAAACTGGCGCAGCTTAAAGCCGAACTGAAAGGCGTGCAGAATATTTTCTCGGTGGAGCGACTTGATTATTCCAAAGGTCTACCGGAGCGTTTCCAGGCCTATGAGGCACTGTTGGAGAAGTATCCGCAGCACCACGGTAAAATCCGTTACACCCAGATTGCGCCGACCTCGCGGGGTGATGTGCAGGCCTATCAGGATATTCGTCATCAGCTGGAAAACGCCGCCGGACGCATCAACGGTAAATATGGGCAACTGGGCTGGACGCCACTTTATTACCTCAATCAACACTTCGACAGAAAGCTATTAATGAAGGTGTTCCGCTATTCGGATGTTGGCCTGGTGACGCCGCTGCGTGACGGGATGAATCTGGTGGCGAAAGAGTATGTCGCAGCACAAGATCCGGCTAACCCAGGCGTGCTGGTGCTGTCACAGTTTGCTGGTGCGGCGAATGAATTAACCTCGGCGCTGATCGTCAATCCCTACGATCGAGATGAAGTGGCTGCGGCGATGAACAGGGCGCTGCTGATGCCGCTCACGGAGAGAGTGTCGCGTCATGCGGAAATGCTGGAGGTGATTAAGAAGAATGATATCTACCACTGGCAGGAGCGTTTCATTAACGATCTAAAGCAGATAACCCCGCGCACAGCGGAAAGCCGGCTACAGAATAAAGTCGCGGCGTTTCCCAAACTGGCGTGATAAATGAACTGGCGTGAAATAGCAAAAAGCCCGGAGTGAAACCGGGTTTTTTTATTCGTCTTGCAGCGACACCAGCAGCACATCGACACCGCTGTTTCCTGCCACACTTTTTGCGCTACAGGTGGCGCGCGCAAAGAAGCTTTTATTGTGATTCCCGCAGATAACCAAATCGACCTGCTGCTTCTGGCAAAAATCTTTAATGTGTTCGCTTAATTCGCCGCAGGCAATGTTGGCGTTGGCTATCGGGTAGCCGGCGCGAGCCGTCAGTTCGTCGAGAAACTGCCTCGTTTCTTCCTGCATCAACTCGCGTAAGTTTTCGAGCATCGGCGCCGCGAATTGGTTATACATTTCCGGATCGGTCGCCGAGGTGATGAGGCTGATGCGCGCATTGACCGGCCGCGCAATAGCGACCGCTTTACTGACCAGCTTATGACTTTCCGGTGTCGGTGCGACAGCAACTAACAAGTGAGTGTAGGTCATTGTGCCTCCTTAAAAAGGGACGGAAAAACGCCCATTCATTCCTATTACTCTGTTTTGTAAGCCTTCGCAAGGGGCCGTAATGGCATGAAATGTGAGAGCCTTCTAATATTCATTAATTATTCTTATATTAAGAATATCGCTTAACAGCAAGTTTGCGTGACTTTTTACGCATTCATCCTAAACATCCAATGTTGATAATATATCTGCAACTCATTTCCAAACTTAATTAACAAAATGCTCATAATTTTCATTTGTAATTATTGTGAATTATCTAAGTGGTAACTCACTGTTTTTCAAGGTCTAGTAGGGTGATGCCGCCGATGGGGTAGAGGGGCTTCATACTTTCATTTGGTGATTATTAGATTTAGTGTAAAAAAAGAGCAACAGAACGTGTTCTCAGGAATTATTCAGTTATATGGAATAGAAAAAAACTCAAATTGGGTGAAATTCATACAAATCACAATTGTAACTGATGGATTTGCTGCTATGATTCACCCAATTTATGTGACATGCATCACATAAATTTCAAATTTCATGTAAGCCCACGTTGTATGTGCCAGAACTGGCGAGTAGAGTTGCGGCGAATTAGGAAAATTCTTAGTTAATTGTAAGATTATTTTAAAATTGTAGGATGGCCTGCCTGAACGCAAAAACGTCCTTACGATCAGAATGGATACAGCGCCTCAATCAACGATGCATTTTTGGCCTTTTCTTTTTTACCGGGTCTTTTACCCGGCGACATCACGGGGTGCGGTTTTGCCGCATAAAATAATGGTTGGTTATTCGGGATGGGAAAAATGCATACATCCGAGTTGCTAAAGCATATTTACGACATTAATTTGTCTTATTTATTACTTGCACAGCGTTTGATAAGTCAGGATAAAGCCTCTGCCATGTTCCGTCTCGGAATCAACGAAGAGATGGCGACAACGTTAGGCTCTCTGACGCTTCCACAGATGGTGAAAATAGCGGAAACAAACCAGTTGGTTTGTCAGTTCCGCTTTGACAGCCATCAGACCATCACCCGGCTCACGCAAGAGTCGCGGGTTGATGACCTGCAACAAATTCACACCGGAATTCTGCTCTCTACTCGCTTACTGAAGGAAGCTAGCCTCGCAGATGGCTCTGCACGGAAAAAAAGGGCCTGACCATGAGCGAAAAAAGCATTGTTCAGGAAGCCCGCGACATACAACTGGCAATGGAACTGATTACGCTGGGAGCACGTTTGCAGATGCTCGAAAGCGAAACACAGCTGAGTCGCGGTCGCCTCATTAAGTTGTACAAAGAGCTGCGCGGTAGCCCGCCGCCGAAAGGCATGCTGCCGTTCTCTACCGATTGGTTTATGACCTGGGAACAGAACATCCATTCATCGATGTTCTGTAATGCCTGGCAATATTTGCTTAAAACCGGTCTGTGCAACGGCGTTGATGCGGTCATCAGGGCTTACCGTCTGTATCTCGAACAGTGTCCGCAGCAGGAAAATGGGCCAATTTTGGCGCTGACCCGTGCGTGGACCCTGGTCCGTTTTGTTGAGAGCGGTATGCTTGAGCTCAGCGGCTGCAACAGCTGCGGCGGCAATTTTATCACCCACGCTCACCAACCCGTGGGGAGCTTTGTGTGCAGTCTCTGCCAGCCGCCGTCACGTGCAGTAAAAAGACGTAAACTTTCCGGCATACCTGCCGATATAACACCACAACTGCTGGATGAACAGATAGAGCAAGCTGTTTAACCGACGATCAGGTGTGGCAAAACACTCCAGCAGCGGACGCAGGTCCGCTGCTTTTTTTTTGCCGCCGTTTCGGTGAAATGCTCATCCGTTCATCCCGGGCTTATCAATAGCGGAAGGATGATGTCGTGCTTATCTTATTAGGTTACCTGGTTGTTCTTGGTACAGTTTTCGGCGGGTATGCGTTCACCGGCGGACACCTTGGGGCACTCTATCAGCCTGCTGAACTGATTATTATTGGCGGCGCGGGCATAGGGGCATTTATCGTTGGCAACAACGGTAAGGCCATCAAGGGAACGTTGAAGGCGCTACCGTTACTGTTTCGTCGTTCGAAGTACACCAAAAGTATGTACATGGATCTGCTGGCGTTGCTGTACCGGCTGATGGCCAAGTCACGCCAGCAGGGAATGTTCTCGCTCGAACGCGATATCGAAAACCCGACCGAAAGCGAAATCTTCGCCAGCTATCCGCGCATTCTGGCGGACAAAATCATGCTGGAATTCATCGTCGATTATCTGCGTCTCATCATCAGCGGCAACATGAACACCTTTGAAATTGAAGCGCTGATGGACGAAGAAATTGAAACCCACGAAAGCGAAGCCGAAGTGCCGGCCAATAGCCTTGCGCTAGTTGGCGATTCACTGCCTGCGTTCGGGATCGTAGCGGCGGTAATGGGCGTGGTTCACGCGCTCGGCTCGGCGGACCGTCCGGCGGCTGAGCTGGGGGCGATGATTGCCCACGCGATGGTCGGTACCTTCCTCGGTATTTTGCTGGCTTACGGATTCATTTCCCCGCTGGCCACGGTGCTGCGTCAGAAAAGTGCTGAAACCACCAAGATGATGCAGTGCGTAAAAATTACGCTGTTGTCGAATCTCAACGGCTATGCGCCGCCAATCGCGGTGGAGTTTGGTCGTAAGACGCTGTACTCCAGCGAGCGTCCATCGTTCATTGAGCTGGAAGAGCACGTTCGTGCGGTGCGCAATCCAACGGCACAACAGACGACCACCGAGGACGCATGAAAAATCAGGCCCACCCAATCGTCATCGTTAAGCGACGTAAGCATAAAAGCCACAGCAGCGCCGGACACGGCTCGTGGAAAATTGCTTATGCCGACTTTATGACCGCGATGATGGCCTTCTTTCTGGTGATGTGGCTCATCTCTATTTCCAGCCCGAAAGAGCTGATTCAGATTGCCGAATATTTCCGCACGCCACTGGCCACTGCGGTTACTGGCGGGGCGCGTATCTCTAACAGCGACAGCCCCATTCCCGGCGGTGGAGACGATTACACCCAGCAGCAGGGCGAAGTGAAAAAAGAGCCGAATATCGATGAGCTGAAAAAGCGCATGGAGCAGAACCGGCTGAAGAAAGTTCGTGGCGAACTTGATCAGCTGATCGAGTCCGATCCGAAACTGCGCGCGCTGCGCCAGTATCTGAAAATCGATTTGGTGCAGGAAGGGCTGCGTATTCAGATTATCGACAGTCAGAACCGCCCGATGTTTAAAACCGGCAGCGCCGAAGTGGAATCGTACATGCGTGATATTTTGCGTGCGATAGCCCCGGTGCTGAATGAAGTGCCGAACAAAATCAGTCTTTCAGGCCACACCGACGATTACCCGTACGCCAACGGCGACCGCGGTTACAGCAACTGGGAACTCTCAGCCGATCGCGCAAACGCATCACGCCGGGAGCTGGTTGCCGGTGGTCTGGACGACGGCAAAGTGCTGCGCGTTATCGGCATGGCCAACACCATGAAGTTAAAGCCGCACGGCGGTGATGACGCTATCAACCGCCGCATCAGTTTACTGGTGCTGAACACTCAGACTGAGCAGGCCATTCTTCATGAAAACGCCGCCAGCCAGAACGAACCGTTAAGCGTATTACAGCAACCGGCGGCACTGCCTCCGGCGGCCAGTCCCACAGCGCCACAATCCTTCCAGAGGTGATAGCGTGAGCATGGATATCAGCGATTTTTATCAGACATTTTTTGATGAAGCCGACGAATTGTTGGCGGATATGGAGCAGCACCTGCTGGATCTCGTTCCAGAAGCCCCTGACTCAGAGCAACTGAACGCTATTTTTCGTGCCGCGCACTCGATAAAAGGCGGCGCAGGCACCTTCGGTTTTAGCGTTTTGCAGGAAACCACGCACCTGATGGAAAACCTGCTGGACGACGCACGGCGCGGTGAGATGCAGCTCAATACCGACATTATCAACCTGTTTTTGGAAACGAAAGACATTATGCAGGAACAGCTCGATGCCTATAAAAGCTCGCAGGAACCGGACGCCGCCAGCTTTGAATACATCTGTCACGCTCTGCGCCAGCTGGCCTTAGACGCAAAAGGTGAGGCGGTGCCTCCGGCGGCGGGTGCAAAACTGACCGTGGTCGACAGCGAAGAAGCTGAAAGCGACGTGGCGATTGCTGCGGAACACAGCGCGGGTCAAACCCGTATTGTGCTTTCGCGTCTGAAAGCCGGTGAGCCGGAGATGTTGCAGGAAGAACTCAGCAATCTCGCGCAGATAAGCCATGTGGTGAAAACGGCCGATTCTCTCAGCGCTAACCTCGATGGCGCAGTCTCGCAGGACGATATCGTGGCGGTACTGTGTTTTGTGATTGAAGCCGATCAGATTGCCTTCGAAACCGCAGCGACAACCGCTGTTGCCGAAACGGCTTTGAAAGTGGAAGCCCCCGCAGTGCCTGCGACAGTCAACGCCCCGGTACTCAAAGCCGTGCCGAAAGAGACCTCGCCAGCCCCGCGCGTCGAGCGTGAAAAACCGGCGAAGGCCAGTGAATCGACCAGTATTCGCGTGGCGGTTGAAAAGGTCGACCAGCTGATTAACCTGGTAGGCGAACTGGTTATCACCCAGTCGATGCTGGCCCAGCGTTCCAACGAGCTGGATCCGGTTGAGCACGGTGATTTGATAACCAGCATGGGTCAGCTGGAGCGTAACGCTCGCGACCTGCAGGAATCGGTAATGTCGATTCGTATGATGCCGATGGAATATGTCTTCAGCCGCTTCCCGCGTCTGGTGCGCGACCTGGCAGGCAAACTGAATAAGCAAGTGGAACTGACCCTGATGGGCAGCTCCACTGAACTGGATAAAAGTCTGATCGAACGCATTATCGACCCGTTGACACACCTGGTGCGTAACAGTCTCGATCATGGCATCGAATCGCCAGACAATCGCATGGTGGCGGGTAAATCTGCGGTCGGCAACCTGATTCTCTCGGCGGAACACCAAGGCGGAAACATCTGCATCGAAGTTACCGACGACGGCGCAGGCCTGAACCGCGAACGTATTCTGGCGAAGGCGATGTCACAGGGCATGGCGGTCAGCGAAAACATGACTGATGAAGATGTCGGGATGCTGATTTTCGCGCCGGGCTTCTCTACCGCCGAGCAGGTGACCGACGTCTCCGGGCGCGGCGTCGGCATGGACGTGGTGAAACGGAACATCCAGGAGATGGGCGGCCACGTTGAGATTAAATCGAAGCAGGGCGCGGGCACTACTATTCGCATTCTGCTGCCGCTGACCCTGGCGATTCTCGACGGCATGTCGGTGAAAGTGAGCGGTGAAGTCTTCATTCTGCCGCTGAATGCGGTGATGGAATCCTTGCAACCGCGTGATGAAGATTTGCATCCGTTGGCGGGCGGCGAGCGCGTGCTGGAAGTGCGCGGCGAATACCTGCCGCTGGTGGAATTGTGGAAAGTTTTCGATGTTCAGGGGGCCAAAACCGAAGCCACTCAGGGCATCGTGGTTATCCTGCAAAGCGCAGGCCGCCGCTACGCGCTGCTGGTGGATCAGCTGATCGGCCAGCATCAGGTGGTGGTAAAAAATCTGGAAAGCAACTACCGCAAAGTGCCGGGCATTTCAGCCGCCACCATCCTCGGGGATGGCAGCGTGGCGCTGATTGTCGATGTTCAGGCCTTGCAGGGTTTGAATCGTGAGCAACGTGTGGCGAACACCGCCGCCTGATGGCAAGAAGAAGGGAAAAAAATGACCGGTATGACGAATGTAGCAAAACTGGCGGGCGAACCCTCGGGCCAGGAGTTCCTGGTCTTCACGTTGGGGAATGAAGAGTACGGGATTGATATCCTGAAGGTGCAGGAAATTCGTGGCTACGATCAGGTAACACGCATTGCCAACACCCCGTCGTTCATTAAAGGTGTGACCAACCTGCGCGGTGTGATTGTGCCGATAGTCGACCTGCGCGTGAAGTTCAGCCAGGAAGATGTGGAATACAACGACAACACGGTGGTGATTGTCCTGAATCTCAGCCAGCGCGTGGTGGGGATTGTCGTAGACGGCGTGTCTGACGTGCTGTCGCTGGCGTCGGATCAGATTCGCCCGGCGCCGGAATTCGCCGTCACGCTGTCGACCGAATATCTCACCGGTCTCGGTGCGCTCGATGAACGTATGCTCATTCTGGTGAACATCGAAAAGCTGCTCAACAGCGAAGAAATGTCTCTGCTCGACAGCGCCGCCATCAGCGCCGCGTAATGATATCCCCCCGTAATTGCGGGGGAATACCACGCCGCCCGCCGGGAGTTACACCGACACGCTGGTGGTGGACGTCACCTTCTGATCACCTCGCGTGACTTAACGTAAAGTTCTGTGGATACGTGCCGATAACACCGCTATCACGTTATTGAAAAGGTGTTGTATGTTGAACCGTATCCGCGTTGTCACCCTGTTGATGTTGGTGCTGGTCGTCTTCGCACTACTTCAGCTGCTGTCCGGTGGCTTTCTGTTCTCGTCTCTGCAGCAAAATCAGCACAGCTTTTCCCTCTCGAATGAGCTGCGTACCCGTCAGACCGAACTGAGCAAAACCTGGGAACTGATGCTGCAAACGCGCATCAACCTGAGCCGCTCATCGGCGCGTATGATGATGGATACCGCCAATCAGCAAAGCAGCGCCAAAACGGACCTGCTGAACAACGCCAAAACCTCACTGGCAGAGGCGGCAAAACACTACGCGGCTTTCACGGAGCTGACCGCGCAACCCGAGCTGGCGGATGCCAGCGCCACGGTAGATGCGAGTTACCAGAAATATTTCGCCGGGCTGACCGAACTGGTGGGCTTCCTGCAAAACGGCAACATGGATGCCTATTTCGCCCAGCCTACGCAGGGTATGCAAAACGGCCTGAGCGACGCGATGACCCAGTATGCGACCCAGAGCGAAACCCTTTATCAGCACGCCTTTAGCACCAGCAAACGTGATTACAAATTTGCCCAGTGGCAGCTGGCGGCAATCGCCATTGTGCTGGTCATTATCCTCGCCGCGGCGTGGTACGGCATACGCCACATTCTGCTTAATCCGCTGGCGGGCGTGATGGGCCATTTGCGCCGAATTGCGCAGGGTGATTTGACGCAGCCGGTAAACGTGCGCGGACGTAACGAAATTGCCGCGCTGGCCGAAACCGTTAACCAGATGCAGACGTCGCTGATCAACACCGTCACCCGCGTGCGCCAGGGTTCCGACGCCATTTATACCGGCACCAGCGAAATTGCGGTCGGCAATAACGATCTCTCCTCCCGCACCGAAGAACAGGCGTCTGCCCTCGAGCAAACTGCCGCCAGCATGGAAGAGCTGACCGCCACCGTGAAGCAGAACGCCGAGAACGCCCGTCAGGCGTCTCAGCTGGCGCTCAGCGCCTCCGAAACTGCACAGCGTGGCGGCAAAGTGGTGGATGGTGTGGTGAAAACCATGCACGACATCGCCGCCAGTTCGCAGAAAATTTCTGATATTACCGGCGTTATCGACGGCATTGCCTTCCAGACCAACATTCTGGCACTCAACGCCGCGGTCGAAGCCGCGCGTGCCGGGGAGCAGGGCCGCGGTTTTGCGGTCGTAGCCGGGGAAGTGCGTAACCTCGCCAGCCGCAGCGCCCAGGCGGCAAAAGAGATCAAAGGTCTGATTGAAGACTCTGTGTCGAAAGTGGACACCGGTTCCGTGCTGGTGGAAAGCGCGGGCGAAACCATGAGCGATATCGTCAACGCCGTCACCCGCGTTACCGACATCATGGGTGAGATTGCCTCGGCCTCTGATGAGCAGAGCCGCGGTATCGATCAGGTCGCTCTCGCCGTCTCCGAAATGGATCGCGTCACCCAACAAAACGCCGCGCTGGTGCAGCAGTCCGCTGCCGCCGCTGCGGCGCTTGAAGAGCAGTCAGGCAGTCTGGCCCGCGCCGTTTCCGCGTTTCAGATTGCGACCGTCAGCAACCGTGCAGTGAGTAAAACGACAAGCGTTCCACTGGCCAGCCGCGAGCCACTGCGCCCGCGCGTTGCCGCCGCCGGAACCGATGATAACTGGGAAACTTTTTAACTTTACGCGGCCTGTTGCCGTATATCGGGAGTGGTGATGTTCAATCGAATTCGTATCTCGACCACCTTGT
Organism: Scandinavium hiltneri; assembly: GCF_024764835.1. Classification (GTDB taxonomy): domain Bacteria; phylum Pseudomonadota; class Gammaproteobacteria; order Enterobacterales; family Enterobacteriaceae; genus Scandinavium; species Scandinavium hiltneri. Next base: position 165,823 of record NZ_JALIGE010000072.1, on the reverse strand, counting down.
TTCTGATTCTGGTGGTGTGTGGCCTGTTACAGGTGGGCAGTAACGGGCTGTCGTTTTGGGCGTTTCGTGACGGACAGCAAAACCTCAGTCAGGTTGAGCAAGGGAATGTGCAGTTAAGCAGCCTGATGGATGCCCGCGTGGTGTTGCTTCAGGCCAGCACCGCGCTGAATAAAGCCGGAACGCTGACCGCGTTGAGCTACCCGCCGGAAGACATCAAAAAGCTGATGACCAGCGCGCGCCAGGAACTGAAACAGGCGGACAAAGAGTTTGCTGAGTTTATGGCGATCCCGCCGGTGAATGACGAAGCCACCGCGTTGCAGGCGCAAAGCAAGCAAACCTATGCCGACCTGCACGCCGCGCTCGATCACCAGGCGACCTGGCTTGAAAGCAACCAGCTCTCAGACTTTATGACCGCGCCGGTGCAAACGGCACAGGACGCGTTCGATGCCAATTACCACACTTGGCAGAAGAATATCGGGGCGTATGTACAAAATGCGCGTCACGCCAGTGAGGCGAATTATCACCGTTCGGCAGCAATTTTCATCGCCATGGTGGTACTCGCTGCGCTGATCACCAGCGGCGCACTGCTGTGGACGCGCCGGATGATTGTTCAGCCGCTCAACATTATCAGCAGTCACTTCAACAGTATTGCTCAGGGCAATCTGGCTCGGCCAGTGTCGGTGTTTGGCAAGAACGAAATATCGGCCATTTTTGCCGGACTGAAAGCGATGCAAACCGCGCTGCGCGACACAGTAAGTCAGGTGCGGCAGGGCAGTCATGCGATGCACACCGGGATTTCGGAGATTGCCGCAGGCAACAACGATCTCTCGTCGCGCACCGAGCAGCAAGCGGCGTCGTTGGCAGAAACCGCGGCGAGCATGGAGCAATTGGCCGCCACTGTCGGGCAGAACGCCGACAATGCCCGACAGGCATCAGGCCTGGCGAGCACCGCGGCATCGACGGCCAAACGCGGCGGCGAACAGGCGTCACACGTGGCGGAGACCATGCATGGCATCGCCACCAGTTCGCGGAAAATTGGCGACATTATCAGCGTTATCGACGGAATTGCCTTCCAGACTAACATTCTGGCTCTCAATGCGGCGGTCGAAGCGGCACGCGCGGGGGAACAGGGCCGTGGGTTTGCGGTGGTGGCCGGGGAAGTGCGTAACCTCGCCAGCCGCAGCGCCCAGGCGGCAAAAGAAATTAAAGGCCTGATTGAAGAGTCGGTCGCCCGGGTGCAGGACGGATCTGCGCTGGTGGACACCGCCGCCAACACCATGAACGAGATCGTCCGTTCCGTCACCCAGGTTAACGACATCATGGGTGAGATTGCGTCGGCGTCTGACGAACAGCGTCGTGGTATCGAACAGGTGGCGCTGGCAGTGAGCCAGATGGATCAGGTGACGCAGCAAAACGCCTCGCTGGTGGAAGAAGCGGCGGCGGCGACTGAACAGCTGGCAGGGCAGGCAGACAGCCTGACTGCGCTGGTATCGTTGTTTGAACTTGAAGAAAAAAGAGTACCGCATCATCAAGAAGGGGCACCGCCAGTTGCGGTGCCTGTGGTTTCCTGAAAGGACGTAAGAAGAAGGCGCTATGACTGCAACTCTGCCCAACGGGCAATCGTCATTACTCATGCAGATGACACAGCGCCTGGCGCTGTCCGACGCGCAGTTTCGTCGGATATGCCAACTGATCTACCAGCGCGCAGGTATTGTGCTGGCCGATCACAAGCGCGACATGGTGTACAACCGGCTGGTGCGACGTTTGCGCCAGCTCGGGCTCGATGATTTTGGCCGCTATCTGGCAATGCTGGAGGCCAATCAGGATAACGCTGAGTGGCAGGCATTTATTAACTCGCTGACCACTAACCTCACGGCGTTTTTCCGCGAGGCACACCATTTCCCGACGCTGGCTGAGCACGCGAAGCGGCGTCAGGGTGAGTATCGCGTCTGGAGCGCGGCGGCATCGACCGGCGAAGAGCCGTACTCGATTGCCATCACGCTCGCCGACACGCTGGGCACTGCGCCGGGGCGCTGGAAGGTTTTTGCCAGCGACATCGACACGGAAGTCCTGAATAAAGCGCAGAACGGCGTTTATCGCCAGGATGAGCTGAAAACCCTGTCGCAGCAGCAGCTACAACACTATTTCATGCGTGGCACCGGGCCACACAGCGGGCTGGTGCGCGTGCGCCAGGAGCTGGCGAACTATGTTGATTTCGCGCCGGTGAATTTACTGGATAAAAACTACAACGTGCCAGGACCATTCGATGCGATTTTTTGTCGCAACGTGATGATTTACTTCGACAAGACGACGCAGCAGGAGATCCTGCGCCGCTTCGTTCCCCTGCTTAAGCCTGACGGATTACTGTTTGCCGGGCACTCAGAGAACTTCAGCAACCTCGTGCGCGAGTTCAGTCTGCGGGGGCAGACGGTGTACGCGCTGAGTAAGGATAAAGCATGAGTAAAATCAGGGTGTTGTCTGTAGATGATTCTGCTCTGATGCGTCAGATAATGACGGAAATTATCAATAGCCACAGCGATATGGAAATGGTGGCAACCGCGCCAGATCCGCTGGTCGCCCGGGATTTGATCAAAAAATACAACCCGGACGTGCTGACGCTGGATGTCGAAATGCCGCGCATGGACGGCCTCGATTTTCTGGAAAAACTGATGCGTCTGCGACCGATGCCGGTGGTGATGGTTTCCTCGCTGACCGGCAAAGGGTCGGAAGTGACGCTACGCGCGCTGGAGCTGGGGGCGGTGGACTTCGTCACCAAGCCGCAGATTGGCATTCGCGAAGGGATGCTGGCCTACAGCGAAATGATTGCCGACAAAGTGCGGGCCGCCTCCCGGGCGCAGATTAGCGCGCATAAAACGCTGGCGGCACCGGTGGCGCTCAAGGCCGGGCCGATGCTCAGTTCTGAAAAGCTGCTGGTGATTGGCGCCTCAACGGGCGGCACCGAAGCGATTCGTCACGTGCTGCAACCGCTGCCGCTGACCAGTCCGGCAATTTTAATTACCCAGCATATGCCGCCGGGGTTCACCCGTTCATTCGCGGAACGGCTGAACAAGCTGTGCCAGATTGCGGTGAAAGAGGCTGAAGACGGCGAGCGCGTTTTACCGGGTCACGCGTATATCGCGCCGGGTGACAAACATATGGAGCTGGCGCGTAGCGGGGCCAACTATCAAATCAAAATTCATGACGGGCCGCCGGTTAACCGGCACCGTCCGTCGGTGGATGTGCTGTTTCATTCGGTGGCGAAGAACGCCGGGCGCAATGCGGTGGGGGTTATCCTCACCGGCATGGGCAACGACGGCGCCGCCGGAATGTTAGCGATGCACCAGGCTGGCGCCTGGACCATCGCGCAGAACGAAGCAAGTTGTGTGGTGTTCGGCATGCCGCGTGAGGCCATCAATATGGGTGGCGTCAGCGAAGTGGTCGATCTAAGCCAGGTAAGCCAGCAGATGCTGGCGAAAATCAGTGCCGGACAGGCAATACGTATTTAAGAGGAGTGAAGTTGAATGGCGGATAAAGAGCTTAAGTTTCTGGTTGTGGATGACTTTTCCACCATGCGTCGCATTGTGCGTAACCTGCTGAAAGAGCTGGGTTTCAACAATGTTGAAGAAGCAGAAGATGGCGTGGATGCGCTGAATAAACTTCAGACGGGTGGATATGGTTTCGTGATTTCAGACTGGAATATGCCGAACATGGACGGGCTGGATCTGCTGAAAACCATTCGCGGCGATGGCGCGATGTCTGCATTACCGGTGTTGATGGTCACGGCGGAAGCGAAGAAAGAGAACATTATCGCTGCCGCTCAGGCCGGGGCCAGCGGGTATGTCGTGAAACCGTTTACGGCAGCTATCCTCGAGGAGAAGCTGAACAAAATCTTCGAAAAGCTCGGTATGTGAGGCGATGACGATGACCCAACACCCCGTGAAACCGACTGACGAGCATTCAGCGGGCGATATTATCGCCCGGATCGGCAGTCTGACCCGTATGCTGCGCGACAGCCTGCGTGAACTCGGTCTGGATCAGGCGATTGCCGAAGCGGCAGAAGCCATTCCGGATGCCCGTGACCGCCTGGATTACGTAGTGCAGATGACGGCTCAGGCGGCAGAGCGCGCGCTGAACTGCGTCGAGCTGTCGCAGCCGCACCAGAACCAGATGGAAAAAGAAGCCAAAGCGTTGTCAGGCCGCTGGGATCAGTGGTTTGAAAATCCTATCGAACTGAGCGATGCGCGCGAGCTGGTGACCGACACCCGCAGCTATTTATCAGACGTGCCGAAACACACCAGCTTTACCAATGCCCAACTGTTGGAAATCATGATGGCGCAGGATTTCCAGGATCTGACCGGGCAGGTTATCAAGCGGATGATGGATGTTATCCAGGAGATAGAGCGTCAGCTGCTGATGGTGCTGCTGGAAAATATGCCGGATGTATCAACCCGACAGAAACGCGAAAGCGACAGTCTGCTTAATGGTCCGCAGGTGGATACCAGCAAGGCTGGCGTGGTTGCCAGTCAGGATCAGGTCGATGACTTGTTGGACAGTTTAGGCTTTTGATCTGCTTCACAGGCCATCCCATACGGGATGGTCAGCCTTTCTGATGGGCTAAATTAGCCTACAAAAACGCATCTTCTCTGCGCATCATGCGCAACCTGCACTGGCATTATATCCTCAGAATTGTATCGGCAGGATGTGGCTTGTGGCAGACGAAAGCGACAACGAAGACAAAACAGAAGCCCCCACACCCCAACGGCTGGAAAAGGCGCGTGAGGACGGGCAGATCCCGCGTTCGCGTGAGCTAACGTCATTTTTGATTTTGCTGGTTGGCGTCTGTGTCCTGTGGTTCGGCGGGGAATCGCTGGCGCGCAGGCTGGCGGGTTTGTTGTCGTCCGGGCTGCATTTTGACCACAGCATCGTTAACGATCCCAATCTTATCCTTGGCCAAATCATTTTGCTGCTCAAGCAGGCGATGCTGGCGCTGATGCCGCTGATTGTGGGCGTAGTGGTGGTGGCGATCCTCGGCCCGGTGATGCTGGGCGGCCTGGTGTTTAGCCCGAAATCGCTGGCCTTCAAATTCGATAAGCTGAATCCGTTTCCGGGCATTGCAAAGATGTTTTCTGCGCAGTCGGCCGCAGAATTGCTGAAGGCCATTCTTAAATCGGTGCTGGTGGGCTGCGTCGCCGGAATATTTGTCTGGGTGCACTGGCCGGACATGATGCGCCTTATCAGTGAATCGCCGATGACGGCGATGGGCAACGCCCTGAATCTGGTGGGGCTTTGCGCCTTACTGGTGGCGCTGGGTGTGATCCCGATGGTCGGGTTCGACGTCTTTTTCCAGATTTTCAGCCATATCAAAAAATTGCGCATGTCCCGTCAGGATATTCGTGACGAATTTAAACAGAGCGAAGGCGACCCGCACGTTAAAGGGCGTATTCGTCAGATGCAACGCGCGGCGGCGCGGCGTCGCATGATGGCGGATGTACCGAAAGCTGACGTGATTGTGACGAACCCAACGCATTATGCGGTGGCGTTAAAGTATGAAGAAAACAAGATGAGCGCCCCGAAAGTGGTGGCGAAGGGCGCGGGGCTGGTGGCGCTGCGCATTCGAGAGCTTGGCGAAGAAAACCGTATCCCGGTTTTACAGGCTCCGCCGCTGGCCCGAGCGCTCTACCGCCATGCTGACATTGGACAACAGATCCCCGGCACGCTGTACGCCGCGGTGGCAGAAGTTCTGGCCTGGGTCTGGCAACTCAAACGCTGGCGTCTGGCGGGCGGTTCGCCGCCGAAGAAACCTGATAATTTGCCGGTGCCTGAAGCACTGGATTTTTTGAACGAGAATGACACTGATGGCTAATTTAGTCGCAATGCTGCGTCTGCCCGCAAGCTTCAAATCGACCCAATGGCAAGTGCTTGCCGGGCCGATCCTCATCCTGCTGATCCTGTCGATGATGGTTCTGCCACTCCCGGCGTTCATCCTCGACCTGCTGTTTACCTTTAATATTGCGTTGTCGATCATGGTGCTGCTGGTGGCAATGTTTACCCAGCGCACCCTTGAATTCGCCGCGTTCCCGACGATTTTGCTGTTCACCACGCTGTTACGCCTGGCGCTGAACGTCGCGTCGACCCGTATCATTTTGATGGACGGACATACCGGGGCCGCTGCGGCGGGAAAAGTGGTGGAGGCCTTCGGCCACTTCCTGGTCGGCGGTAACTTTGCCATCGGTATCGTGGTGTTCGTTATTCTGGTCATCATCAACTTTATGGTTATCACCAAAGGTGCGGGGCGTATCGCCGAAGTGGGTGCGCGTTTTGTGCTGGACGGGATGCCGGGCAAACAGATGGCGATCGACGCTGATCTCAACGCCGGGCTGATTGGCGAAGAAGATGCCAAACGTCGTCGTTCGGAAGTGACCCAGGAAGCGGACTTCTACGGCTCGATGGACGGTGCGAGTAAGTTTGTTCGCGGTGACGCCGTCGCCGGTATTTTAATCATGGTGATTAACGTTATTGGCGGTCTTTTAGTTGGCGTGTTGCAGCACGGTTTATCGCTGGATAAAGCCGCTGAATCCTACACGCTGCTGACCATTGGTGATGGCCTTGTGGCGCAGATCCCGGCGCTGGTGATTTCCACCGCAGCGGGCGTGATCGTCACCCGCGTGGCCACCGATCAGGACGTCGGCGAGCAGATGGTGGGCCAGCTGTTCAGCAACCCGCGCGTCATGATGCTGAGCGCCGCGGTACTGGGCCTGCTCGGGCTGGTACCGGGAATGCCAAACTTTGTGTTCCTGTTGTTTACCGCCGCACTGTTGGGCCTGGCCTGGTGGTTACGCGGTCGTGAACAGCAGGCGCCAGCGGAAGCGGCTCCGGTGCGCACGCAGGAAAATCCGCAGGCCATCGAAGCGACGTGGAACGACGTGCAGCTGGAAGATACCCTGGGAATGGAGGTGGGTTATCGCCTGATCCCGATGGTGGATTCTCAGCAGGACGGTGAGCTGCTGGGCCGCATCCGTTCTATTCGCAAAAAATTCGCTCAGGAGATGGGCTTCCTGCCGCCAGTGGTTCACATCCGCGACAATATGGATTTGCCGCCCGCGCGCTACCGTATTCTGCTAAAAGGTGTGGATATCGGCAGCGGCGATGCCTATCCGGGACGCTGGCTGGCGATAAACCCTGGCACCGCGGCGGGCACGCTTCCCGGTGAGCCGACGGTCGATCCGGCGTTTGGTCTGGCCGCTATCTGGATTGAGAGCGCGCTGAAAGAGCAGGCGCAAATCCAGGGCTTTACGGTGGTCGAAGCCAGCACCGTGGTCGCCACGCATCTGAACCATCTGATAAGCCTGCACTCGGCTGAGCTCTTTGGTCGTCAGGAAGCGCAGCAGCTGCTCGACAGAGTCACGCAAGAAATGCCGAAGCTGACCGAAGATCTGGTGCCGGGCGTGGTGAATCTGACCACGCTGCACAAAGTGCTGCAAAATCTGCTTGATGAGAAAGTGCCGATTCGCGATATGCGCACCATTCTTGAGACACTGGCGGAACATGCACCGGTGCAGACCGATCCGCATGAGCTGACCAACGTGGTACGTGTGGCGCTCGGCCGGGCGATTACGCAGCAGTGGTTCCCGGGTAACGGTGAAGTGCAGGTGATTGGGCTGGATACGCCGCTGGAACGCTTGCTGTTGCAGGCATTACAAAACGGTGGCGGGCTGGAGCCGGGTCTGGCTGACAGACTGTTAGCGCAAACTCAGGAAGCGCTGTCCCGTCAGGAAATGCTCGGTGCGCCACCTGTGCTGCTGGTGAATCATGCCCTGCGTCCGCTGTTGTCGCGCTTCCTGCGTCGTAATCTGCCGCAGCTGGTGGTGTTGTCGAATCTGGAGCTGTCGGACAACCGTCAGATCCGCATGACCGCGACCATCGGAGGCAAATAATGCGTTATTTATTATGGTTTCTGGCGCTGCCGTTGATGGCACAGGCTGCGGGTGAGGGCGCCTGGCAGGCCAGCAGCAGAGGCGTGATACTCACTCATCGCGGCGAATCCATGTCGTCCTCTCCGCTCGTATCATCGCAACCGGCCAACGGACGGGTGACGATGATTGCGTGGCGTTACACGCTGATTGGCCCAACGCCCGCCGGGCTGCGGGTACGTTTATGTTCGCAAACCCGCTGCGTCGAACTCGACGGACAAAGCGGCAATACCTGGGGATTACAGAATATCCCCGCGTCGGAACCGCTGCGTTTCGTCTGGGAAGTGCCGGGCGGTGGGCGACTGATCCCCGCGCTGAATGTTCAAAGTAACCAGGTTATTGTCAATTACCGCTAACGCAAACTGTATCCGCCTGTACCCTCAGACCTGTCTGCATTCTGCAGGCAGGCTCCCAATTTTGACCTCTGCTTTTGAATCAATCAAAACGTTGTTTTATAAATCAGTGAAGCACGTAGTCTGACTCTTTGCATTTTTGCCATCTCCGATGAGTATCTGGCAGAAACGAAAAGGTTTAACCGTCGGCATCACTCTACTGTAGCCGTGTAAGGGCATCCTCTGTACCAGATGAGGCGGGCTTTCCTGATAAAAACACGGGATTTACGGCAATGAAGACACGTAAAATCGGATTAGCAAATTATCTTGCCTACGGCTCGGGAGATTTTCTCGGCGCAGGAACCACCGCGCTCACCGCCGCCTGGCTTTTATACTTCTACACCACCTTCTGCGGGCTCTCTCCAATTGAAGCCACCCTGATCTTCGCGACGGCGAGGGTACTGGATGCGGTCGTCAGCCCGCTGATGGGTTTCTTAACCGATAACTTCGGCTCCACCTGGCTTGGCAAACGCTTTGGGCGCCGTAAATTCTTCATCATGCTCGGCATCCCGTGCGTGTTCAGCTACTCCTTTATGTGGGTCGGCGACATGGGATTCTGGTACTACCTGTTGACCTATCTGTTGTTTGATATCGTCTACACCATGATTCTGGTGCCATACGAAACGCTGGTGCCGGAAATGACCGATGACTTCAAACAGAAAACCAAATTCTCCGGGGCGCGTATTTCGATGGCGCAAATGTCGGCGATTCTGGCCTCGTTCCTGCCGGGCATCCTGCTGACGCACTTCGGTAAGGACAACGCCGTCTCCTTCTTCTACGCAAGCCTGGTGTTCTCGGTGCTGTGCGCGATGATGCTGACGTTTGTCTGGTTCTTCACCTGGGAACGTCCGCGTGAAAACTGGAGCGAAGCTGCGCTGCGTGCTGAAGAAGAGAAAAAGCATCTGTCGCTGGCCCAGAGCCTTAACCGCCTGATAATCGAACTGAACTCCACCCTGCGTATCAAAATTTTCCGCCAGCATCTCGGGATGTATCTCGGGGGCTACATCGCGCAGGACGTGTTCAACGCGGTGTTTACCTACTACGTGGTGTTTGTACTGATGCAGGAAGCGTCATTTGCTTCAAACCTGATGGGCACGATGGCGAGTTTCCAGTTCATCGCGGTGATCGCCATGATGCCGCTGTGCATCCGCTTTGGACCTGCGCCGTCATACCGAATTGTGGTGGTGCTGTTTGGTCTGAGCGCATTCTCCTACGCCGTTCTGTACTACGCCGGACTGAGCGATGTCTGGTCGCTGATGCTGCTGGTGTCGGCCGTGGCGGGTCTGGGGCGCGGTGGCATCAACTATGTGCCGTGGAATACCTACACCTATATTGCCGACGTGGATGAAGTGATAACCGGCCAGCGCCGCGAGGGGATTTTCGCCGGGATAATGACCCTGACGCGTAAAGCCTCTCAGGCCGGGGCCATCATGCTGGTGGGGATCATCATGCAGCTTTCTGGGTTTGTTTCCGGGCAAAAAGTTCAGAGTGCGCAGGTCAATCACACTATTTTGATGATCTTAAGCGTCGGGACGGTGGTGGTGCTGGTCTGCGGTTTCCTGGTCTCGCTGCGCTTTAAACTGAACCTGCAAACCCACAGCATTCTGCGTGAAGAGACCGCCAAAATGCGTGAGTCCGGACATGCCTTTGCCGAAGCAGCAACGCCAGAAGCGAAAGCCACGGTGGAAATGCTGGCGGGAATGCCGTTCGACACTTTGTGGGGCAACAACAATATCGGTTATCTGAATCGCAATAAGCCTGCGGCTCCGTCGCTGAAGCAGGCTGCTTTATTGAATTCGAAATATAACAGAGGTTAATCAAATGAAAGTCTGGCCTGTCAAACATAGCCCATTACTGTGTCAACCAGAGCGCTTCATCGCCCGGGACCAACTGAAGGCGTTGATCCAGAAAGTGACCCACAATCTGGTCAATATCAAGGATGAGAGCGGAGAGTTCCTGCTGCGGCTGGACGACGGGCGCGTGATCGATACCAAAGGATGGGCTGGCTGGGAGTGGACGCACGGCGTGGGGCTGTACGGCATTCACCAGTATTTCCAGCAGACCGGTGATATTCAAATGCGTGACATCATTGATGGCTGGTTCACCGACCGCTTTGCCGAAGGGGCGACCACCAAAAATGTGAACACCATGGCGCCGTTCCTGACCCTGGCGTATCGCTACGAAGAAACGCGTAACCCGGCCTATCTGCCGTGGCTCGAAAGCTGGGCGGAGTGGGCGATGCACGACATGCCGCGTACCGAACACGGCGGCATGCAGCACATCACGCTGGCGGAAGAGAACCATCAGCAGATGTGGGACGACACGCTAATGATGACCGTGATGCCGCTGGCGAAAATCGGCAAGCTGCTCGACCGGCCTGAATACGTGGAAGAGGCGATTTATCAGTTCCTGCTGCATGTGCAAAACCTGATGGACCGTGAGACCGGGCTGTGGTTCCACGGCTGGAATTACGACGGCAAGCATAACTTTGCCAACGCCCGTTGGGCGCGCGGCAACAGCTGGCTGACTATCGTTATTCCGGATTTCCTCGAGCTGGTGGACTTACCGGAGAACAACGCCGTGCGCCGTTATCTGGTGCAGGTGCTGAACGCACAGGTTGCCGCGCTGGCGAAATGTCAGGACGACAGCGGCCTGTGGCACACGCTGCTGGATGACCCGCACTCTTATCTGGAATCCTCGGCAACCGCCGGGTTTGCCTACGGTATTCTGAAAGCCGTGCGCAAACGCTACGTTTCAGCGGAATATGCAGAAGTGGCAGAGAAAGCGATTCAGGGCATTGTGGCGAATATCTCGCCGGAAGGGGAGCTGCTGCAAACATCGTTTGGCACCGGCATGGGCAGTAATCTTGAGTTCTATCGCCAAATTCCGCTGACCTCTATGCCCTATGGTCAGGCGATGGCTATCCTCTGCCTCACGGAATATTTGCGCAAATATTTTTAATTGTACCGGTGGCAGGCCTGTGAACCCCGGCCTGCCAATACCCATAAAATTTAATATTAAATAAATGACGTAAAGTGCCGCGCAATTCTTTATGCTTCGCACTGTCGCTTGCCCCCCACCAGGATCACCTTTTGTCCATTTCTCCCTTGTCCCGTATCGCTGCCAGCAGTCTGGTGGAGTCCGGGGCTGTTATCGGTGCGTACGTCAGCATTGGTCCGTTTTGTGTTATTTCTGCAGGAGTCGTGATAGGTGAAGGTTCCGTTGTCGGGGCTTTTTCGGTGATTAACGGTCTGACCACGATTGGTCGCGACAATACCTTTGGGCAGTACTCTTCCATTGGTGAAACCAATCAGGACCTTAAATACGCGAATGAGCCCACGACTGTCGTAATTGGCGATCGCAATCAGATAGGTAAAAATGCCACGATTCATCGTGGAACTGTGCAGGGGCTAAGTACCACCGTCATTGGTCATGACAATCGGTTTCTCAATGGCGTGCATATCGGCCACGATTGCGTTGTGGGTAACGGGACAACGATTGGCGACAATAGCGGGCTTGCCGGGCACGTTGTGCTTGATGATGATGCTCAGGTTGGCTTCATGTGCGCCATCCATCAGTTCTGTTTGCTGGGTAGTGGCGCCAGGATCATTGAGCAGTCCGGGGTTGTTCAGGATGTTCCGCCGTTCGTGATCGCAGGCGGAAATCATGCGGTTCCGCTGGGCGTGAATGAAACGTCCAGCCTGTTCCAGGCGTTAAATAAAGAACAGCAGAGTCTCATTCATGAGCTCTATCAGCGTGTCTACAAGCAGGCGCTGGCCATCGAAGAAGTGAAAAAGACGTTAAAAATACTGGAAAGTGATTTCCCGGTGATTGGACTTTATGACAGGTTCTTCGCGCGTTCTGCGCGGGGAATAGTTCGTTAACGCGAGTTAAAGAGGCCCGTCACCGTGAGTGACGAGCCCTTTGTGATTACATACGCTCGACGGTTTCAATCCCGAGCATATCCAGACCCAGCTTAAGCGTCTTCGAGGTCAGCAGCGCCAGTTTCAGGCGGCTGTTGCGAATCTCTTCGCTTTCGGCGCTCAGAATAGGGCAGTGCTCGTAGAAGCCGGAGAACAGGCCCGCGAGGTCGTACAGATAGGCACACATCACGTGCGGCGTGCCTTCACGTGCAACGACGTTTACGGTTTCTTCGAACTGCAGCAGACGCGCCGCCAACTGGGACTCGCGTTCTTCATTAATCACCACTGGCGCATTGACGATAGCGTTCTCTTCCAGACCGGCTTTGCGGAATACGGACAGCACGCGGGTATACGCATATTGCATGTACGGCGCGGTGTTGCCTTCAAACGCCAGCATGTTGTCCCAGTCGAACACGTAGTCAGTGGTACGGTTCTTGGACAGATCCGCGTATTTCACCGCGCCGATTCCCACGGTATTGGCCAGCTTTTCCAGCTCGTCGGCAGGCATGTCCGGGTTCTTTTCTGCCACCAGACGACGGGCGCGTTCCAGCGCTTCATCCAGCAGGTCAGACAGTTTCACGGTGCCACCGGCGCGGGTTTTGAATGGTTTGCCGTCTTTACCCAACATCATGCCGAACATGTGATGTTCCAGCGGAATGGAATCAGGCACATAACCGGCTTTACGCACGATGGTCCACGCCTGCATCAGGTGCTGGTGCTGACGGGAGTCGATGTAATAGAGCACGCGGTCGGCGCACAGGGTTTCGAAACGGTATTTCGCGCAGGCGATATCGGTCGTGGTGTAGAGGTAGCCGCCATCCTTTTTCTGGATGATGACGCCCATCGGTTCGCCGTCCTTGTTTTTGTACTCATCAAGGAATACCACGGTTGCGCCTTCGCTTTCTGTCGCCAGACCCTGAGCTTTCAGGTCTGCCACGATGCCCGGCAGCATCGGGTTGTACAGGCTTTCACCCATAACGTCGTCGCGGGTCAGGGTGACATTCAGACGGTTGTAGGTAATCTGGTTTTGTTCCATGGTGATGTCGACCAGCTTGCGCCACATCTCGAGGAAGTACGGGTCACCGCCCTGCAGTTTCACCACGTAGCTACGCGCGCGCTCGGCGAAGGCTTCGTCTTCGTCGTAATGCTGCTTCGCCTGGCGATAGAAACCTTCGAGGTCCGCCAGCGCCATTTCACCGGCGTTTTCCTGCTGCTGTTTTTCCAGATACGCAATCAGCATCCCGAACTGGGTGCCCCAGTCACCGACGTGGTTCGCGCGGATAACTTTATGACCCAGGAATTCCTGAGTACGCACTGCGGCATCACCAATGATGGTGGAACGCAGATGGCCGACGTGCATCTCTTTCGCCACGTTTGGCGCGGAGTAGTCGATAACGATGGTTTGCGCTTCTGGCAGCGCTACGCCGAGACGGTCAGATTTCAGCGCATCGTTCACGCCCTGCGCCAGGAACGCCGGGTCGAGGAAGATATTGATAAAGCCAGGTCCGGCGATTTCGACCTTATTGGCGATGCCGTCGAGGCTGAGATGAGACAGAACCTGCTCTGCGAGTTGTCGCGGCGCCATGCCCAGTTTTTTGGCAACAGCCATCACGCCGTTGGCCTGATAGTCACCAAACTGTACTTTTGCTGACTGACGAACCTGCGGTTCGCAATCGGCAGGCGCACCTGCCGCAATCAGGGCCTGACTGACTTTTTCTGAGAGAAGAGCCTGAATATTCACCGGAATACCTTACGTTTATGGCGCTGTACGCTTGCCGGAACAACGCCGAAATGGGGACAAATTAAGCCGGTCAGTATACTGCATTTGCGGCGGCCCGTCAGCCCTGGAGCGGCGCGTTAATCAGCAGTTGGTTGTGCCGGGCCAACAGGGTAAATTAACGGCCTGCAAAAACCGGACTGAGGGTGAAACGTGAACTGGAAAACCATCGAAGCATTACAGGATATAGAGGCGGATCTGCCGCGTTTTACGCACGCACTGACGGACCTTGCTGACCGTCTGGGGCTGCACATCGCCCCACTGAATGCTGACCATATTTCCCTGCGCTGCCACCAGAATGCCACCGCTGAACGCTGGCGCAGCGGGTTAGAGCAGTGCGGCGAACTGCTGTCGGAAAACATCATTAACGGCCGTCCGATTTGCCTGTTCAAACTGCATGAGCCGGTGTGCGTCGCGCACTGGCATTTCAGCGTGGTGGAACTGCCATGGCCGGGTGAAAAACGTTACCCGCACGAAGGCTGGGAACATATTGAAATCGTGCTGCCGGGCGACCCTGACACCTTGAACGCGCGCGCGCTGGCACTGCTGTCCGACGAAGGATTAAGCCAGCCGGGAATTTTCGTTAAAACCAGTTCGCCAAAAGGTGAGCGCGAACGTCTGCCTAATCCAACGCTGGCGGTCACTGACGGCAAGGTCACGATTAAATTTCATCCGTGGACTATCGAAGAAATTGTGGCGAGCGAAGCAGGCGATGCCACAATGTGAGCTCACTCGGGCTCTGCGTTTTGAGACTGTGTCATGATGGCGCACCCGAACGAAAAGGAGAAGGTAATGGCTTTGCTGGAAGTGTGCTGTTACAGCACGGAATGTGCGCGTGAAGCGCAGGAAAGCGGCGCTGACCGAATTGAACTGTGTGCCGCGCCGTTGGAAGGCGGCTTAACGCCGTCTATAGGCGTACTGAAATCGGCGCGCCAGCAGGTGACCATCCCGGTGCATCCCATCATTCGCCCGCGCGGCGGGGATTTTTGCTACACCGACGGTGAATTCGCAGCGATGCTGGACGATGTGCGTACGGTGCGTGAACTCGGTTTTCCGGGGCTGGTTATCGGTATTCTTGATGCGAATGGCAATGTCGATATGCTGCGGATGCGGGAAATCATGGCTGCTGCCGGTTCGCTTGCCGTTACGTTTCATCGGGCGTTTGATATGTGCGTCAATCCGCAGCAGGCCTTTGATAATCTTGCAGAACTGGGCGTGGCGCGCATTCTGACATCCGGCCAACAGCAGACGGCGGAAAAAGGTCTTTCACTTCTTGGGGAACTAATTGCCCAGGGTGATGCTCCAATCATTATGGCCGGAGCAGGCGTGCGGGCGAACAACCTGGAATTGTTCCTCGATGCCGGCGTAAAAGAGCTTCACAGCTCGGCCGGACAATGGGTCCCCTCGGTGATGCAATACCGAAATCCGGGGCTGTCGATGTCAACCGACCCGACGGCAGACGAATACTCACGATACGCCGTAAATGGCGAATCGGTAGCGGAGATGAAGGCGATAGTTGACCGTTACAGCAAATAGCGATTTTTACCGTGCATCATATCGCCCAATGTGATGCGTATTTGTACCAGGCCCCTGCCATTAACAGGGGCCTCTTTTTTTCGCCGTCATATTTCGACTTACAGCGGTGTTGGCTGCCTCGCTCACCCCAGTCACTTACTTGTGTAAGCTCCTGGGGATTCGCTGCGTTGCCGCCTTGCTGTAATCCAAAATATTTAGGCGAAACGGTGCCCGTTGCAGCTTTACAAAAAGGCCTACGGCTTTTTCGCAATCAGTACTGCGCGCAGCGGGGCGGGGTAGCCTTCGATGGTTTTACTGCTGTCATTCGGGTCGAGGAATTCGGCCAGCGATTCGGTGGTCATCCACTCGGTACGGCGCTGTTCTTCGGTACTGGTGACGTTCATGTCGACAATGCGAACGTCGACAAACCCGCATTTTTCCAGCCACTGCTTCAACGCCGGCGCGGACGGGATAAAGTACACGTTGCGCATTTGTGCGTAGCGGTCACCCGGCACCAGGACGGTGTTTTCATCGCCTTCTACCACCAGCGTTTCCAGCACCAGTTCACCTTCGCTGACTAACTGATCTTTCAGCTGCCACAGATGTTCCAACGGAGAACGGCGGTGGTACAGCACGCCCATCGAAAAAACGGTATCGAATGCGTTCAACACCGGCATTTGCTCAATGCCAAGCGGCAGCAGATGTGCGCGCTGATCGTTGCCGAGCAGCTTACGAACCGCTTCGAACTGACACAGGAACAGCTGCGTCGGGTCGATGCCGACCGCCAGCTTCGCGCCCGCGCCAATCATGCGCCACATGTGATATCCGCTGCCACAGCCGACGTCGAGAATGGTGCGCCCGGTTAAATCTGACAGGTGCGGCAGAACGCGATCCCACTTCCAGTCGGAACGCCATTCGGTATCGATGTTCACGCCATACAGCGAAAACGGCCCTTTGCGCCACGGCATCAGGTTACGCAGCAGTTTGTCGATGCGGATCAGAGGGCCTTCACCGAGCGGCTGTTCGCTCTCAGCGGTGACGCTGTGCAGCAGGTCGAGTTTCCACGGCTGAATTTCAGGCATGAACTCTACGGCGCGGGACCACTGTTTAAACTGGCCATGCAGCGCGTCACGCTGCCAGGCACCAATCTGCGCAGGCAGGGTTTCGAGCCAACGAGAGAGCAGCGGATCTTTGGCTATCAGCTGATAAAAATTGCCAAACTCGATCATTCGTCTGCCCCGGCTTTCAGGGCCACCAGTGAGCCGAAGTTGAAGCACTGGAACCACAGTTCGCTGTGCGCAAACCCGGCGGCGCGCAGGCGCGCTTTATGGGCGTCGACCGAATCTGTCAGCATCACGTTTTCCAGCATGCTGCGCTTCTGACTGATTTCCAGTTCGCTGTAACCGTTGGCCCGCTTGAAGTCATGATGCATGTTGAACAGCAGTTCGCCGACTTTCTGGTCTTCAAAGCTGAATTTTTCTGACAGCACCAGCGCACCGCCTGGATTCAGGCCTTTGTGGATTTTTTCCAGCAGCGCCTGGCGCTCCGGCGGCTCAATGAACTGCATCGTAAAGTTGAGCACCACCATCGAGGCATTCTCAATCTCAATGTCGCGGATATCGCCTTCGATAATCTCGACCGGCGTCGGCGCTTTATAGGCGTCGATATGACGGCGGCAGCGTTCAACCATCGCCGGGGAGTTATCCACGCCGATAATTTTGCAGCCTTCGTGGGCGATATTGCGGCGGATCGACAGCGTTGCCGCGCCGAGCGAACAGCCGAGGTCATAAACCTGCGTGTCGGGTTGCACAAAGCGCTCGGCCAGCATGCCAATCATTGAGATGATATTGGAATAACCGGGCACCGAGCGCTGGATCATGTCGGGGAAAACTTCGGCCACCCGTTCATCAAAGGTCCAGTCACCCAGGCTTGCGATCGGGGCAGAAAAAAGCGTGTCGCGATGGGGCATAACGTGATTCCAGAAAATAAAAAACGGCATATTGTGCGCTAACGCAGGGAGAAAACCAACTCCCAGGGCAGATACCACAGGTTTGCCAGCACCATTAGCAACAGCGAACACCAGGTGGCGCTCATTGCCGAACGACGCCAGCGGAACAGTCGGTGGTGAAAACCCCAGTAATGCATCAGGCGGCCGGCGATCAACAACAGGCCACACACGTGCACCATCCACGTTTGGGCGCCATTCATCTCCATGAACAGCAGCAACAGCAGGCCTACCGGAATGTATTCCACCGCATTGCCGTGAATGCGGATAGCACTTTGCAGCTCGTTGAAGCCGCCGTCGCCATAGGCCACACGGTATTGCAGGCGCAGCCGAACAACATCGAAAGAAAACTTAATTAACAACAACGCACCCAGCACGGCGTACAACGCGCTAACCATACAAACTCCCTTTTAGACTGGCTGATGGCACTGACCATGCGAGGAAGGATAACTCAGAAAAGAGATGTTTGCTGCGGGATAGACGGGGCGGTGCCAATTTCAGGAAGGGCTGCACGTAAATCTTTCCACAGAGTATCAACCAGTTCAGGGGCCTGGGCGATGTCCGGCGTATGCAGGAAAAGGAAAGGAGTGGTGGTCTGAGACCATTTCGGCAGGGCTTTAAGCCAGACTGCAAACAGTTCACGATTCTGCGCCATGTTATCGCTGCCGATAAACCGCACCATCGGGTGACTGGCCGTGACGACGGCGTGCACGGGCACTTTCGGCTTTTTGCGCTGGGCGTCAACCATCGCTTCGCTGTGCGCAACGGCGCTGTGTACCGGACGGCTGTCGAGAATTACGCGATTCACGCCGCGCTCATGCAACCCACGATTAAACTGCAACTCCGCGTCACCCTTGTCGAAAAAGAGGGGATGACGCACTTCGACGCCGTAAGAAAACGCATCGGGTAAACCGTCGAGAAACTGCCAGAGCGCAGGTAAATCGGCAGGCGAAAAGGTGGCAGGAAGCTGCAGCCAGTATTGACCGATGCGCTGGTCCAGCGGAGCCATTCGGCTGAAAAACTCGGCGGTGAGAGTGTCGCAGTGGCGAAGTGCTGCCTGATGGCTGATGGTCGCCGGGAATTTAAAGCAGAAACGAAAATCGTCGGAGGTTTGTTCATGCCAGCGCTGCACGATTTCAGCGCGGGGCAGGGCGTACAGCGTGGTATTGCCCTCCACGCAGTTAAAGTGGCGGGCATATTCTTCAAGGCTGGTAATACCAAGGCGCACCCATTTAGGGTGCGACCATTGTGGAAGTCCTACGTAAATCATCGCGTTTGTCATAACGCCGCGAGGATTTCCTCCGTGCTGCGGATGCGGGCGATGCGTGGGAAAATGTTGGTCATGCTGTCCTGATGCTGCTCCGCATCGGCGGCGCTGCACGCATCTTCGGCGATAACCAGGTTAAAGCCCAGCTCCCAGGCATTACGCGCGGTGGATTCCACGCCGATATTGGTGGAGATGCCGCACAGAATGATGGTGTCTACACCGCGGCGACGCAGCTGAAGTTCCAGTTCGGTGCCGTAAAAAGCGCCCCACTGACGTTTGGTGACTTCAATGTCAGTGTCTTTTTTACCGAGCGCGGTCGGGTAGGTCATCCAGTTTTCTGGCAGTTTATGCGCAGGAACCTGAGCATCGACCAGCGTTTTCACCGCGTCGCCGCCGTCAGCTGACCAGCCCACGCGAACCATGACCACAGGTGAACCTTGTTCACGGCATTTGGCCGCTAATTTGGCCGATTTTGTTACCACGTCAGTGGACGTGTGCGGACCGCCAGCAAACGGGAGGATGCCTTCCTGAAGATCGATGACTACCAGTGCTGTTTTTTTTGCGTTCAGTTCCAACATATTTATCCCCGTTAAATCACATAATTAGGTGGCTAACAATACGCTGAGTCGTGCCGTGCGTGCGTCACAATTTTTGTTAATTTTTGTGAGTACCCTCAATAAGCGTACAGCAAACGTGCGGCTGGTGCGCGACGGTCTTATCGTGGGCGAGAATTTCTAGTATAATAGCCCCCTTTTTTCATCCAGTTGTGACATTCAGATAAAGCTGCGACAAGTGTGCCTGCGGCTAAGTTAAGGGAACTCTCATGCGTACAGAATATTGCGGGCAGCTGCGTCAGTCCCACGTTGGGCAGCAAGTGACGCTGTGTGGTTGGGTTAACCGTCGCCGTGATCTCGGCAGCCTTATTTTCATCGATATGCGTGACCGCGAAGGTATCGTGCAGGTCTTTTTCGATCCGGACCGCGCAGAGGCCTTAAAACTGGCGTCTGAACTGCGCAATGAATTTTGCATTCAAATTACCGGTACCGTGCGTGCGCGTGATGCGAAAAACGTAAACACCGACATGCCGACCGGCGAAATCGAAGTGCTGGCGTCCGACCTGGTTATCATCAACCGTTCAGAAGCACTGCCGCTTGATTCTAACCACGTCAATACGGAAGAAGCGCGCCTGAAGTACCGCTACCTCGACCTGCGTCGCCCTGAAATGGCGAACCGCCTGAAGACCCGTGCGAAAATCACCAGCTTCGTGCGTCGCTTCATGGATGAGCACGACTTCCTCGACATCGAAACCCCGATGCTGACCAAAGCCACGCCGGAAGGTGCGCGTGACTACCTGGTACCGAGCCGCGTACATAAAGGCAAATTCTACGCGCTGCCACAGTCTCCACAGCTGTTCAAACAGCTGCTGATGATGTCCGGTTTTGACCGCTACTATCAGATTGTGAAATGCTTCCGTGACGAAGACCTGCGCGCTGACCGTCAGCCTGAATTTACCCAGATCGACGTAGAAACCTCCTTCATGACCGCACCACAGGTGCGTGAAGTGATGGAAGCGCTGGTTCGTCAACTGTGGCTGGAAATCAAAGGCGTGGACCTGGGCGATTTCCCCATCATGACCTTCGCTGAAGCTGAACGTCGTTACGGTTCCGATAAGCCGGATCTGCGTAACCCAATGGAACTGGTTGACGTTGCGGACCTGCTGAAAAGCGTTGAGTTCGCCGTGTTTGCCGGCCCGGCAAATGATGCCAAAGGCCGCGTGGCTGCGCTGCGCGTTCCGGGCGGTGCCGCGCTGAGCCGTAAGCAGATCGACGACTACGGTAACTTCATCAAAATCTACGGCGCGAAAGGCCTGGCTTACATCAAAGTCACCGAGCGTGCTAAAGGCCTGGAAGGTATCGCCAGCCCGGTCGCTAAATTCCTGAACGCTGACATCGTGGAAGCCATTCTTGCCCGTACCGGTGCACAAGACGGCGACATGATCTTCTTCGGCGCTGATAACAAGAAAGTGGTTGCCGATTCGATGGGCGCGCTGCGTCTGAAACTCGGTAAAGACCTGAGCATCACCGACGAAGCCAAATGGGCGCCGTTGTGGGTTATCGACTTCCCAATGTTCGAAGACGACGGCGAAGGCGGCCTGACCGCAATGCACCACCCGTTCACCTCTGCGAAAGAGATGACGGCGGCAGAGCTGAAAGCCTCCCCGGAAGACGCAGTCGCGAACGCCTACGATATGGTCATTAACGGTTATGAAGTCGGCGGCGGTTCCGTGCGTATTCACAACGGTGAAATGCAGCAGACCGTGTTCGGCATTCTCGGCATCAACGAACAGGAACAGCGTGAGAAATTCGGCTTCCTGCTCGACGCCCTTAAATACGGCACACCGCCACACGCGGGCCTGGCGTTTGGTCTGGATCGCCTGACCATGCTGCTGACCGGCACCGATAACATCCGTGACGTTATCGCCTTCCCGAAAACCACCGCTGCCGCGTGCCTGATGACCGAAGCTCCAAGCTTCGCAAATCCGACTTCACTGACCGAGCTGGGTATTCAGGTTGTGGCGAAAGAGCCAAAAGAGTCTGCGGAGAACAAGTAATATGCTCTTCAAGCGTCCCGTCTCGGTTCTGGTCGTCATTTACGCGCAGGATACGAAACGGGTGCTGATGTTGCAGCGACGCGATGACCCTGATTTCTGGCAGTCGGTAACCGGCAGTCTGGAAGAGGGGGAAACCGCGTTGCAAGCCGCCGCGCGTGAAGTAAAGGAAGAGGTCGCCATTGACGTTGCCTCAGAGCCGCTGGCCTTAATTGACTGTCAGCGCACGGTGGAATTTGAAATTTTTACGCATTTACGCCATCGCTACGCGCCGGGTATCGAGCGCAATACGGAATCGTGGTTCTGTCTTGCGCTGCCCCATGAGCGCCAGATTGAGATAAGTGAACATCTCGCCTGGCACTGGGTTGCTGCTCCTGAAGCAGCGGCGCTCACTAAGTCGTGGAGCAACCGGCAGGCGATTGAAGAATTTGTAATTAACCTTAATTAGTTTTCCCAAGAATTTAGGTCCTCAGGCAGGCGGCCAGTCCGCTGATACCTGAGGGCGTAAAGCCGACGGGAAGTGGAGAATTATTTATGGCAGGTCATAGTAAGTGGGCCAACACCAAACACCGCAAAGCGGCACAGGATGCCAAACGCGGTAAGATCTTTACCAAAATCATCCGCGAACTGGTCACTGCGGCGCGTCTGGGCGGCGGCGATGCGGGTTCTAACCCACGTCTGCGTGCTGCTATCGACAAAGCCCTGTCGAACAACATGACGCGTGACACCCTGAACCGCGCCATCGCGCGTGGCGTCGGTGGTGATGAAGATTCGAACATGGAAACCATCATTTATGAAGGTTACGGTCCTGGCGGCACGGCGGTGATGGTGGAATGCCTGTCCGACAACCGCAACCGTACTGTGGCGGAAGTGCGTCATGCCTTCACCAAAACCGGGGGCAACCTCGGCACTGACGGTTCCGTGGCGTATCTGTTCAGCAAAAAAGGCGTGATTTCCTTCGAAGCGGGCGATGAAGATGTGATCATGGAAGCGGCACTGGAAGCCGGTGCTGAAGATGTTGTGACCTTCGACGATGGCGCAATCGACGTCTACACCGCCTGGGAAGAAATGGGCGCGGTACGTGATGCACTGGAAGCGGCTGGCCTGAAAGCGGACAACGCTGAAGTGTCGATGATCCCGTCCACCAAAGCGGACATGGATGCAGAAACGGCACCGAAACTGCTGCGTCTGATCGATATGCTGGAAGACTGCGACGACGTGCAGGAAGTTTATCACAACGGTGAGATCTCTGATGAGGTTGCAGCTACCCTCTAATGGGTCTGTTTAACTCCCCCGCTGGAGGCGCGTGATGTCCATTATTCTCGGCATTGACCCGGGCTCGCGCATCACCGGATACGGCGTCATTCGCCAGGTCGGACGGCAGCTTTCTTACCTTGGAAGCGGATGCATCCGCACCAAGGTGGACGATTTGCCGTCGCGTCTGAAGCTGATTTACGCAGGCGTATCGGAAATCATCACCCAGTTTCAGCCGGATATCTTTGCCATTGAGCAGGTATTCATGGCGAAAAACGCCGACTCGGCCCTCAAGCTGGGTCAGGCACGTGGTGTGGCGATTGTGGCGGCGGTAAACCAGGATTTGCCGGTGTTTGAATACGCGGCACGCCAGGTGAAACAAACCGTAGTGGGGAACGGCGGTGCGGACAAAACGCAGGTGCAGCACATGGTGCGAACCCTGCTCAAACTGCCGGCCAACCCTCAGGCGGATGCCGCCGATGCGCTGGCGATTGCTATCACGCATTGCCACGTCAATCAGAACGCGATGCAGATAAGCGACACGCGGCTGAATCTGGCGCGCGGAAGATTACGCTAAATAAGACAATGGAGGCTGGATATTTATCCAGCCTTTTTTTATGATACGGCATTCGTATTTTGTCCCCAACGCAGGAGCGTCACGTGATCGGCAGACTCAGAGGCATCATTCTGGAAAAACAACCCCCACTGGTATTACTGGAAGTGGGCGGCGTGGGCTATGAAGTGCATATGCCGATGACCTGTTTCTACGAACTGCCGGAGCAGGGCAATGAAGCCACTGTCTTCACGCAATTCGTGGTA
This sequence comes from Scandinavium hiltneri, assembly GCF_024764835.1. GTDB lineage: Bacteria > Pseudomonadota > Gammaproteobacteria > Enterobacterales > Enterobacteriaceae > Scandinavium > Scandinavium hiltneri. Next base: position 142,293 of record NZ_JALIGE010000072.1, on the reverse strand, counting down.
CGTGAAGACGCGCAGCTGTTGTACGGCTTCAATAATAAGCAGGAACGTACCCTGTTCCGCGAGCTCATCAAAGTTAATGGCGTCGGCCCGAAACTGGCGCTAGCTATCCTTTCCGGCATGTCTGCACAACAGTTTGTGAATGCCGTTGAACGCGAAGAAATTGGTTCGTTGGTCAAGCTGCCGGGCGTAGGTAAGAAAACCGCTGAGCGCTTGATTGTCGAAATGAAAGACCGCTTCAAAGGCCTGCATGGCGACCTGTTTACCCCTGCATCCGATCTGGTACTGACCTCTCCGGCCAGCCAGGCGACCGACGACGCCGAGCAGGAAGCGGTTGCTGCGCTGGTGGCGCTGGGCTATAAACCACAGGAAGCGAGTCGGATGGTGAGCAAAATCGCCAGCCCGAATGCCAGCAGTGAAACGCTAATCCGCGACGCGCTTCGCGCCGCGATGTGAGGTAACGGATGATTGAAGCTGACCGCCTGGTCTCTGCAGAAAGTGTCGTACCTGAAGATGTGGTTGACCGCGCTATTCGCCCGAAGCTGCTGGAGGAATATATCGGCCAGCCGCAGGTGCGCTCGCAGATGGAAATCTTTATTCAGGCGGCGAAGCTACGCGGTGAAGCACTCGATCATCTGCTGATTTTCGGCCCGCCGGGGCTTGGGAAAACGACGCTGGCGAATATCGTCGCCAATGAAATGGGCGTTAACTTGCGTACCACCTCCGGCCCGGTGCTGGAAAAAGCGGGTGACCTGGCGGCGATGCTGACCAACCTTGAACCGCATGACGTGCTGTTCATTGATGAAATTCACCGGCTGTCGCCAGTGGTTGAAGAAGTGCTTTATCCGGCGATGGAAGACTATCAGCTGGATATCATGATTGGTGAAGGCCCGGCCGCGCGTTCGATTAAAATTGACCTGCCACCGTTTACGCTGATTGGCGCCACCACGCGCGCTGGTTCATTAACGTCGCCGCTGCGTGACCGTTTTGGGATCGTACAGCGCCTGGAGTTTTATCAGGTTCCTGATCTCCAGCACATTGTCGGACGCAGTGCGCGTTACATGGGCCTGGAGATGAGCGAGGAGGGCGCGTTGGAAGTGGCGCGTCGCGCACGCGGTACGCCGCGTATCGCTAACCGTCTGTTGCGCCGTGTACGTGATTTCTCCGAAGTGCGCCATGACGGAACCATTTCGGCGGATATTGCCTCTCAGGCGCTGGATATGCTGAACGTCGATGCAGAAGGCTTCGATTATATGGACCGTAAGCTGCTGTTGGCGGTTATCGACAAATTTTTCGGCGGTCCTGTCGGGCTGGATAACCTTGCTGCGGCAATTGGCGAAGAGCGCGAAACCATTGAAGACGTGCTGGAGCCGTATCTTATTCAGCAGGGCTTTTTGCAGCGCACCCCGCGCGGGCGAATGGCGACGGTGCGAGCCTGGAACCATTTCGGTATCACACCGCCGGAAATGCCTTAACGCGTTGTACATGCTTCATACACAAACCGCCCTATTGGGCCAATGCCGTTCACTTAAGCGGAGCGGCATGTCGGTTCACCGGATAGCGTGTTTTTGACATCTTAACCGCCCTCGGCCTTGATGGTCGGGGGCGTTTTGTTATGAACACCGCCTCCAGATTCCCCCGCAGGTGCTCCAGCCTCCTCGGGATTGTTCCCGGCGATACCGTATTTCCCAGTACTATCATTTCCGTCGCGATAAACTGGAACGCGAACTTAAAGCTCATTTCTGAGGGCGCTTTTTTGTGTTTCTCCGCCGCCTTTGTTACCTCCCGCCGTATCAGGTTATAGGCCAGCAACATGCCCCACACCTCCTGCTCCAGCAGGTCAACCTTCCGGCTTCTCAGCACCAGCGCATTATCCAGCAGACTGCTTTTCAGGTTTCTGAACCCGACCTCGATTTCCCATCGTGAGTGATAAAGCTCTGCCACCTCTTTTGCTTTATAGCGGTCAGCCGGAAGTGATGTCAGGACCGTTTTCTCCACACCATTTATCTCGTATGTTACTGCCCGTGCATACCAGTTCTCCGGCAGCGAGGGATTCTTTTTCCGCGCCTGCGGGGACACCTTCAGCTTCAGCAGTCTGTCGCCTGAACCGTAACTTTCCTCTGTTTCCGCCACCCTATTTTTGCGGGCTGGCAGCAGCCAGTGCCGGTTATTCCCCTGCTGATTCAGCGTAACCAGCAGGTCTGCGCTGTAGAACAGTTTGTCGAACAGCGTCACTGAGTTGTCCGGGATGGAGGCCGTCATCGACTGGGCCAGCAGGATTTCACTCCGCCGGTAGGGGGCGGTCACCGCATCCAGCAGCACATGACTGCCCAGGTTCATCAGTGCCACCAGACGCATCACCGGATAAGCACTCTGCCGTTCTGTGGCGGTATTGGCGGAGCCATAATATTCACGAAGTTCAGGTTCGTCAGGTGTTCTGAACTGTGCGCCATCAACGGCAAAAAGTTGCAGACCCCGCCAGTCATCTTTGTGGTAGCGTTCGGCTCCCCATGTCTGTGCGGTCTGGCGGAAGAGCCATTCAACCGGGGCCGCTCCCAGCCGCTGGCGGGCCAGCAGATTCATGCCGGCATCGCCATCAGCGCTCAGGTTCAGGCGGCGAACCACATCGGTAATCGGCTCATTGCGGAAAAAGGCCATAGCGACCACCATCCAGATGACCATATCGCCAGGCAGACGGCGGCGGCGAACAGTTGCGTGCTCAGAGAGCGTCAGGCAGTGCTGTATCCACTCGGCAGGAAGATGTTCCGCAAACATCTGTGCAGAAGGCGGTGGCATAAGGGGATGGTTGCTGAAATCGAGCAGGTCATTGAGAAGTGGCATAAGAAAACGGCTCCCTGTAGTGGAAGCCGTTATAGTGCCGCAGTTTAAGGATCGGTCAACCGATCCTTAACTGATCGGCATTGCCCTATTGGGCGGTTTTTCTTGTCATGCTGAAGATAAATAGCACTGCGGCGCAGAGCACCACCGAAGGGCCTGCGGGCGTGTCGTATAAGGCGGAGAAGGTCAGGCCGCCGGTAACGGCAATCATGCCAATGCCGACGGCGATGCCGGCCATTTGCTCCGGCGTGCGGGCAAAGCGGCGTGCGGTAGCGGCCGGGATAATCAACAGCGACGTAATGATCAGTGCCCCGACAAACTTCATCGCCACGCCAATGGTCAACGCGGTGACCAGCATCAGCAGCAGTTTGACGCGTTGCAGTTTCACACCGTCAACGAAGGCCAGGTCAGGGCTGATGGTCATCGACAGCAGGTTACGCCACTGCCACAGCAGAATAGCCACCACCACCACAACGCCCAGGCCAATCGAAATCAAATCTTCTGGTGTCACGGCCAGCAAATCACCGAACAGATAGGCCATCAAATCCACACGAACATTGGACATCAGGCTGACCACCACCAAACCCAGCGACAGCGCACTGTGGGCCATAATCCCGAGCAGCGTATCGATGGCAAGGTGAGGGCGGCGCTCCAGCCACACCAGACCGCCCGCCAGCATCAGCGTCACGGCGATCACCGCATAAAAAGGATTCACATTCAGCAACAGGCCAAACGCCACGCCAAGCAGTGAAGCATGAGCGAGGGTATCGCCGAAATAGGACATCCGACGCCAGACCACGAACGAGCCCAGCGGCCCGGCAGCGCAGGCCAGCATCACACCGGCCAGCCAGCCGGGAAACAGTAATTCAATCATTAGCGGTCGTTCCCTCTACGCAGAACAATATGTCCCTGTAAATCGTGGCGATGATTATGCTGGTGACGATAAATCCCCAGCTGTTGCGCGCCGCGTGGGCCGAACATCGAAATAAATTCAGGGTGCATCGACACCACTTCCGGCGTGCCTGAACAGCAAATATGGTGATTGAGGCACAGCACCTCGTCGGTTTTGGCCATCACCAGGTGCAGGTCGTGAGACACCATCAGCACTGCGCAATTCAGTTCACTGCGCAACTGGTCGATAAGGTCGTACAGCGCGACCTGTCCGTTAACATCCACACCCTGAGTGGGCTCGTCGAGTACCAGCAACTGTGGTTTGTTCAACAGCGCACGGGCCAGCAGCACGCGCTGCGTTTCACCGCCGGACAGCTTTTGCATCGGCGCATCCATCAGATGCCCCGCCTGCACGCGTTTCAGCGCCGGAAGAATATCCTCTTTGCGAGTACCGGGGCGCAGCCGTAAAAAGCGGCTCACGGTTAAGGGCAGGGTGGAATCGAGGTGTATTTTTTGCGGGACATAGCCAATCTGCAGTTTGCCCTCGCGCTTGATGACACCGGAATCCGGTGCTACCAGTCCAAGAACCACGCGGACGAGCGTCGACTTTCCTGCGCCATTTGGCCCAAGAAGCGTAAGAATTTTGCCAGGCTTCAGCGTCAGCGAAATATCAGACAGGACACGGCGCTGGCCGAAGGAGACCGAAACATTTTCGAGCGTTACGAGATTCGTCATCACAATTTGAGGTTGCACAAGTCAGTGAATGTTATAATATCACACTTCTTTTATTCATTACGATGATAAGACGCATTATGTTACATAAAACGACGCTTCTTTTCGCAGCATTATCCACCGTACTTTGGGGCGCTGCCGCTACGCAAGCGAGTGCCACCGTGGTTGCCTCGCTGAAACCCCTCGGATTCATTGCCTCAGCCATCGCCGACGGAGTCACACCGACAGAGGTTTTACTGCCTGACGGGGCCTCCGAGCACGATTATTCTTTACGCCCAAGTGACGCAAAACGCTTACAAAACGCCGACTTAGTGGTATGGATTGGTCCTGAGATGGAAGCATTTATGGACAAGACAGCGACTGCGTTTCCTGATGCGAAAAAGGTCACCATTTCAACGCTGCCCGGTGTGAAACCGCTGCTTATGAAAGGGGTTGACGATGATGATGACGATCACGGTCATAATCATGGCGCAGCAGAAAAAGGTGATGAAGATCACCATCATGGTGAATACAACATGCATTTGTGGCTCTCGCCAGAGATAGCGCGCCTGTCAGCGGTTGCAATCCACGATAAATTAGTGGAACTTATGCCGCAAAGTCGAGCCAAACTTGACGCCAACCTGAAGGATTTCGAGGCGAATTTAGCCGCGACCGATAAGCAGGTGGGTAACGAGCTGGCACCGTTGAAAGGGAAAGGATATTTCGTTTTTCATGACGCCTACGGCTACTACGAAAAACATTACGGAATGACCTCACTGGGGCATTTTACCGTTAATCCTGAGATCCAACCCGGTGCGCAGCGTTTACACGAAATAAGAACACAGTTGGTTGAGCAAAAAGCGACCTGCGTTTTTGCTGAGCCACAATTCAGGCCGGCAGTGGTGGAAGCGGTAGCCCGCGGAACCTCCGTTCGAATGGGAACTCTGGATCCGCTTGGCACCAACATCCCGTTGGGCAAAGCGAGTTATCCAGCTTTCCTGACCCAACTGGCGAACCAGTATTCGAGCTGCCTGAAAGGAGATTAACGAGGAAGTGAATACGTGCAACAGATAGCCCGCTCTGTCGCCCTGGCATTTAATAATTTGCCGCGACCCCACCGCGTTATGTTGGGGTCGTTGACCGTTCTCACCTTAGCAGTCGCCGTATGGCGACCGTACGTGTACCATCCCGATTCAGCCCCTATTGTCAGAACCATTGAGCTCGAAAAGAGCGAAATTCGTTCCCTTCTGCCTGAAGCCAGTGAGCCTATCGATCAGGCGGCGCAGGAAGATGAAGCCATCCCGCAGGATGAGCTGGACGACAAAGTGGATAACGAAGCCGGTGTACACGAATACGTGGTGTCAACGGGCGATACTCTCAGCAGCATTCTTAACCAGTATGGTATTGATATGGGTGATATCAGCCAGCTGGCCTCCGCAGATAAAGACCTGCGTAACCTGAAAATCGGTCAACAGCTTTCGTGGACGCTTACCGCCGACGGCGATTTGCAGCGTCTGACCTGGGAAATGTCACGTCGCGAAACCCGTACCTACGATAAAGCAGCGAATGGTTTCAAAATGAGCAGCGAAACGCAGCAGGGCGACTGGGTCAACAGTGTGCTGAAAGGCACCGTTGGCGGCAGCTTCGTGACCAGCGCGCGTAATGCCGGATTAACCAGCAGTGAAGTTGGCGCGGTTATCAAGGCAATGCAGTGGCAAATGGACTTCCGCAAGCTCAAGAAAGGCGATGAATTCTCGGTGCTGATGTCCCGAGAAATTCTGGACGGCAAGCGTGAGCAGAGTCAGTTGCTGGGCGTGCGTCTGCGTTCCGATGGCAAAGACTACTACGCCATTCGCGCCGAAGACGGCAAGTTTTATGACAAGAATGGTACCGGGCTGGCGAAAGGTTTCCTGCGCTTCCCAACGTCGCGTCAGTTCCGCATCTCCTCAAACTTCAATCCACGCCGCCTGAACCCGGTTACGGGACGCGTTGCTCCGCATAAAGGCGTCGATTTCGCGATGCCGCAGGGCACGCCGGTGCTGGCTGTCGGTGACGGTGAGGTGGTGGTGGCGAAGCGCAGCGGTGCGGCGGGTTATTACGTCGCGTTGCGTCATGGTCGCACCTACACCACTCGCTACATGCACTTGCGTAAGCTGCTGGTGAAACCGGGTCAGAAGGTGAAACGAGGCGACCGTATCGCGCTTTCCGGCAATACCGGACGTTCTACTGGACCGCACCTGCATTATGAAGTGTGGATCAACCAGCAGGCGGTTAACCCGTTAACGGCGAAACTGCCACGTACCGAAGGGCTGAGCGGTTCCGATCGTCGTGATTACCTGGCACAGGTCAAAGAGGTTGCTCCACAACTGCAAATCGACTAGCCAGTGACGGTTAAATGACCTTAAAAGCCGATGCCTGAACGGGCGTCGGCTTTTTCTTTTGTATGAAGCCGGGCACGTCGCTAAACTATCAGCATCTTTCTCTTTTTCCGGTACGACTCTGGAACAGGCATGGAAACGAAAAAAAATAACATTGAGTTTATTCCTCAGTTCGAAAAATCCTTCTTACATCCCCGCTATTGGGGCTCCTGGCTGGGCGTTCTGGCTTTCGCGGGTATTGCATTGACCCCTGCGTCTTTCCGCGATCCTGTCCTCGGCGCGTTGGGTAAAAAAGTCGGGCGACTGGCAAAAAGCTCCCGCCGGCGCGCGCAAATTAATTTGCTTTACTGCTTCCCGGAAAAAACCGACGCCGAGCGCGAGGCCATCATTGATGAGATGTATGCCACTGCGCCGCAGGCGATGGTGATGATGGCGGAGCTGGGTCTGCGGGACCCGAAGAAAATCCTGAAACGTGTCGACTGGCACGGCATAGAAATTATTGAAGAGCTGCAACGCAATAACGAAAAGGTGATTTTCCTCGTGCCGCACGGCTGGGGCGTTGATATTCCGGCAATGCTGATGGCCTCGAAAGGGCAGAAGATGGCTGCCATGTTCCACAACCAGGGCAACCCGGTCTTCGACTATATCTGGAACACTGTTCGTCGTCGTTTTGGCGGTCGTATGCATGCGCGCAACGACGGCATTAAGCCGTTTATTCAGTCGGTGCGTCAGGGTTACTGGGGCTACTATTTGCCCGATCAGGACCACGGCGAAGAGCACAGCGAATTTGTTGATTTCTTCGCGACCTACAAAGCTACATTACCGGCCATCGGCCGACTGATGAAAGTCTGCCGGGCGCGCGTGGTGCCCTTGTTCCCGGTGTACGACGGCAAAACGCATCGCCTGACGGTAGAAATCCGCCCGCCGATGGACGACCTGCTCACGGTGGATGACACCACCATCGCGCGGCGCATGAACGAAGAAGTTGAAGTCTTTGTCACGCCGCACACCGAGCAATACACCTGGATCCTCAAACTGCTGAAAACCCGCAGGCCGGGCGATATTGAGCCGTATAAGCGCAAAGATTTATTCCCGAAGAAGAAATAAAAAAGGTTCATCGCGGTTAAGCGTGATGAACCTTTTTACGTCCAGACGGGGTTACTCGACGGTCAGAATACGGGTGGTGTTGGTAGTGCCCACGGTACTCATCACATCGCCCTGGGTGACGATAACCAGATCGCCAGAAACCAGATAGCCTTTGTCGCGCAGCAGGTTTACCGCATCGCTCGCCGCGGCCACGCCGTCGGTCGCACTGTCGAAGTGAACCGGAGTTACGCCACGGTACAGGGACGTCAGGTTCAGGGTACGTTCGTGGCGGGACAGCGCGAAAATCGGCAGGCCGGAGCTGATACGCGAGGTCATCAGTGCGGTACGGCCGGATTCGGTCATGGTGATAATCGCCGACACGCCTTTCAGGTGGTTTGCCGCATACATCGCTGACATCGCGATGGCTTCTTCCACGTTATCAAACTGCACGTCCAGACGGTGTTTGGAAACGTTGATGCTTGGGATTTTTTCTGCACCCAGGCACACGCGTGCCATCGCGGCGACGGTTTCAGACGGATACTGACCCGCTGCGGTTTCTGCAGACAACATCACCGCATCGGTCCCATCCAGTACGGCGTTCGCCACGTCCATGACTTCTGCACGGGTTGGCATTGGGTTGGTTATCATCGATTCCATCATCTGAGTCGCGGTGATAACCGAGCGGTTCAGCTGACGTGCGCGACGGATCAGAGCTTTCTGAATGCCGACCAGTTCTGGGTCACCGATTTCTACACCGAGGTCGCCACGGGCAACCATCACCACGTCAGAGGCAAGAATGATGTCGTCCATCGCGTCCTGGCTGCACACGGCTTCTGCACGTTCTACTTTTGCTACAATTTTGGCATCGCAGCCTGCATCACGCGCCAGACGGCGAGCATAGTTCAGGTCTTCGCCGCAGCGCGGGAAGGAGACGGCCAGGTAATCGACGCCAATCAGGGCGGCGGTCAGGATATCGGCTTTGTCTTTTTCAGTCAGCGCTTCGGCAGAGAGGCCGCCGCCGAGTTTGTTAATGCCTTTATTGTTGGACAGCGGGCCGCCAACGGTCACTTCGGTGAATACCTGCATGCCTTTAACATCCAGCACTTTCAGCTGGACGCGTCCATCGTCGAGCAGCAGGATGTCGCCTGGCACGACGTCAGCAGGCAGACCTTTATAGTCGATACCGACTTTTTCTTTGTCGCCTTCGCCTTTGCCGAGGTTGGCGTCCAGCAGGAATTTATCGCCAATATTGAGGAAGACTTTGCCTTCTTTAAAGGTGGAAACACGGATTTTTGGACCCTGCAGATCGCCGAGGATCCCGACATGGCGTCCCAGTCTGGCCGCAATTTCGCGCACTTTGTCGGCACGAAGCTTATGATCTTCGGCGCTGCCATGTGAGAAGTTCATGCGAACAACGTTAGCGCCAGCCGCTATCACTTTCTCGAGGTTATTGTCGCGGTCGGTAGCCGGGCCTAACGTGGTCACGATTTTGGTTCTGCGAAGCCTTCTGGACATGTAATACTCCATTGCTGAAACAATTTTGGTGTTGCGTGAAGAGGAATTCGGACGTTCACCTGTGCATAGTCTAATGCTGGAACTTAACCGAATGTACAAATAGGTTACAAGCTTGTTATAAACTTTTAATGATTATCACTGCTAACCTGCAGTTCCTTATCAAAGCGCGATTCCTTCAACGCTTCCTTGACCCGCTTCAAGTTATCCCGGAATTTTGCCCCACGACGCAGGGTAAACCCGGTCGCGAGGACGTCAATTACCGTGAGCTGGGCCAGCCGGGAAACCATCGGCATATAAATGTCAGTATCTTCGGGCACGTCAAGCGTGATGGCTAAAGACGCCTCTCGCGCCAGCGGCGTTCCCGCGGTAGTGAGCGCAATCACCATGGCATCGTTTTCACGCGCCAGTTGCGCCAGCTCGACCAGACTCTTGGTGCGCCCGGTGTGTGAGATGAGCACCACAACGTCACCATCGCTGCAGTTCATACCGCTCATTCGTTGCAATACGATGTCATCGGAATACACCACCGGCACGTTGAAGCGGAAAAATTTATTCATCGCGTCATGCGCCACGGCAGCGGAAGAACCTAATCCGAAGAAGGCGATTTTTTTCGCCTGCGTCAGCAGATCCACCGCGCGATTGACGGCGGCCATATCCAGCGACTGACGCACGTGGTCAAGGCTCGCCATTGCCGATTCAAATATTTTACCGGTGTACGCTTCCACGCTGTCGTCTTCATCGACGTTGCGGTTAACGTAAGGAGTGCCGTTTGCGAGACTTTGTGCCAGATGCAGCTTAAAATCAGGAAAGCCCCTGGTGTCCATGCTACGACAAAAACGGTTAACGGTCGGCTCACTGACCGAGGCCTGTAATGCCAGCGTCGCGATGCTGGAGTGGATAGCCTGAGAAGGGGAGGTGAGGATCACTTCCGCCACTTTACGCTCGGATTTGCTAAGGTTTTCCAGATGGGACTGGATTTTTTCCAGCATGTTCATGGTTAACAGGCGCTCATCGGTGAAAGCGATTCCATTAATGGGTGAAATCGCCGGGCAATTTAGTGAGAATATACCCCCTGTGGATCCTGCAATGCAGAAGAAAGAGGGCAATTTACGTTGTTTTTTTTCATTACATGATCACAGTCGACTTTTGCCGACAGAATTGTGGCGAAATGACGAGCGAAAATAAGCTGTTGGCCCACTCCAGCCGGGGTTTTTATTCCAGAAATGCGTTTATCTGGCGTCGGCGGGGGTAAGGGGTTTCGGCATTAACGTAAACACAGTACAGTGCAGCGTAAGAAAATTACAAATAGCGCCTGGCAGAAGCACCAGGCAATCCAACTGAGGAGAATGACATGGCGGTAACGCAAACGGCCCAGGCATGTGATCTGGTCATTTTCGGCGCGAAGGGTGACCTGGCGCGTCGTAAATTGCTGCCTTCCCTGTATCAACTGGAGAAAGCGGGCCAGATCCATCCGGACACGCGTATCCTTGGGGTAGGACGTGCCGATTGGGACAAAGATGCATACACCAAAGTGGTGCGCGAGGCGCTGGAAACCTTCATGAAGGAGAAGATTGATGAAAGTCTGTGGGACTCCCTGAGTGGGCGTCTGGACTTTTGCAATCTGGATGTCAACGACACCAAATCCTTCACCCGCCTCGGCAAAATGCTCGATCAGAAAGAACGCACCACCATCAACTATTTTGCGATGCCACCGAGCACCTTTGGCGCTATCTGCAAAGGTCTGGGCGAAGCGAAACTGAACGCTAAACCGGCGCGCGTCGTGATGGAAAAACCGCTGGGTACATCCCTGGCGACATCCCGCGAAATCAACGACCAGGTCGGCGAATATTTCGAAGAGTGCCAGGTTTACCGTATAGACCACTATCTCGGTAAAGAGACCGTACTCAACCTGCTGGCGCTGCGGTTTGCCAATTCCCTGTTCATCAATAACTGGGATTCCCGCACTATCGATCACGTGGAAATTACCGTGGCGGAAGAAGTGGGCATTGAAGGGCGTTGGGGTTACTTCGATCAGGCCGGGCAGATGCGCGACATGATCCAGAACCACCTGCTGCAAATTCTGTGCATGATTGCGATGTCGCCGCCGTCTGACCTGAGTGCAGACAGCATTCGTGATGCCAAAGTGAAAGTGCTGAAATCGCTGCGTCGTATCGACCGTTCCAACGTGCGCGATAAAACCGTACGCGGCCAGTACACTTCCGGTTTTGCACAGGGCAAAAAAGTGCCTGGCTACCTCGAAGAAGAGGGTGCAAACAAGAGCAGCAACACCGAAACCTTCGTGGCTATCCGCGTTGATATCGATGACTGGCGCTGGGCTGGCGTACCGTTTTACCTGCGTACCGGTAAGCGTCTGCCGACCAAATGTTCCGAAGTTGTTGTGTACTTCAAAACGCCTGAACTAAACCTGTTCAAAGAGTCCTGGCAGGAGCTGCCGCAGAACAAGTTGACCATTCGTCTTCAGCCGGACGAAGGTGTGGATATTCAGATCCTCAACAAAGTGCCGGGTCTGGATCACAAGCACAACCTGCAAACCACCAAGCTTGATCTGAGCTATTCTGAAACCTTCAACGAAACGCACCTGGCCGATGCTTATGAGCGTCTGCTGCTGGAAACTATGCGCGGTATCCAGGCGCTGTTCGTGCGTCGTGATGAAGTGGAAGAAGCCTGGAAATGGGTCGATTCAATCACCGAAGCCTGGGCTGCCGATCAGGATGCGCCAAAACCGTATCAGGCAGGCACCTGGGGTCCGGTCGCTTCCGTGGCGATGATCACCCGTGATGGTCGGTCCTGGAACGAATTTGAGTAGAGTGTGACGCTACTCCGTTCAGGTTACTTTACCGGTAACATGATCTGACACAGCATCTCGTGCGAAATTTGCACTTTTAAGCCCCGGGAGGTTCACCCTCGGGGCTTTTTTCATTACAATTATGGGAGATGAATTTGCCCCTGAGCTACAGCATACGCGCGTTTCAGCATTGTTAATGACTCCTGAATTTCGTGTTAATGCATAAGCCCAGACACTCAGAGTTTGAGGAGCTTTTATGAATCCCGCACTGTTACGCGTAACAAAACGTATTATTGCGCGCTCTAAAGAAACCCGTCACGCCTACCTCGCCCGCATCAATCAGGCCAAATCCGATACTGTTCAGCGCTCACGTCTGGCCTGCGGTAACCTGGCGCACGGCTTCGCGGCTTGCCAACCGGATGACAAAGCGTCGCTGAAAAGCATGCTGCGTAATAACATCGCCATCATCACCTCTTATAACGATATGCTTTCAGCGCACCAGCCGTACGAGCACTACCCGGACGTTATCCGCAAAGCGCTGCACGGCGTGAACGCGGTGGCTCAGGTCGCCGGTGGTGTGCCTGCGATGTGCGATGGCGTCACGCAGGGTCAGGACGGAATGGAGCTGTCGCTGTTGAGCCGCGAAGTGATCGCCATGTCAGCGGCCGTTGGGCTGTCTCACAATATGTTCGACGGCGCGCTGTATCTCGGCGTGTGCGACAAAATCGTCCCGGGCCTGGCCATGGCGGCGCTGTCATTTGGTCATCTGCCATCGATCTTCATTCCATCAGGCCCGATGTCCAGCGGCCTGCCGAACAAAGAAAAAGTGCGCATTCGCCAGCTGTTTGCCGAAGGCAAAGTCGACCGCATGGCGCTGCTGGAATCGGAAGCCGCGTCGTATCACGCGCCGGGCACCTGCACGTTCTACGGCACAGCCAACACCAACCAGATGGTTATCGAATTTATGGGCATGCAGCTGCCGGGCTCCTCGTTCGTGCATCCGGATGCGCCAATGCGTGAAGCGCTGACCGCCGCCGCCGCTCGGCAGGTGACCCGCATGACCGGCAACGGAAATGAATGGATGCCGCTCGGTAAAATGATTGACGAGAAAGCCGTGGTTAATGGGATCGTGGCGCTGCTGGTGACCGGCGGTTCTACCAACCACACGATGCATCTGGTGGCGATGGCACGCGCTGCGGGCATTATCATCAACTGGGATGACTTCTCTGACATTTCCGACGTTGTGCCGCTGATGGCGCGTCTGTACCCGAACGGCCCGGCTGATATCAACCACTTCCAGGCTGCGGGCGGTGTACCGGTACTGGTGCGTGAACTGCTGAAAGGCGGCCTGCTGCACGAAGACGTAGAAACCGTTGCCGGTCACGGTCTGTCTCGCTACACCATGGAGCCATGGCTAAATAACGGCGAGCTGGACTGGCGCGAGGGTGCGCAGGTATCGCTGGATGAGGCGGTCATTGCCACTATCGACAAACCGTTCTCCCATCACGGTGGCACTAAAGTGCTGAGTGGTAACCTCGGTCGCGCGGTGATGAAGACTTCCGCCGTGCCGCTTGAAAACCAAATTACCGAAGCGCCGGCGGTCGTATTTGAGAGCCAGCATGACGTGCTGCCGGCCTTCGAAGCGGGTCTGTTGGATAAAGATTGCGTGGTTGTCGTGCGTCTTCAGGGACCAAAAGCTAACGGCATGCCAGAATTGCATAAACTTATGCCGCCATTAGGTGTATTATTGGACCGCTGTTTCAAAATTGCATTAGTCACCGATGGACGGCTTTCTGGCGCATCCGGTAAAGTGCCTTCTGCTATCCACGTCACGCCTGAAGCGTACGACGGTGGGCTGCTGGCGAAAATCCATGACGGCGATATGATCCGCGTGAATGGACAAACCGGCGAGCTGACACTGCTGGTGGATGAAGCAGAACTGGCTGCCCGCAAACCGCATTTACCTGACCTGAGCGCATCACGGGTTGGGAGTGGTCGCGAACTGTTCAGCGCACTGCGCGAGAATCTTTCCGGTGCAGAGCAGGGCGCAACCTGCATCACTTTTTAATACGACGAAATTACTCATTCTGGCGAGAGAAAAACTCTGATGAAAAACTGGAAAACAAGTGCAGAAGCAATCCTGACCAACGGCCCGGTTGTCCCGGTTATCGTTGTTAACAAACTGGAACACGCTGTACCGATGGCGAAAGCGCTGGTCGCGGGTGGCGTGCGCGTGCTGGAAGTGACCCTGCGTACCGCGTGCGCCATGGACGCTATCCGTGCCATCGCGAAAGAAGTGCCAGATGCTATCGTCGGTGCCGGTACTGTGACCAACGTTCAGCAGCTGAAAGAAGTGACCGAAGCGGGCGCGCAGTTTGCTATCAGCCCGGGCCTGACCGAGCCGCTGCTGAAAGCTGCGACTGAAGGCACTATTCCACTGATCCCAGGAATCAGCACCGTATCTGAACTGATGCTGGGTATGGACTACGGTCTGAAAGAGTTCAAATTCTTCCCGGCAGAAGCAAACGGCGGCACCAAAGCGCTGCAGGCGATTGCAGGTCCATTCGCGCATATCCGTTTCTGCCCGACTGGCGGCATCTCTCCGGCGAACTATCGCGATTACCTGGCGCTGAAAAGCGTACTGTGCATCGGTGGTTCATGGCTGGTTCCGGCGGATGCGCTGGAAAGCGGTGATTACGATCGCATCACCAAAATTGCGCGTGAAGCTGTAGAAGGCGCGAAGTAAGACTTATTTGCCGGGCGTGACGTTTGCCCGGCGAAATGAAGATAAAGGCGGGAGTGCGTATGCACCTCCCGTCTTTTTTATCCCTTAACGACTACGGCGGCGGCGGCTGATTTCGCCCGCTCAACCGCTGTTTCGACGTCATCAGCCGTTGCCAGCGCCACGCCCAGGCGACGCGAGCCTTCGATTTTTGGTTTGCCAAACAAACGCAGCTGAACGCCTGCCCCGACCGCGGCTTCCACGTTGCCAAAACTGATGTTGCGGCTGGTTAACTGCGGCAGAATGACGGCTGAAGCGGATGGGCCGTACTGGCGGATCGCGCCGATCGGTAAGCCCAGAAACGCACGGACGTGCAGGGCGAACTCGGACAGGTCCTGCGAAATCAGCGTAACCATGCCGGTATCGTGCGGGCGAGGCGACACTTCGCTGAAAATCACTTCATCGCCACAGACAAACAGCTCTACGCCAAACAGGCCGTAGCCCCCGAGCGCCAGGACCACATCACGGGCGACGGCTTCGGCACGCTCGAGCGCCAGCGGGCTCATCTGCTGCGGCTGCCATGATTCGCGATAGTCACCGTCTTCCTGACGGTGGCCGACCGGGGCACAGAAATGTACGCCGTCTACGGCGCTGACGGTCAGCAGTGTGATTTCAAAATCAAAGTTCACCACGCCTTCGACGATCACCCGTCCCGCCCCGGCTCGGCCACCCTGTTGGGCATATTGCCATGCGTCTGAGAGCTGTTCTTCGCTACGGATAAAGCTCTGGCCTTTGCCGGATGAGCTCATCACCGGTTTGATGATACAGGGCAGCCCGATTTCGCTGACGGCGTTACGGAAGCTTTGTTCGCTGTCGGCAAAACGGTAGCGGGAGGTTGGCAGTTTGAGTTCTTCTGCAGCCAGGCGGCGAATGCCTTCCCTGTTCATGGTGAGCTTTGTCGCGCGGGCGCAGGGCACCACGTGCTGACCGGCCTGTTCCAGTTCAATTAGCATGTCGGTGGCGATGGCTTCGATTTCCGGCACGATAAAATCTGGTTTTTCCTGCTCAACCAGCGCCTTCAACGCCTGGCCGTCCAGCATATTAACGACGTGGCTGCGATGGGCAACGTGCATCGCCGGGGCATCCGCATAGCGATCGACGGCAATGACTTCGATACCCAGACGCTGGCATTCAATGGCCACTTCTTTACCCAGCTCGCCTGAGCCCAATAACATCACGCGGGTTGCCGCCGGACGCAGCGCTGTGCCTAGTACAGTCATATCGAAATTCCACAGTAAAAAAATGGACGTCAGTATATACGAAAACGTTTGCGTCTGTCTCGGGTGAGAAACGTCGTGATAAATAACAGGCGCTTACTTGCGTTGTCGGTGTTTTGTACCATGCTTTTTAGGGTTATCAGGCGTGAGAGAAAACCCTATGAAAAAGAGAACAGTAATGACGGCAGTTTTGCTGTTGATGAGTAGCGTTGCAGTCCAGGCAGCCAGTGAGAAAACGGTGTCAATTAGCAAGTGTGAAGGACTGGATGCCGACGGCATTGCCGCGACGGTGAAGCAGGATTACACCCAGAACCGGATTAATCAGTGGGCGGATGACCAGAAAACACTGGGGCAGATTGATCCCGTGGCCTGGATTAATCCCCATGACGTGACCGGGAAAAAGGATAAATGGAAAGTGCCGCTCACGGTGCGCGGGACAAATACCGATTTGCATTACGTCGTGACAGTGGATTGTGCAGCAGGCAGCGCCACCTATCGCGCGCAGTAATTTTCGGATCTTTAGCCAGGCCAGACGTTTCCTGACACCGGCTTGCTTAGGCTGAGAGCATTCATCTCAGTATGACGAGGATACAATGGCAAACTGGCTAAATCAGATTCAATCGCTTCTCGGACAATCATCGTCTTCTGCCCAGTCATCCGGCGAGCAGGGACTCAGTAAACTGCTGGTTCCCGGCGCGCTCGGCGGTCTTGCGGGGCTGCTGGTGTCCAGCAAATCATCGCGCAAACTGCTGACAAAATATGGAACCGGTGCGCTGCTTGTCGGCGGTGGGGCGGTAGCGGGCAGCGTGTTGTGGAACAAGTACAAAGATAAAATTCGTATGGCGCATCAGGGAGAACCGCAGTACGGGCAGCAAATCAGCCCGGTGGATATGCGCACCGAACGCCTGATCCTGGCGCTGGTGTTTGCCGCGAAAAGCGACGGGCATATCGATGATAAAGAACGGGCGGTGATTGATTCGCAGCTGCGTGAAGCGGGCGTGGAAGCGCAGGGGCGTCAGCTGGTAGAGAAAGCCATCGCCCAGCCGTTGGATCCACAACTGCTGGCCAAAGATGTGCGCAATGAAGAGGAAGCGCTCGAACTTTATTTCCTGAGCTGCGCGGCTATCGATGTCGATCACTTTATGGAACGTAGCTATCTGAACGCGCTCGGCGATGCGCTGAATATTCCGCAAGAGGTGCGGGAAGGCATAGAGGCCGATTTAAAGGCGCAAAAACAGGCACTTTAACCTCAAGTTGGCATGTTTCGCTTGCATCGCTCTGCACATTTGCCACCCTTAGGGTAGGTAACTTGCAGAAGAACAACGACATGCCACCAAAAGCAAAACGCATTCCCCACACCATGACACTTCATGGTGACACCCGCGTCGACAACTACTACTGGCTGCGTGACGATGATCGCACACAGCCTGCGGTGCTCGACTATCTGAAGCAGGAAAACGACTACGGCCGCGAGGTTATGGCGTCGCAGCAAAACCTGCAGGACAAAATCCTGAAGGAGATTGTCGACCGCATTCCGCAGCGTGAAGTCTCTGCGCCCTACAGTAAAAATGGCTATCGCTACCGGCAGATTTACGAGCCGGGCTGCGAGTACGCGATTTATCAGCGTCAGTCAGTGCAGAAAGAAGAGTGGGACGCCTGGGAAGTGCTGCTCGACGGCAATCAGCGCGCGGCGCACAGCGAGTTCTACACTCTCGGTGGGTTAGGCGTTTCGCCGGATAACGCGCTGATGGCGCTGACGGAAGACTATCTTTCGCGTCGTCAGTACGGCCTGCGCATCCGCAGCCTGGAAAACGCTAACTGGTATCCGGAGACGCTGGAAAATGTCGAACCGGGCTTCGTCTGGGGCAATGATTCACAAACGCTGTACTACGTGCGTAAACATCCGACGACGCTGCTGCCGCATCAGGTGTGGCGGCATACGGTGGGTATGCCGGTCACCGCCGACGAACTGGTGTACGAAGAGAAGGACGACACTTTTTACGTCAGCCTGCACAAAACCAGCTCGAAGCATTACGTGATAATTCATCTGGCCAGCGCCACTACCAGTGAAGTGCTGCTGCTGGATGCTGAACTGCCTGATGCTCAGCCGCTGCGTTTCCTGCCGCGTCGCAAAGATCATGAATACAGCGTCGATCATTTCCAGCATAACTTCTATTTACGCTCCAACCGCGAAGGCAAAAACTTTGGTCTTTATCGCTCGCCCGTGCGCGACGAAAGCCGTTGGGAAGCGCTGATCCCTCCGCGCGATGAAGTGATGCTCGAAGGCTTTACCCTGTTTACCGACTGGCTGGTGGTCGAAGAGCGCCAGCATGGCCTGACCAGCCTACGGCAGATTAATCGTAAAACCCGGGAATCCACCGGGATTGCATTTGATGATCCAGCGTATGTGACCTGGCTGGCTTATAACCCGGAGCCCGATACCGCGCGCCTGCGTTACGGTTATTCCTCGATGACGACGCCGGACACGCTGTTTGAGCTGAATATGGATACCGGCGAACGAACGGTGCTGAAGCAACAGGAAGTGAAGGGCTTCGATGCCAGCCGCTATCGCAGCGAGCATCTGTGGATCAACGCGCGGGATGGCGCGGAAGTGCCGGTTTCGCTGGTGTATCATCGCGAGCATTTCCGTAAAGGGAACAATCCACTGCTGGTGTACGGTTACGGTTCATACGGCGCCAGTATGGATGCGGATTTCAGCAGCAGTCGCCTGAGCCTGCTCGACCGTGGTTTCGTGTTTGCCATCGCCCATGTTCGCGGCGGCGGCGAATTAGGCCAGCAGTGGTACGAAGACGGCAAATTCCTGCTGAAGAACAACACCTTCAACGATTATCTTGATGTGTGCGATGCGCTGCTGGCGCAGGGCTATGGCAATCCTGAGCTTTGTTATGGGATGGGTGGCAGCGCCGGTGGAATGCTGATGGGCACCGTTATCAACCAGCGCCCGGAGCTGTTCCATGGGGTGATTGCTCAGGTGCCGTTTGTCGATGTGGTGACGACGATGCTCGATGAGTCGATCCCGCTGACCACCGGTGAGTTTGAGGAGTGGGGCAACCCGCAGGAGCCTGAGTATTATCACTACATGAAAGGCTACAGCCCGTATGACAACGTTGTAAAACAAGCCTATCCGCACCTGCTGGTCACCACCGGTCTGCATGATTCTCAGGTGCAATACTGGGAACCGGCCAAATGGGTGGCGAAGCTCAGGGAGCTGAAAACTGACGACAATCTGCTGCTGTTGTGTACCGATATGGATTCCGGGCACGGCGGGAAATCGGGGCGCTTCAAAAGCTATGAAGGTGTGGCGCTGGAGTTCACATTCCTGATTGCGCTGGCCCAGGGTACGCTGCCGGGCCAGGCACCACGATAGTTATTCGCCCAGCCAGTGCTTGAGGGTTAAGCGCAGTTCTGGGCTCATCGAATTGAGATTATTGAACAACCAGCGGAGGTAGCCGGGATCTTTCTCGGCCACTTCTGACACTGGCTTCCCGCGGTATTTGCCGAAGGTGAAGGTGGTCATCAGTGCCGGGCGCCCGGTAATATCGGCCATCTGATCGGCATTCCAGCCGGAGACGTTCATAATATCAATCAGCAATGCGGCGGTAATGTAGCAGTCATACAGCGCCCGATGATGATGCAGGCCGGGCGGGGTCGCGACGTTCAGCTTGCGTGATTTGTAGAGCGCCATGTTGCTGTACTTGATACCCGGCCACAGGCGACGGGCCAGTTTCATGGTGCAAATCCACTCGCCGTTCATTTCAGGCAAGACGCGGCGGTCGAAGCTGGCGTTATGCGCCACGTACCAGGTGCTGCCCTGATAATGCGGCACCACTTCCTCAATCCACGGCTTATCAGCAACCATCTCTTCGGTGATGCGATGGATGGCCATCGCCTGCGGGCTGATCGGCCTGTCCGGGCGCACGAGATGGCTCATGGGGTTGGTTATCTTGCCGTCAACGATGTCCACCGAGGCGATTTCAACCACGCCTCCCTGTAAATCGCAGGTTTCCGTATCGATAACGCGTAACATTGTGCTCTCCCGGCTGAAAAGAGGCAGGTTATGCGCCACAGAGGCTTTCGTCAATGGCGCAAAGGCTTTCACGCAGCGGAATGATGTCGCCTTCCCAGCCGCCTTCGTATTTGCGACCGGTCAGCAAAAGGTCTCCACTGTCGGCGCGTACAATCAACTGACCGTTTTCATCCCACAGCGCGCTTCCCACGGCGTAGTTAGATTTTAATACCGCGATGGCGTAGCGGTGGGCCAGGCGCTGAAGCTGCTGCACTGACTGCTGTTGCTGGAATTCACAGGTACAGGTTCCGGTGGCCAGCAGCGTGGCATTCGGGTCGAGTTCGATAGCGTCGGCTTCGGGAGCCAGCACGCTAATGTGCAGCGTCTGTGGCGTCAGGCAGGTGCCCTGACCTTGATGCATCGTAAGCGGTGAGGACGCGCCGGGCACAAAAATAGCCACACCCTTTTGACAGTCGCCGTTCATGTCGACCGGTAAACCAGCAATGATTGTCATCCCGTGACGTTTCGCCGCAACGCAAAGCGGTTGCAGGAGTTCATCTGTGGGGATGGGGGAGAGGGGATAATCGGTATCCGGTCCAGTCAGCGACATTTCCGGGAACACAATCAGCTGGCAGGTAAGCTTTGCCGCCGCTTCAATAAAACACAAATGATGGTCAATATTTTCCGCAACACTCCTGTTGCGGGCCGTGTACTGTGCAGCAGCAATCGTCCATGCAGGCATAGTGGCTTCCTTATCACTCTTCCTGACTCAGAGTCCCTGAGTCATACGTGAGAATCTTCTCAAGATTGTAGCAGTGGTAGTGTAAGGAAGTGTAACAGTCAGTAATTCTTACTTCTGTTTCGGTTCGTATGGCAGGCGGGACAAGTTTACCGAAGCCAGGCGATGTGCGATCAGACGCTCGCGAAACCAGTCGCGAAGGTGCGTCGGCTGTTCACGTTCCACCACTTCTGCCACGATAGGCATATTGTAACGCTCTTTAAATGCAACCCCGGCGGCGGCCAAATCGACGTTAATTTTGTCCATCTCGTCCTGGGGAAGTTTTGCCAGATTGGTGTTCATCTTGGGCTCCTTCTGATATCGGGCCTGAAAGTACTAAGAGTGTCGCGAAATAGCAAGACCAACGGCGGCGAATCTCGACGTAAACATTATACGAGGTTATTCTCTCACCCAGATATATAACAAAAGGGAATGTAGAGAATGAACCGTATCGCCTCCCGCGCGCTGCGCACCGGTGTTTTCCTGACCTGCGTTTTAACCACTTCCGCGGCCTTCGCCCATGCCCATCTTAAGCATCAATATCCTGCTGCTGACGCACAGGTCACGGCGGCTCCACAGGCGCTGACCCTTAACTTCTCCGAAGGGATTGAAGTGAAATTCAGTGGCATCACGCTGACGGGGCCACAACAGGCGCAGGTGCCTGTTGGCGCTGTGAAGCTCAATGAAAAAGACAACACCCAGCTTATCATCCCGGTCGAGCAGTCTCTTAAACCCGGCGATTACACCGTTGACTGGCACGTGGTGTCGGTGGACGGTCACAAAACCAAAGGCCAGTACCACTTTAGCGTGAAATAACCGTGCTGGCATCGGTGTATGTCGGGCTGCGAGGCCTGCATTTCATTGCCGTAATGCTCGCCTTCGGCTGCGCGCTGTATGGCGCCTGGTGGGCAACGCCTCAGCTGCGTCGGCTGATGATACAACGCTTCCTGCCGTTCGTGCGCGTTGCGTTGCTGGTGAACGCCGTCTCGGCAACGTTAATGCTGATGCTACAGGGCGGCCAAATGGGCAACGGCTGGGGCGATGTCCTGCAGCCTGATGTCTGGCTCGCCGTGGCGGGCACGCGCTTTGGCAGCGTCTGGCTTTGGCAAATTCTGCTGACGTGGATAGCGCTGATTGTGGTTTGTCTGAAACCCCATCGGCTGGCACCGCTATTGCTGATTCTGTGCGTTGCACAATTTTTACTCATGGCGGGCGTAGGGCACGCGGCAATGCGCGATGGCATTGTTGGCGGGTTGCAGCGGATGAATCACGCGGTGCACCTTTTGTGCGCGGGTGCCTGGTTTGGTGGCCTGCTGCCGTTCCTGTACTGCCTGCGCCTGGCGAAGGGGCCCTGGCGCATCGAGGCCATCAATTCCATGATGCGTTTTTCTCGTTGGGGCCATCTGGCGGTCATTGGGGTGATCATTAGCGGGCTGGCTAACGCCTGGCTGATTCAGGGGCAGCTGGTGACGGGTACGGCATATGGGCGTCTGCTGTTGGTGAAATGTGCGTTCGTGGCGCTGATGGTGGTAATCGCCCTGGTGAACAGGTATGTTCTGGTGCCGCGAATGGCGACAGACAGACAGCGCATACAGCGGCTGTTTGTGCGCACGACGCAGGCGGAAATGATTTTAGGGGCTCTGGTGCTGGCGGCGGTAAGCCTCTTCGCAACCTGGGAACCGTTCTGAATTAAGTGGCAGAATCATGAAAAAACTCGTTTTATCAATGTTGTTACTGGCAACAACTGGAACCGCCCTGGCGGCGCCACAGATTATAACCGTCAGCCGTTTTGAGATGGGTAAAGAACAGTGGGCATTCAATCGTGAAGAGGTCATGCTGACCTGTCGTCCGGGCAATGCGCTGTATGCCATAAACCCCAGCACGCTGATGCAATATCCGCTGAATGAGGTTGCTGAGCAGGAAGTGAAGGCAGGGAAGACCAATGCCCAGCCGATTTCTGTGATCCAGGCCGACGATCCGGCGCATGAAGGCCAAAAGATGAGCCTGGGACCGTTTATCGCCCGGGCTGAAAAGCTCTGCTGAGTCGCAACGCTAACTGATTGACAGACAATAAAAAACCGCAAGTTTTTCTGACGAAAGCTTGCGGTTTTTGCGTTTTGTGACGCTTTGCTCACGGTTTTTTTCTGACCACTTTTGTCGCGGACTGGAAAACCTGGCATGGTCATCTATTCTTAAAGGGCAAGGCGATTTTAGCCTGCATTAATGCCAACTTTTAGCGCACGGCTCTCTCCCAAGAGCCATTTCCCTGGACCGAATACAGGAATCGTATTCGGTCTCTTTTTATCTGTAAGCAACATCAGTAACTTACAGTGTCAGCCTGAAAATTTCCCACATTTCCACGACCGACCCGTTTTCTTTTATATCACATCAAAATTGGGCTTAACATTTTTTTTACACGAAAAATGCAGATCACCACCTACTCGTTTTGCTGTTTATCCCGGTATTTTTCGGTGTCAGGTTATTAAGGGATTAATGAGACCGTTCTTGCTCATAGCGATAAAGTAATTTGACCGTTATCAATGTGCCATTCGCTGAACGGCTTCGGGCGCCCATAGTGATAACCCTGTGCAAGCAGGCAACCCATAGCGTGTAATTTATCACCCGTTTCCTGATCTTCAATCCCCTCAGCAACCAAGGGAACGCCAAAGCTTTTTGAAAGACTCAACACGGAATTTATCACCGATTCGCTTCGACTATCTTCCATTACACCACTGACAAACTGGCGGTCAATTTTAAGTTGATCAAACGGGAGCGTATGCAGGTAAGACAGGCTGGAATAACCTGAACCGAAGTCATCCAGGGAGATAGTGACACCGATTTCACGTAAGGCCTTCAGATGTCGGCACGTATTGGTTCCGCTGCCAACCAAAACACCCTCGGTAATTTCGATGCAAAGATTATAACCCTGTAACCCATGCTGTCGGAGTGACTCAATCACTACTTCTGCGAACTCATTCGCTTGTAGCTGGATGGGGGAAATATTTATATGCAGTTTGAAATCTTCACAGTTGCCGCGAGCCATCAGTGCGGCCAGCTCGCGGCACGCATTGTTAATGATCCATTCACCCAGTGGAATTATGAGGCCTGTCTCTTCCGCTATTGCGATAAATTGATCCGGCGGCACATTCCCCAGCACCGGGCTTTCCCAACGCACCAGACATTCACCTTCGCGACATTCCGTATTTCCATCCAATCCAACAATTGGCTGCATCACAAGATAGAACTCTTCACGCTCAAGTGCGTGGCTCAGTTGTTCATGCAGCTGAATATGGAGCAATCCGGAGGCATGCATATCCGGAGTGAAAAGTGTTACTTTGCCATTGCCCTCGCGGCGGGCGTGATGCAGGGCGATGCCCGCATAGCGTAGAACTTCATCAAGGTTTTCAGGCGTTAAAGCTTCCTCGGCCAGGCCGGCGTTACCTTCGATACGCAATTCATGTTGGCCGATATTTGGCATATCCTTAATGCTGAAAAGCGAATGTGCTTTTTGCTTCCATAAGCTGAGTTGCTCCACCGTTTTGACGGGAGGGAGAATAACCACAAGCTTATCCATGCGTTCACGGCAAATGATGATGTCTTCCGGGAAAGTATCTGTGATGCGTGAAATCAGATATTTCATGAGTGAGCGGCCATAATCCTGGCCCAACAGGTTAGTGAGCGAAGAGTGGTTACTAAGATGGACCAGCATCAGGACGCTACGGTTATCCAGATATTCAGGATGATGGCGCAACCCGGATATCGTCAGAGAGCCGGTTTCGACATCCTTCTCCAGCATGGGGTGCGGAAGCTTTTCGGTCAGTGTTACGTTCTTACGGCTCGGTAAGCGGGTCGGTCGATTTTTCATGACGTATAGCTTTTCGTCGGCTATTTGACAATCTTTGGCAAAATCACCGGTAAATTCCTGGATGCCATATGAGCACGAAATTGGAATAGTAATACTGTCATATTGAAAATGTTTGAGCTTTTTCTGTGCCTGCTGCATTAGCGCACTGGCAGACGAATAGTTACACCATGGCATCAGCAGCAGGAACTCGTCTCCACCCATGCGAATAATCGTATCAGACGCTCGCAACGTCCTTATTAGCGTATCGGAGAAATACGCCAGAGAAAGGTCACCGACATGATGCCCGTATGTGTCATTGATGTCCTTGAACAAATCCAGATCCACCGCCACGATTATCCAGGATTCATGTGCGGACATGGAGTTGATAATGACCTCCCCGCCTTCCCTGGAGAATGCACGGGTCAACGAGTCGTAGCTGAGTCGTTTCAACATGTTCATAATGTTGCGGTACGCATTTATTGACGAAGCGAAAAAAATCAGCAGGATAAGATTAGTAAAGACGAATCTCCATGGTCTGTGGTGCAGGACATTATATAAACCGACCTTCGCGTTGATGATAAAGCCTGCGGTTAAGGGTATTTGCACAATCGGGAAGGGGGTATAATCTATTTTTGTAGGTGTTATCGCCAGATCTGGGCCACCGCGTCTGCTCTGCAGAGTCAGTTGATAAGATGAGGGCGTGATGCCGGTTTGGATGAAGTATTTATTAAACAACTCAGACAGGTCTTTGGAGGTATAATCGGTGGAGATAATTCCTTCAACGCTGCTTTTATTATAATTTAGATTATTTGAAATCACCGGCACGCTGAACGTAATAACAGGCAGTCCAGTTAATGAATCTGTATAAACATCGCTGTAAAGACGTTCTGATACCAGGAATGCTTTTTGAGCTTTAACTTTTCTGGATACTTCGTCTAAATAAGAATTGATTGCCAGGTGAGGTGATGTGAATTTATATCCGCTTTTCTTTACCGGTTCAAAACTGTAAGCGTAGTTAAGATTCGCACTGAAGAAATAAGTCCAGTAGGATGTTTTGTTTTCATTACTAAGGCTATTCCAGAATGAATTGAGAATCGCCGATATTTTTCGATCGTTAACGCTCACGTCACCAGAGGCAAACATTATATGCTTCTGATACAGGCTGGGGTCTATTTCATTTTCTTTGAAATTAACGCTGGAACCCAATTTTCCAGCAATATCATTACTGGAAAGAGCAACAAGATCCCCAAGTGCCGAAGCGATATTTTTATTTTTTTCAATATTCTGATTAATTACGACAGCTATGTCAGAGGTGGCGAAGCGTGCGCTACGAATCATGTCAAGATAAGAGAGTAATAGCAGAGCGGTATTGACTATCAAAATGATAGTTAACAAAGAGAAAATAAGAGCTCTTTTCTCGATTTTGAACGCGTTTATAGTTTTCATAAAATGAAGGATACAAACCCAATTGTATTTCACAAAAGAGAATGCTAACACTGCAGTAATGTCGCCCGTCAACAAATCTTGTTTATTTCTGGATGGCGACAGTGAATTTTATCTATAAATAAATTACCACAAAATATTCACGTATCCATAAACATTCAATAATATGGTGTTAACATACAATTAATGCGACAGAGAACAGTGCTTTTAAATCGGGATATAAAATATCAAACAGTATTGAAAATTTGACTTTAGCTATAGATTTAAATGTATGCTCCGAAAAAAACATAAAAAAAACCCCTTCGCTTCGCAGGGCAAAGGGGAAAAGCTTGCAATGAATATTATATTTTCGGACTCACTTTTGCGGCTTTACAGGGATATGCAGTGCCACGAGGTGGTTTGGTCTGAAAGTTGCGCGTCCAGGGATGTGGAGTCAGTCAGACCTGAAACGTATTGCTACGTGCTGTCAGGAAGAAGCAGCCGCCGCGCTATGTTTCGCAAAGAATGGTATGCATCAAGGTGATTTGATTCAAATACCATCTTGTTTAATTTTGAATATGTGTAACCGCAGGGATTATTCGGGCGTGACGATATCGGGGTAGAGAAGGGTTTCAAGATAGCTGACCATGACCCAAATTTGATCGCTCAAAATGAACCAGATGCCCAGTCCAAGTAAAACCAGAACCAGAATTATCAGGGCAATTTCGATTTTGCTCATAGCCAGAAAGTACCGCCAGCGAGGTATCAGAGGAATACCTCATGATGATAGCGAAACATCAAGAGATTGTGCAATCTCAATGCGCGAAAGCCTCTGCCAATGTACAGCAGAGGCCAACGCAGTTACGCTTACTTGCGCGGGATAAGTGCGATGAACTGGGCGGCCATCTCATCGAGCAGCGCAAAGCGGCGGCGGTACTCTGCACGTTTTTTGCTGGCAATATCTTCAAGAGATTTACGCTCCTGCGCCAGGGGCAGCTGCCAACGGAAGGGGTCGCTTTTAACGCCGTCTAACGATGCCCAGAATTCGTCGTAGCTGGCATGGAAATGACGGCCTTTACTGAAGCGGTAGCGAAGGGCGCGGAACACATGGCCATTATCGCTGACGCCGGAAAGCGTGGTTATCCCGCACTCGGCGGCCATCAGGCCAAAGCATTCAACCAGGATACGTTTCGGGAAAAGCCCGTAACAGGCGCGTGTGGCGTGCTTAATCACGTCATGAGAAACGCTGCGACGCGGCCCCTGCAGGCCACCGACGATAAGCTCCCAGCCGTTGTTGCTCCGGGCAACACTGAATGTTGTGCTGGCCAGTACCGTATTGTCTGCGTCACAAAACCACAGCGTGCTTTCCCCTTCTCGTTCGGCCTTACGCGCGCAGGAGGCATACAGCGTAAATTGTGTACCCTCTTTGCCCTCAAAGCTCAGTAATGCCGTAGGCTCCGTGGCGGTTAATGCCGCGGCAAGTTGGGTGCTTTTAAGCGAGTCAATAAACTGATAATGACCGATGATAGCTTGCGCCCGCTGCATTGATGATAAACCGCGTGCCAGATACTGGCGGTGCGTTTTGCTGGGCAATGTGACCTGCGCATTCAGCAGGCGCATGAAGTCAGGGCGCTGGCCGAGAGTGTCGAGCATCAGTCGGGTTGAGCGATAAAAAATCATCGTGCGCAGCAAAAACTTCAGGCGATAGTCGGCTTTTTTCCATATGGGGGCAGGGGCAAGTTTGCCACTGACCAAGTCGGAAATAAGATGCGCGCGCAGTTCAGGTGAATTTTCTGGTGTGTCTGACAAACTGTTAACCTCATTATGGTTCTTTTCTTATCTTACAGGCTGTTTAGGTTAATCTTAAATGATTGTAAGAATTTATTTTGAGTTTGTTCAGCCATTGTTTAAACAACGCCACGGGCGTTGTAAGGGCTTTGGTATCCCCTATACTTAAACTATGGGGGCAACGCTATGTATCAACGAATTGACGGCAAATCCTGGCGGCATATTTGGCTCATTGGCGACCTACATGGCTGCTTTAATTTGCTGATGCCTAAACTCCAGGCTCACGAATTTAATCCTTATCAGGATGTACTCATCTCCGTCGGCGACCTGATTGATCGCGGGCCCGACAGTCTCAAATGCCTTGAACTTATTCATCAAAAATGGTTTTTCGCTATTCGTGGAAATCACGAGCAAATGGCGATGGATGCGCTTGAACATCAGCAGCTATCGCTGTGGGAATTGAATGGGGGAGAGTGGTTCGAGCACTGCACTGCGAGCGAGCAGGCTGAGGTGCGACGTTTGCTGCAGGCCTGTCATCAATTGCCGTATGTCATCGAAGTGGATGCCGAATCAGGCGTGCATGTGGTGGCTCATGCCGATTATCCAGCTGCGCATTACCAGTGGCAGCAGGAGGTAGACTGGCATCGGGTACTTTGGGACCGGCAGCGGCTGAGCGATCATCTGGCAGGGAATCACGCCCAAATTGATGGTGCGGATCACTTCTGGTTTGGGCACACGCCGTTAAAACACCGTTATGATGCGCTTAATCAGCACTACATCGATACCGGTGCGGTGTTTGGCGGTGAGTTGACGCTGGTCCAACTTCAGTAATTACAAGTCACTGTATTCCTGGGCCGGACGCCAGAAACCGTCAATAAAATCCTCAACCGGGAAGCAACCGCCATGTCTTAATCGCTGAACGTCCATCGCCCGTTCGCACTGCGGCCCGGTGTTGTAAACATCCACCACAATATCTTCGCAGCCACCATCGAGATAACAAATAAACAAAACCAGAGCGAACATCGCATCCTCACACTTTTGCGTGGTGTCTTAAGTGTAAGAGAAATAAGTGGAAGGGGAAATAAATAACCCGCCTGTGGGCGGGTTCCTTTTGAATCAGGCTAAGCGCATGACCCAGGCATCGGACTTACTGTCATAGTGTTTGCGGTATAGAACAGAGTGTTCTCCATCGAGAATGGCGGGAACGCTGGTATCGGCATCCCACGCATCGAGTTGCATGCACAAATCGGGGTCGGATTTACAGGGAATGCTTAACGTTCGCTCCCCTTGCTGCTCGCCATGCAGCTCGCCGTCATCAATTTCAAAGGCGCCTATTCGTACGCTGGTTTTGGTCATAATGCTCTCCGGTTGTCTGCTTCATTGTGGTATGACCAGTTAGGTCTTCCCATTTTTTAGCGTAGACAAGGGCGAGCATTTTGCCAGTCAGAACGTGCTTATTTTTGGCTCCGCGTTACGCTTTGGCAGCGAACAATTTTCCGTCCCGAACCAGTTCACGCGGATAGCTATTCTTGAGACGCGACCCGACTTTTTTCGCCAGCCCCAGCGGATGTCCCTGAAAGGTCACAATAACATCATCACGCGCTGGCGGTGTTTCCGGCCAGACATCGCGTCCGCGATACCACTCCTCGGCTTCCGCTTGCGTCAGTTCGAAGCGCGCACTTTTTTCTCCCGTCAGCGCGATAACGGCTTCGTGCTGCCAGCGGAATCCTTTGTTGAAGGTTTCGGCCAGACGCAGACCGATGCGAGAAAAACGCACTTTGCCCAATAATGGCTCAATCTCTGCCGGGAACAGCCAAATCTCTTTATCGCGCTGCCAGAGATTCAGATTTTCCTCCCAGTGCAACCCTACGGCGGCGGCAGCTTGCTTCACCGCCAGGGATTCGCGGGTCCGCATCGGCATGAAGGGGAATTTGCCGACTTTGTAGCCCGGTGCGGGCAGGGCTTCAATGGCCGCGGTTTTCTTCAGTCGCGCGACAAAGAATCCTTCGCAATCGAAAATCTGTGGAAAGACGTGCAGGAAACCTTCGGGCGTCAGCGCCTGGGTTGCGCCGTCGAAAAGCGTGTCGAGCGGCATGATTTCGACCGCCTGGGGATAGCGTGCCAGAAGCCAGCTCAGCACGTCCTCGTTTTCGTCACGGTTCAGCGTGCAGGTGGAATACACCAGCGTGCCGCCTGGGCGCAGCGCATGAAACGCGCTGTCGATAAGCCCACGCTGGGTCTGGGCTATTTCGAGATTGCTTGCCTGGGACCAGTTTTTCAGCGCATCGGGATCTTTGCGCACCACGCCTTCACCGGAGCACGGGGCGTCGAGCAAAATCGCGTCGAATGACTCTGGAAGTGCGGCGCCGAAAACCCGGCCATCGAAATGGGTCAGGGCAACGTTGCTTATCCCACAGCGGCTGATATTCGCGTGCAGGACTTTAACTCGACTGGCGGAAAGCTCGTTGGCTAAAATAGCCCCTTCGTTCCCCATTCGCGCGGCAATCTGCGTGGTTTTGGAACCCGGTGCTGCGGCAACGTCCATTACCCGTTGAGGACGATTTTCGTCAGCAAACAGCGAGGTGACCGGCAACATTGAGCTTGCTTCCTGAATGTAAAACAGACCGCTCAGGTGTTCAGCTGTGCTGCCAAGCGGCAGGGCATCTTCGTCTTCGCGCTCAATCCAGAAACCTTCTTCGCACCACGGTATGGGCGTAAGTTGCCAACCGTACGGCGCAACCAGCTGCAGAAAATCCGGGACAGAAATTTTGAGTGTATTAACACGGATACTGCGGCGCAGCGGGCGCTGGCAGGCGGCGATAAAATCGTCGAAGGAGAGATGAGTCGGCATTGCTGCACGCATCACCTCAAGAAAGGAGTCAGGAAGATAAGCCACTAAACGCACCAGATTCATAAACGGGTGCGCAGTTTAGCACAGCGACTCCGGCTTCTTACAGCCGGAGTCGCTTCGCGTTTAGCGTGGCAGTGCGGTGCCCCATTCACGCCACTCTTTCGGTTCCGCGTCCTGCAACAGGAAGTGTTTATTTTCCTGTGCTTTCGGCGCGAGAGGCGTACCTGGAGGCGTTGCAAAGGCTATGCCGCCGCGGATGAACTGATTGAAGGTCCCGGTTTTCACTACGCCGCCGATGATACCGAAATCGAGGCTGTAACCTGATGCCAGCCAGAACACCGAGTTATTGCGCACCAGATGCTGATAGCGTTGGCTGATACGCAGGCCCACCATCACGCGGTCTGAGAGTGAACCCAGATGCAGGCCAGTGACCGTACCGACTTCGATGCCGCGGAACAGAACGGGTGTGCCGATGCTCAGCGATCCGGCTTCCGGGGCTTCGACGATGATGCTCAGGCCGTCGAGGTAACGGGAATCGGTGATGGTCGCTTCCTGCAATTCAAAGTCGCGGCGGGGATTGCTGCCGCGGCCCTGTTCAACGTTGATGTACGGCTGCAGGATAGTATCCAGATGTTCTACGCCTGCTGCTGAAATCTGCGGGGTGACCACCGAGAAGCGGGTGCCGCTGCGGGCAAAAGTGTTCACGTATTCCGGATACAACACCGCTTTCGCCTGCACTTCGTTGCGGGCAGTAATCAGCGTCAGGGTCTGAATTTGCCCGATATCGATGCCCAGATAGCGAATCGGCATACCCTCGGAAAGTTTTCCGGCATCGAAGGTATGCAGGGTAATTTGCCCACCTACGGCGCGGGCCGCCGTTTCGGACGGATACAGAATACGTTTATCGCCTTTACGCACGCCGGCACTTGCGCCGCTCAGATTATCGAAGCTGATAGCGCCGCGCAGCGCACGGGAGAGTGGGGCGGCCTGAACCGTCAGCCCGTTACCGTTCAGTTGCACTTTTGCACCACCTTCGGCCCAGAACACGCTGTTTTGCGTCAGAAGCTGGCGGTATTCCGGTTTGACGTGCAAGTCGATATCAAACGCGTTTGCACGTGGGCGAACGGTGATCACTTCTCCGACTTCAAATTTACGATACAGCACGACAGAACCGGCCTGGACGTCTGGCAGCGTGTCGGCAGTGAGCGTCATCGTCGTCGTCGGCAGTTCGCCCAGACTGTTTTCAATCGCTTTTTCAAGATTGGCAAACAGCGGGTAGCTCTGCTTCATAGGGCCTTTTTCACCTGGCAGAACACGAATGCCACCGCTGAGCCATTCGCTGGCGCTGGCGCCTAGGAATTCAATACCGTCGAGACCGACTTTGACGTCCACACGGCTGTTGACCACGAATTTGCTGTCACCGTGTACCAGGTCGCGATATTGCGGATCGATAGCGACAGAGAAGGAGACCCCTTTATTGTTCAGTGTGCGCTCAAGCACCTGACCAATTTTAATGCCGTGCAGAATAATGGGTTGCCCGGCTTCGACGCCGTAGGACTCCGGCGCATTCAGGGTGAGTGTGGCAACGCCAGGTTCCTGCAACAGCGTTTTATCGGCAGGGACGACCACGAAATGATTGCGCGGTTCACCTTCGCCGGGCACCAACTCAAAGGTGCTCCCGGTGAGCAGGGCGCTGAGATTTGTATTCTCAAGCGACAGTTTAGGATTACGCAACTCGATGCGGGTTTTGTCGCGCAGCAAATTCACCACGCTCGGATCGACGGTCATTTCACCGCTCACCGCACCACCCGGATTGAGATCCAGTTTGGTCAGCTGTCCGACTTCCAGGCCCTGATACATCAACGAGGTCGAACCTGCTTTCAGGCCAGCGCCGTCAGGAAGGTCTAGTTTGACGATCACGCCTCGCTGGCTGTGGGCCAAATCGGCGTACAGACCAAACTCATCGTTCTGCGCAGCGGCTTTTGAATCTTCGGGGGAATCAAAGGCAATCGCGCCATTAACTAATGCCGCCAGACTTTCAAGCTGCACCTTCGCGCCGCTCAGGCTGACATCGGCTTTAATTCCAGATACGTTCCAGAAACGGCTGCCTTTTTTCACCAGATTGGTGAAGCGGCGGTCGATCAGGATGTCGATAGTGACACCCTGTTTGTTGGCGTTGATGGCGTAATCATAGACGCGACCGACCGGAATTTTACGGAAGTACACCAGCGAACCACTATTGAGCGAGCCCAGATCCGGGGCATGAAGATGGATCATCAACTCGCCATTGTTCAGGCGATATTTCGGCTGCGTATCCAGCGCGGCAAAGTGATCTTTCTTCGCCCCTTTGCCGGGCATCATGCCGATATAGTTGCCGCCGACCAGCGCATCCAGACCGGATACACCCGCCAATGACGCTTTGGGCGTGACGAGCCAGAACTGCGTTTCTTCACGCAGCGCATCTTTCATATCGCCTTTTATGCTGGCCTTCACCTCAATGCGATTGAGATTTTTGGCCAGGCTAATTTCCTGAACGGTCCCCACCTCGACGCCCTGATAACGAACAGGGGTGCGGCCGGGGACAATACCGTCGGCTGAGATGAAATCGATAGTGACCGTTGTGCCACGATCTTCAAAACTGTTCCAGATAAGCCAGCCAGCAATGAGCAGGGCGATTACCGGCAGCAGCCAGAAAGGGGAGATACGACGTTTTGTTTTAATTCTCGCTTCAGTCGGTGAAGCGGGCGTTTCCTGACTCATGTGCATCCCAAAGTAAGCGGCTGTCCAGCCATTCAACAGCAAGAATAGTCAATATTACCGCAGCACCGAAATAAAACGCAGCGGGTCCCATTGTAAAAGCAAGTAACTGATCGCGATTGATAAGCGACATCATCAGCGAGATGACGAACAGATCAAGCATCGACCAGCGACCAATCCAGGTGACAAAGCGCAACAGAAGTATTCGGGTTCTGAGTCCCTGTTCACATTTAAAGTGAATCGACAGCAACAGGGTAAGCATCACCAGCACTTTGGTAAAGGGTACGAGAATACTGGCGATGAGAACCACTGCCGCAACCGGAATGTTACTGCTCCCGAGCGAGATGATGCCGGAAAGAATGGTGTCTTCCTGGCGCGCGCCGTTCACATAGATGATGGAAATCGGGAGCAGGTTCGCCGGAAGCAGGAAAATTATCGAGGCAATCAGCGCGGCCCAGCATTTCTGCAGGCTGTTAGCCCGACGGTGGCGCAGCGGAATATGGCAGCGGCGACAACGCCCACGAGAATCAGCGAATCCGGTATGGTGGCAACCGAGGCAAATCTGTAAACCAGGATCTGCTCGCTGTGCAGGGCGCTGTGGGTAAAAACGGTCCCAAAGCTGTTCCACGTTAAGGTGGATGAGCGTCAGAATACTCAACAGCACCAGCGATATGAAAGCAATCAGGCCAACACCCGGCTGGAGAAACGCGTAGTCCTGAACTTTGATGGAAGCAACGCCCACGCCGACAAGGTAGATATCTAGCATCACCCACTCTTTGAGCTTTTCGAGCATCAGTAGAACCGGGCGAAGATTCATGCCGAGAATATTACCCAGCCACAAATAGGCAATGGCGATAACCAGCACCAGCGGTGCGCCGACGCTGCAAAACAGCACCATCGCCGCGGGGATCGGGTCACCCTGATCGGTCATCTGCCAGATGCCCTGCAACAGGTTTGCATCGATACGCACGCCGAGCAGATGTAAACGCAGCAGAGGCTCGCTCCATGCGAAAGGCATCAGCAACAGCATGGTCACCGCCATTGCCGCCAGACGCGTTAATGACCAGTCGCGCCCGTCACGAATTTTTGCGTCACAGCGAGGGCAATATGCACTTTGTGACGCTTTGACCACAGGTAGGGTAAAAAGCATGTCACATTGCGGACATCGGTGATATTCCACGGGCGCAAGTGGGTTACCAATCGCGTGGACGGTGATTTTTTTGCCCGGCGAAATTTGAGAAGCTCTTAGTGCCATTTATTCGCTTTTGAAATGAATGTATAACTCTATCTTAACCTATGAACGGATTCATCTTGAGCCCGAACGCATTTAATGCTTATTTTATTAGGCTATGCGTCGGCATTGACCGGCTTCGAATTAAGTACAATAAGTGATTGAATAATGAGCAAATCAGAGTTTTACGCGGATCTTAACCGCGATTTTCAGGCATTAATGGCAGGTGAAACCAGTTTTTTAGCCACACTCTCTAATACCAGTGCGCTGCTGTTTGAGCGCCTGACCGATGTTAACTGGGCCGGTTTTTATCTCCTTGAGGGCGAAACGCTGGTTTTAGGTCCATTCCAGGGAAAAATTGCCTGCGTTCGTATCCCGGTTGGCCGCGGTGTTTGCGGCACGGCGGTGTCGGAAAATCACGTTCAGCGTGTGGAAGACGTCCACGCCTTTGCCGGTCACATCGCCTGTGACGCAGCAAGCAACTCCGAAATCGTGCTTCCTCTGGTGGTTAACGGAAAAATTATCGGTGTGCTGGATATCGACAGCCCGGAGTATTCCCGCTTCAACTCTGAAGATGAACAGGGGCTTCGTGAGCTGGTTGCTCATCTTGAAAAGCTGCTTGCGGCCACCGATTATCACAAATTCTTTCAGCCTGTCGCAGGATAATCAACGGATAACGTAGCATTTACCGATGGCGTCATTATAATGACGCCTGTTCATGCCCGCGGTATGTTGGCTACGTCCGTTGTAATCAGGAAATTTCATGGAAAATCAACCTAAGTTGAATAGCAGTAAAGAAGTTATCGCATTTCTGGCCGAACGATTCCCACAGTGTTTCAGCGCTGAAGGTGAAGCACGCCCACTGAAAATTGGTATTTTTCAGGATCTGGTAGCGCGCGTTGAGGGTGAAATGAACCTCAGCAAAACCCAGCTTCGTTCCGCCTTACGTCTTTATACGTCCAGCTGGCGCTATCTGTACGGCATCAAAGCGGGTGCAACCCGTGTTGATCTCGACGGGAACCCGTGCGGCGAGCTGGATGAGCAGCATGTGACTCACGCGCGTCAGCAGCTTGAAGAAGCGAAGGCCCGTGTGCAGACACAGCGTGCAGAACAGCAGGCTAAAAAACGTGAAGCTGCCATTGCGGCAGGTGAGCCAGTTGATGCCCCACGTCGTGAGCGCAAACCGCGTCCAGCTGCACCACGCAAAGATGTAGGTGCTAATAAACCACGTCAGGCTGCTAAACCTGCTGCGGCAAAAGCACCACGTCCGGCACGTGAAGAGCGTCTTACCCCGGTATCTGACATTTCTGAGCTGAGCGTTGGCCAGTCTCTGAAAGTCAAAGCGGGTAACAACGCAATGGACGCTACTGTACTGGAAATCACCAAAGATGGCGTTCGTGTACAGCTGACTTCTGGTATGTCAATGATTGTACGCGCAGAACATTTAGTGTTCTGAAACGGAGGCCGGGCCTGGCATGAACAACTTTTTTAAGGTCACCGCGCTCGCTGGCATGCTGTTAATGGCAGGCCAGTCGTTCGCCGTGGACGATATTACACGTGCTGACCAGATTCCAGTTCTTAAGGAAGAGGCCCAGCATGCAACGGTAAGCGAGCGTGTTACGTCTCGCTTTACCCGCTCCCACTATCGCCAGTTCGATCTGGATAACGCGTTCTCGGCGAAAATTTTCGACCGTTACCTTAATCTCCTGGACTACAGCCACAACGTACTGTTGGCCAGCGATGTTACCCAGTATGATGCCCGTAAATCGCAGGTCGGTGACGAACTGCGCAGTGGCAAACTGGATGTTTTCTACGATCTTTATAACCTGGCGCAAAAACGCCGCTTTGAGCGCTATCAATATGCGCTAAAAGTGCTTGAGCGTCCGATGGATTTTACCGGCAATGACACCTTCAATCTTGACCGCACCAAATCGCCGTGGCCAAAAGATGAAGCTGAGCTGAATGCGCTGTGGGATGGCAAAGTTAAATATGACGAGCTGAGCCTTAAGCTTGCCGGTAAAGACGAAAAAGAAATTCGTGAAACGCTGAGCCGTCGCTACAAGTTCGCGATTCGTCGTTTGGTTCAGACCAACAGCGAAGACGTGTTCTCTCTGGCGATGACCGCGTTTGCACACGAAATCGATCCGCACACCAACTACCTTTCTCCGCGTAACACCGAGCAGTTCAACACCGAAATGAGTCTTTCTCTGGAAGGTATCGGGGCTGTGTTGCAAATGGACGACGACTATACCGTGATTAATTCCATGGTGGCGGGCGGTCCAGCGGCGAAGAGTAAAGCCATTAGCGTTGGCGATCGTATCGTCGGCGTTGGCCAGACCGGTAAAGGGATGGTTGATGTTATCGGCTGGCGCCTGGATGATGTTGTCGCCCTGATCAAAGGGCCGAAGGGCAGCAAAGTGCGCCTGGAAATTCTGCCTGCCGGTAAAGGAACAAAAACCCGCACCATCACGCTGACTCGCGAGCGCATTCGCCTCGAAGATCGCGCCGTGAAGATGTCGGTGAAAAACGTCGGCAAAGAGAAAGTTGGCGTGCTGGATATTCCTGGTTTCTACGTGGGCCTCACCGATGATGTGAAGGTGCAGCTGCAGAAACTGGAAAAACAAAACGTGACCAGCGTCGTTATCGATCTGCGTAGCAACGGCGGCGGAGCACTGACCGAAGCGGTATCGCTTTCTGGTCTGTTTATCCCGTCTGGCCCGGTAGTGCAGGTGCGTGATAACAACGGCAAGGTACGCGAAGACAGCGATACCGACGGCGTTGTTTATTACAAAGGCCCACTCGTCGTGCTGGTTGACCGCTTCAGTGCGTCTGCATCTGAAATCTTCGCGGCGGCTATGCAGGATTACGGCCGCGCTCTGATTGTCGGTGAACCGACCTTCGGTAAAGGCACCGTGCAGCAGTACCGCTCGCTGAACCGCATCTACGATCAGATGCTGCGCCCAGAGTGGCCAGCGCTGGGTTCTGTGCAGTACACCATTCAGAAGTTCTACCGCATCAACGGCGGCAGTACTCAGCGTAAAGGTGTGACGCCAGATATTATGATGCCAACCGGCAGCGAAGAGACGGAAACCGGTGAGAAGTTTGAAGATAACGCGCTGCCGTGGGACAGCATTAATGCTGCGACCTACGTCAAAACGGGCGATATGATGCCGTTTGGTCCAGAACTTCTGAAAGACCACAATGACCGTATCGCGAAAGATCCGGAATTCCAGTACATCGTCAAAGATATTGCCCGTTTCAATGCGTTGAAAGAGCGCCGCAATATCGCCTCACTGAATTACGCACAGCGTGAGAAAGAGAATGAGGAAGACGACGCGACGCGCCTGGCCCGCATTAACGATCGTTACAAACGTGAAGGCAAGCCACCGCTGAAGAAACTGGACGATCTGCCGAAGGATTACCAGGAGCCCGATCCGTATCTGGATGAAACGGTCCATATCGCCAATGACCTGGCAAATATGGAAAAAGACCGGCCCGCGGTAACACCAACCGCCAGCAAATAACCCCAACAGGCACAAGAAATTGTGCCTGTTTTTTTTCCTTCCTCAAGCGTGCGTCAGCGAGATACAACATAATGTAAAGTTGTGTTTTTCTCGTGACTTAGCGACCTCTGATAGTTGAAAATCAGTGTAAGACCCATACCATATGGGTAATCGCATAGTGCGTTTTGTTACAACGAGGTTAAAGAAAATTATGATGCGAATCGCGCTCTTCCTGATGACCAACCTGGCGGTTATGGTCGTGTTTGGGCTGGTGCTAAGCCTGACAGGAATTCAGTCTAGCAGCATGACGGGCCTGCTTATCATGGCGCTGCTTTTCGGTTTTGGTGGCTCGATTGTGTCGCTATTAATGTCGAAATGGATGGCGCTGAAATCGGTAGGTGGTGAGGTTATAGAACAGCCGCGCAATGAAACTGAGCGCTGGTTGATGAACACCGTCGCGCAGCAGTCTCGCCAGGCGGGTATTGCCATGCCGCAGGTTGCAGTGTATCACGCACCGGATATTAACGCCTTCGCGACCGGTGCACGCCGTGATGCGTCGTTGGTTGCCGTGAGTACGGGCCTGTTGCAGAACATGAGCCGTGACGAGGCCGAAGCAGTCATCGCGCACGAAATCAGCCACATCGCCAACGGTGACATGGTGACCATGACCCTGATTCAGGGCATCGTGAACACTTTTGTTATCTTTATTTCTCGTGTTATTGCGCAGATTGCGGCCGGTTTCCTGGGCGGCAACCGTGATGAAGGTGAAAGCAGCAACGGTAACCCGCTGATTTACTTTGCGGTAGCAACCGTGCTGGAACTGGTATTCGGTATTCTCGCCAGCATCATCACCATGTGGTTCTCCCGTCATCGTGAGTTCCACGCCGATGCCGGTTCTGCCAAACTAGTTGGCCGCGAGAAAATGATTGCGGCGCTTCAGCGCCTGAAAACCAGCTATGAACCGCAGGAAGCCAGCAGCATGATGGCGTTTTGTATCAATGGCAAAGCGAAGTCCATGAGTGAACTGTTCATGACGCACCCGCCACTGGACAAACGTATCGAGGCGCTGCGTAGCGGCGAGTATCTGAAATAACGCATTCACAGCACGACCCTTAAAGCAAAGCGCCTCTCAGAGGCGCTTTTTTTACGCACGGATTATGGGACTGCCCGAGGTTGGGTGACGCGAAGACCACTGAAGATGGCGGCGATAACCGCGAGGGATCCTGCCAGTAAAAGTGACGTGTGCGTCCCGTGCGTGCCAAACAGGTTAAACATTAACGCCACCAGTGCCGCACCGGTACTTTGCCCCAGCAGACGGGCCGTACCTAACATTCCGCTTGCGCCACCGCTGCGATTACGCGGTGCAGACGACACAATGGTGTGATTATTCGGGGACTGGAATAAGCCAAAACCAGCGCCGCACAGCATCATGCGCCAGACAATGTCGATGTCCTGTGGCGAAGAGGGTAAGAGTGCCAACGCGAACAGCCCGCACGCCATTACCGCCAAACCTAATGCACCGAGGAAACCGGCGTGGACCTTTTCGATGAGATAGCCAGCAATTGGGGCCATCACCATGGTGGCCAACGGCCACGGCGTCAGTAGCAGACCGGTTTCAACTTCAGTGCGGCCCATAACCGATTGCAGGAAGAAGGGCAGTGAAACCAGGGCCAGCATTTGAGCGCAGAAGGAACAAATCGAGGTACAGATAGACAGCGAAAATAGCGGAATACGCAGTAAATCAACCGGCAGTAGCGGCACCGGCAGCTTCAACTGGCGACGGACAAAGAAAAAGCCGATGACCAGCATCGCCACCACTTCACACAGCACCAGTTGCAGAGACTGCCCTTGGGCAAAGCTGCTGAGTGCCGTTATCAGTAAACCGAAGGTTAAAGCGTTCATGACTGCACTCGGCAGATCGAAACGCGACGCCTGGCTGCGGGCACCGTTAGACGGCAGATAGCGCATGGCCAAAACAAACGCCACGATCCCGAGCGGGACGTTAATCAGGAACAGCCACTGCCAGGACGCCACGGATAAAATGGCTGCGGCAATAGTTGGCCCTGCGGCAGAGGAAACGGCAACAATAAACGAGTTGATTCCCATCCCACGGCCGAGAAAGCGCTGCGGATAAATGAGGCGTATCAACGCTGTGTTGACGCTCATCAACGCAGCACCTCCCAGACCCTGCGCCACGCGGGCTAGCGTCAGCATTTCCAGCGAGTGTGAAAGCGCGCAAACCAGCGATGTACAAGTGAAAACCACCAGGCCGCATTTGTAAATTCGTCGATAGCCGAACATATCGCCGAGAAATGCCAGGGTCAGCAGTGAGATAACAATCGCGATTTGGTAGGCGTTAACTATCCAGATAGACGCGGCGGGAGAGGCGTTGAGGTCGGTAGCAATAGTGGGAAGGGCGACGTTGGCTATGGCACCGTCAAGCACGGCCATCGAAATCCCAAGCACGATCGTCAGAATGGCACCATAGCGTTGCGGCAACGGCAAACCATCGGGAACTGTTTTTTCCATGTGAAAAATGCGTCTTTAATGAAAT
Organism: Scandinavium hiltneri; assembly: GCF_024764835.1. GTDB lineage: Bacteria > Pseudomonadota > Gammaproteobacteria > Enterobacterales > Enterobacteriaceae > Scandinavium > Scandinavium hiltneri. The sequence goes on along the minus strand of NZ_JALIGE010000072.1, from coordinate 101,317 downwards.
CATTATGCAGGTAATCATTTTAGCATTGATTATTCGGCAGTATGTCGCAGATTTGTAACGAAGATGCAGAAGAGTGATTGCGGCGGAAGGCGCGTGAAATTATAATAAAAAACAGTTCTGAATTTTATAAAACAGTTGCGATGAGGTGATAAATGGCAGTTGCAGATTTGGATAAACAGCCAGATTCTGTCTCTTCGGTGTTGAAAGTTTTTGGCATTTTGCAGGCGCTTGGCGAAGAGCGTGAGATAGGGATAACTGAGCTTTCACAGCGCGTAATGATGTCAAAAAGCACGGTTTATCGCTTTTTACAGACCATGAAATCGCTGGGCTATGTGGCACAGGAAGGCGAATCAGAGAAATACTCTTTGACGCTGAAACTGTTTGAACTGGGTGCGCGTTCGCTGCAAAACGTCGATCTCATTCGCAGTGCGGATATCCAGATGCGTGAACTTTCTCGTCTGACGAAAGAAACCATTCACCTGGGCGCGCTGGATGAAGACAGCATCGTCTACATCCATAAAATTGACTCAATGTATAACCTGCGAATGTACTCACGCATTGGGCGTCGCAATCCACTGTACAGCACGGCAATTGGTAAAGTGCTGTTGGCCTGGCGTGACCGTGAAGAAGTAAAACAGATCCTCGAGCACGTTGAGTATAAGCGCAGCACCGAGCGGACTATTGCCGATACCGAAGAGCTGTTACCACTGCTGGATGTGGTGCGTGAGCAAGGTTATGGCGAAGATAATGAAGAGCAGGAAGAGGGGCTGCGTTGCATCGGTGTGCCGGTGTTTGACCGCTTCGGCGTGGTGATTGCGGGGCTGAGCATCTCCTTCCCGACTCTGCGTTTCTCTGAGGAGCGTCTGCACGAGTACGTCAGCATGCTGCACACGGCGGCGCGCAAGATTTCTGAGCAGATGGGTTACAACGACTATCCGTTCTGAGAAACGCGTCCATAAAAAAACGCCGCAATAAGCGGCGTTCTGTGTTTGTGGTGTCCGATTATCCCTTATCGACAACCGTTGTGCTTTTACGCAGGAGAGGGCAGTCAGTAATGCCAATAATCCCGCTGTCAGTGTGAACATATTGCGCCGTGCTGGTACCACGTGCAGTGAGATATTTACACTGTAATCCTAATCCGCCTACGTTTTCAGTGCTGCCCATCAGCACACCGTAGCCGGTTGAAAGCAAAGCAATCCAAATAATCGCCAGTACAATAATTGCACGAATCGTAAAACGCATCATATGCCTCGTTTTTGTTTCTTCCTGTACAATAGAGTAGTTCGTTCATGCCCTGAAACAAGTCGATGATTCCTAAAATGAAGAGACGCTATTACAGTTAGCCGCGGTTTAAGGTTAGCGTGCTAATCTGTTAACAAATATGGTTACCCGGAGAGTGGAGTGAAAAAGTTACGGTGGGTCATCCTGGCAGTTATCTTGCTGATTGCCTGTCTATTACTGTGGACTCAGATGATTAACGTGTTGTGCGATCAGGATGTGCAATTTTTCAGCGGTATTTGCACCATCAATAAATTCATTCCCTGGTAAAGATTTTCTCATAGGAGATTTCCTTCCTCATGCCGCCGAGTGGTAGAATGATGGCTCCAATTTGAGGTGGTGAAATGGTTGATTTAATGAATTCCGGAATGCTGAATTTGGCCTCGCTGGCAGTCTCCTTGCTGGTACTGGTCATCGGGCTCGCTCTGTGGTTTTTCGTAAACCGCGCCAGTTCGCGGGCAAACGAACAGATAGAACTTCTGGAAGCGCTGCTGGATCAGCAAAAGCGTCAAAATGCATTACTGCGTCGCCTGTGTGAAGCAAATGAACCGGAGAAAGAAGCGCCGGTGAAACCTGCAGAACACGTCCAGGCAGAGCCGCAGGACAGCGATGATGATTTTATCCGCCTGGTGGCGGAACGCTGATAGCCTTCCCGGTGGTCGAACAGATTGACTGCCGGGATGCTCAATATTGTAATGCATTGCTATAACTTATTATTATGCTTTATCACTTTTTGGTCTCATACCCATCTTGCTATTTGTCCATGCTCTCCTTCAAAAATTTTTTAATTCTTTTACGTTATCCGTTAAAGCGTTATCCACGATTTATCGAAACGTTTTTATTGTCCCATCGTGAAGCGCTGTCATCAAATTTTCATTATTACGGTGCAGCATCAATAATATTTAATATTGATAATTAGTCTGCGTTTTATAAGTTAGAGTGGCCAGGATTGAAGCATATTTATGCAAAAAAATGTCTAACTATAGGAAAATGTTGCGTTTGCACGTAGACAGACTGGCAGAAGTAAACACGTTGAGCTATGGTGAAAAAGTCGTAAAAATACGCAGTCTGACGGGCTTGTGACGGTATGGCCGATGGTCGGATAAGTGATGAAACTTCGCATAATTGTGCAGATGATCATCGCTTAATGCGATGTTATGTGCGACCGATCGAGACATGTTTAAAAATGGCTTGCCATTATTTACGTAGTATGTGATAACACGTTTTGGGTTAAACGAGGTATAGTTCTGTCTATGTGTGGCATTTTCAGTAAAGAAGTCCTGAGTAAACACGTTGTCGTTGAATACCGCTTCTCTGCCGAACCTTATATTAGTGCCTCATGCAGTAATGTCTCAGTTTTAGCTATGTAAGTGCCCTCGGGCGAAGAAAACACTCTAAGGAATTTTGCAAATGGCAAAGATTAAAGGTCAAGTTAAGTGGTTCAACGAGTCTAAAGGTTTTGGCTTCATTACTCCTGCAGACGGCAGCAAAGATGTATTCGTACATTTCTCTGCAATCCAGGGTAACGGCTTCAAAACTCTGGCTGAAGGCCAGAACGTTGAGTTCGAAATTCAGGACGGCCAGAAAGGCCCAGCTGCAGTTAACGTAACTGCTATCTGATTCGAATACACTGATCTCATTTGACATCAGCCATAAAGCCTCGCATTAGCGAGGCTTTTTACATTTGTTTCTGAGTATGTCCGTCAGGCCCTCGCAGTCGCGCTTTGTTGCAAAACCACATCGTTATTAGCATTGTTTATCACTCATCCCGACCCCTTTTCACGTTAAATCATTGGGTTGTAAATCATAATCGGGAGCCGGAGTGCAAAACCATCGCCGTCACTTCACCCCAGTCCGTTTTGGCCTGGTGTGTTTAGGTATTTGTTGTTGTCTGGGGCTGTTGTTGGCCCGCGTAGGTTGGCTACAAATAATTTCGCCAGATAATCTGGTAAAACAAGAAGATATGCGTTCTTTACGTGAAGAGCCTATCGATGTTCCTCGTGGGATGATCATCGACAGAGAAGGGCGCCCGTTAGCGGTGAGCGTACCCGTTAGTGCAATCTGGGTTGATCCACAAACATTGCTCTCGAAAGGTGGCGTCGGCTACAGCGCGCGCTGGCAGGCGTTGGCTAATGCATTGCACACTTCATTGTCTGACCTGACTTCGAAAATCACTCAGCATCCGCATTCCCGTTTCCTTTATCTTGCGCGTCAGGTCGATCCTCAGCAGGCAGCCTGGATTGATAAACTCCATCTGCCAGGCATTAATCTTCGTGAAGAATCCCGCCGTTTTTATCCTGCCGGTCACGTTGCTGCCAATCTTATCGGCTTCACCAACATTGATGACCAGGGCATTGAAGGCGTTGAAAAAAGCTTTAACGCGCAAATGCAGGGCAAACCGGGTCTGCGTCTGGTGCGAAAAGACCGCCATGGGAATGTCATAGAAAACCTGACTGAACAGGCCGCGGTCCCTGCGCATAACCTGCAACTCAGCATTGATGAGCGTTTGCAGACGGTCACTGAAGATGCGCTGGACAACGCCGTGCGCTGGAATAAGGCTGAATCCGGTGCGTCCGTGTTGATTCGAATTGATACCGGCGAAATTTTGGCGATGGCAAGTTACCCGGATTTCAACCCAAACAACCGTGAAAAAGCCACGCTGGATGATTTCCGCAACCGCGCGATCAGCGACACCTTCGAACCGGGCTCAACGGTTAAACCTCTGGTCATTATGACCGCATTGCAGCAGGGTATCGTTCGCCCTGACAGCGTCGTCGATACCCATCCGTACACGCTGGATGGTCACCGCATTCGTGACGTGGGCTACTATCCTGAGCTGAGCCTCACCGGCATTCTGCAAAAATCGAGTGACACCGGCGTGTCGCATCTTTCTCTGGCGATGCCGATTCAGCGTCTGCTTGATACCTATAAAGGTTTTGGCTTTGGCCAGCCTACAGGGCTGGGCTTAACCGGTGAAAGCCAGGGTTTTCTGCCGAATCGTCGTTCCTGGGGAAAGCTCGACAGGGCGACATTCTCATTTGGCTACGGTCTGATGATCACGCCGCTTCAGTTGGCACACGTCTACGCGACGATCGGTGGCTTCGGGATCTCTCGTCCCTTGTCTATTACGCGTATCGATCCACCGGTGATGGGGCATCGGGTCATGTCTGATGAAATTGTGCATCAGGTAGAGCACATGATGGAAAGCGTGGCGCTGCCTGGCGGTGGTGGTATCAAAGCTGCAGTTAATGACTATCGCGTGGCGGTGAAAACCGGGACGGCGAAAAAAATCGGTCCGGATGGCAAATATATCGACAAATATATTGCTTACACTGCAGGCGTCGCCCCGGCCAGTAACCCGAAATATGCGCTGGTGGTGGTGATAAACGATCCTGAGAACGGTAAATATTACGGCGGTGCAGTTGCTGCGCCGGTATTCAGCCAAATCATGGGCGACGTTTTACGTCTCGAAAACGTGATGCCAGACGGCCTGGCTCCTGGCTCACCGAACTTAATCGTCACGCATCACAACGACACACTCGCTCCCGCGCGGTAATCCATTCACCTGAAGGGCGAATAGCGTTACACTTTCGCCCTTTCAATGATATCGGAGTCATCATGTCCTGGAGTTGTCCTCTTTGTCATGCGCCGCTTGAGCGCCACAACAACAGCTACATTTGCCCACAGCGCCACCAGTTCGACCTGGCGAAAGAAGGGTACATTAATCTGTTGCCGGTGCAGCACAAGCGGTCGCGCGATCCGGGTGACAGCGCGGAAATGATGCAGGCACGTCGCGCCTTTCTTGACGCGGGCCATTATCAGCCGCTGCGCGATGCCATCAGCGACATTCTCAAACATTCTTCCCCGAAAAATATTCTCGATATTGGCTGTGGCGAAGGCTATTACACGCACGCCTTTGCGGCGCTCGCCGAGCACACCTGGGGCCTGGACGTATCCAAAACCGCCGTGCGTTATGGCGCGAAGCGCTATTCGCAGGTGGAGTTTTGCGTGGCTTCCAGCCAACGTCTGCCTTTTAGCGATGCCTGCATGAATGCAGTCGTGCGAATTTACGCCCCGTGTAACCCGCAGGAGCTAGAAAGAGTTGTGAAGCCGGGTGGCGTGGTGATCACCGCGACGCCAGGACCACGACATCTGATGGAACTGAAAGGGCTTATCTACGACGAGATTCGTCTGCATGACGCGAACAGCGAAGCGTTACCGGGTTTTGAGAAAGTGGAGCAAAAACAGCTGGCGTATCCGATGACCTTATTGGGAAGCGAAGCCGTGGCACTGCTGCAAATGACGCCATTTGCCTGGCGCGCAAAACCAGAAGTGTGGGAAAAGCTGGCGGGGCTCGAAACATTTGACTGCCAGACTGATTTTCTTATTCAGGTCTGGCAGCGGAACGATTAACCAGCGAAGTGGCTCCAGAGGATCTGGACGCCAATGGCAATCAGCACAATACCGCCGAGCATCTCGGCGCGTTTGCCCAACAGTGGCCCTATAAAGCGGCCGACCATCATTCCAATAGTCGTCATCACTAGCGTTGCGCAACCAATAGCCAACGCGGTGTAAACGATATTCACCTGTAAGAAGGCAAGGCCCACACCCACAGCCATTGCATCGAGGCTGGTGGCAATTGCCGTCGTCACCAGTAGCCAGAAACCGTGGCGAGTCGGGGCTTTTTCTTCGCTATCTTCATTCCCACGCCAACCTTCAATCAGCATTCGACTGCCAAGGAAAACTAACAGTACGAAGGCAATCCAGTGGTTCCATTCGAGCACGAACTGGCTGGCGAGCATGCCCATGCCCCAGCCAATAAGCGGGGTGATAGCTTCAACTCCGCCAAAAATAAAACCGGTACGCAGTGCTTCAGAGAACTTTGGTTTGTGCAGAGCTGCACCTTTGCTTATCGAGACGGCAAAAGCGTCCATCGACATACCAAAGGCGAGTAGGATAGTGGCTGAGAGATTCATCGCTTGTCCTGACCGGGGAAATATCCATATGACATACCGCTGCCCCCAGTAAACATACGTCATTCCAACGTATAGCAGTGATATGTCTATGGTCTCGCCTGTCCATCATGCTGATAAACCGTACGCACCACGTTTTGCAACGAGTATGTTGACACGTACATTTCCGGGAAAGGAAATCGGCTACTCCCCAACGACGGGCGCAACCTTAACATAATTTGAGAAAGTAAAACAATAACAAAAAACCGTTATATCAATCACTAACTGATAACGATTTTCATTTGGATTTGTGGGTGATAAAAACGTTAATAAATATGAGGTGAAAATCGTGAAAATATAGCCAGTGCTATAAAATTATTTGCTTAAAATAACTTCATATATAGCAACGGCTATAATTGTAACTCATTGAGAACTCGATACAAGTTTGTAGATGCGTTCAAGATCGTCGATATTTCGCACGCGTACAAGAAGGCGACGTTTTTCTAATTGCATTACCAATACCCCATCTTCAGATAAATTCATCTCTTTAATCCGGGTCCAGGCAATCCACACATTGGCAAAGAAAAAGCCTTCTGGTTTAAAAATAATTTTTGGGGTTCGGATCCAAAACAGATATAAGCCCATTAATGCCAGCGCACATAATAACCATGTGGTTATTAATTGGCCATTGGCATTAACGTTTTGATAAATAAGAATCGCCACCAGGCCCACGAAGATTATCCCATCGACACGTCCACGGCGGAGCAGGGGGATAGCGAGCAGCACGGGGCCGTTCAGGTGCGGCATGATGAATTGATCGTAAATCGCATAGGCCAGCAGGGCCACAATGAACAGCACCAGCACCCAATCCGTGATAGCCATTAAACCTCCAGAAATAAAAACCGGGGGCAAGCCCCCGGCGTCATACGAGTAATAATCGTGTAATTACAGGCCCAGCAGGCCAACCGCATAACCCGCGATACCGATGACGAAGAAGCCAACGATGATCCACAGCGGGTTAACTTTCTTACGCAGCAGCCACATACAGGCGAAGGTCAACAGCAGTGGCACCAGACCTGGCATCAGCTGGTCAAGGATAGTCTGCACGGTAGTAACGTGAACCTGACCGTCGGAACCGGTGATTTTCGACACCACCAACGGAATGTTCACGTGCGTCCACTTGTTAACCAGGGCCCCCATGACAAACAGGCCGAGGATTGATGCCCCCTCTGTCAATTTCTGCAGAAAGCCGCCGCCCATGTCCTTAACAATGTCCACACCTTTGCGGTAACCGTAAGCGACACCGTAGTAACGGGTTGCCAGACGCACGGCGTTGAACAGGATGAAGAACAGCAGTGGACCGAGCAGGCTACCGCTCATGGCGATACCCGCACCGAGGGCTGCGAATACCGGACGTACAGTTCCCCAGAAGATTGGGTCACCGACACCGGCCAGCGGACCCATCAGACCGACTTTGATACCGTTGATGGCACCATCGTCGATCTCTGCGCCGTTAGCACGCTGCTCTTCCATCGCCAGCGTTACGCCGAGAACCGGAGCCGCAACGTATGGATGGGTGTTGAAGAACTCCAGGTGACGTTTAATCGCCTGACGGCGTGCTTCGTTGTTTTCCGGATACAGGCGTTTAATTGCCGGCACCATGGAAAAGCAGAAGCCCAGCGCCTGCATACGTTCGAAGTTCCATGAACCCTGGAATAGGTTAGAACGCAGGAATACGGCACGGATGTCGCTCTGAGTGAGTTTTTTCTCTTGAGTTGTTTTTGTAATATCAACCATTTCGCTCACCTGTTAGTCCAGTTGGTTATCGAGATCGTTGTTAGCAGCCTGTACCTGGCCACCCGCAACACGATTGTATTTAGGGCTCAACTGGATATACAGAATTGCCATAACTGCACCAATCACACCCAGGGCGACCAGGTTGAAGTTGGTGAATGCTGCGGTAACGAAGCCAAGGTAGAAGAATGGCATCAGGTAGCCAGCACGCATCATGTTGATAACCATCGCGTAACCAACAACTACGATCATGCCGCCAGCGATATTCAGACCGCCGGTCACCACTTCAGGGATAGCGTTCAGCATGCTCTGTACTTCGCTGGTGCCTACAGAGATAGCCACGATAACCGCTGGGATTGCGATACGCATTGCTTGCAGGAACAGAGAAGAAACGTGCAGCCAGGAGAGCGCCGTGAGGTTGCCCGTATCAGCCGCCTTATCTGCCGCGTGCTGGAATGCCACGGTGATAGTACGAACGATAATAGTCAGAACCTGGCCTGCTGCTGCCAGTGGGATTGCCAGTGCGATACCGGCGCCGATGCTTTGATGGCCCGCGATAACCAGAACGGTAGAAATGATAGATGCCAGTGCCGCATCAGGTGCAACGGCTGCACCGATGTTCATCCAGCCCAGGGCGATCATTTCCAGGGTGCCACCGATGATAATACCGGTTTTCATGTCGCCAAGGACTGCACCAATCAGGGTACAAGCTATCAGCGGACGGTGGAACTGAAATTCATCGAGTACGGATTCCATACCCGCAATACACGCGACGATGAACACCAGCACAATTTGAAGAGTGGTAATCTCCATTGTACTTCTCCTATATCATAAGCCTTAAGTGTGAAAATTCAGTGAGCAGCAGGGTGGGGGTTATTTCCCGACTTTGCTGATCAAATCCATCATTTTCAGTCTCTGGTCGGTAGAAACTTTACGTGCTTCCAGTTCAATACCGCGTGCATTCAGTTTATTGAAGGCTTCGATATCTTTTTCGTCGACTGAAATCGCGTTGTTTACCTGTGTTTTACCCTGACGGAAGGCCATACCACCGATATTCACCGTGGTAATTTTCACGCCTTGTTCAACGATGCGTTCAACGTCCGTTGGGTTGGTAAACAGCAGCATCACACGATCACCGGCATATTGCGGGTTGTTGTAAACGCGGATCATTTTTGCCACATCGACAACGTGCGCGGTAACGCCCGGAGGTGCAACCTGAGTCAGCAGGGTTTTACGAACGGTATCTGCTGCGACTTCGTCACTGACGACGATGATGCGGGTAACGTTGGTTTCTTTAGTCCAGCGTGTTGCGACCTGACCGTGAATCAAACGGTCATCGATACGCGCAAGACCGATAACCATATAGTCATTCGGGCCCATCGGTTTTGCCGGAACGTTGGCTTTCGGTGCTGCGGCCACTGCGACCGGCGCGGCTTTCTCAACTGGTTTCGCTTTCAGCGCTTTCACGCCTTCACGACCTGTTTCAACGGCCACTGCGACCAGTTCGTCAAAGCTCGGGTTATCGTCACGGCCCATGAAGGTTTCGACCAGCATCGGAACGTTGACCCCGGCGATAACTTCATAATGCTCTTTATCGACGACAATGCGGCTGGCAGCATTGAACGGGCTACCACCCCATGTGTCGACGAGGAATAGCACACCTTTACTGGTGTCCAGTTTCGCAAGCTGTGCGTTGTACTTTTCGATAAGCGTTTCTGCATTCTCGCCTGGCACGAAATCGATCCAGCCGACGTTTTCCTGCTCGCCCAACAGCATTTCTGCTGTTTTCAGCAGCTGTTCTGCAGCCCAACCATGTGTGCCTATTACAATAGCAATCGTCACTTGCTACCTCCTTTATTATCGTTACGACAAGACCACTGCCGTTTTATGAACCGTCGATTTTCACCGAATCGATTCAGATAGGGGTTTGAGTTAGAATTCTAATAACTTCCGTGAATTATTTTAGATAGTGAAAAAATAATTAATGTGATGAAGATCCGTAATTTACTCATCCACACTGAATAATTTTGGAGCGCAAAAAATCATCTAAAAAGTGCAAAGAGACGTAAATTTTTGCCAGATGGCTTTTGTCTCTGATATGTTTATTTCCCGTTTAATTACTCAGGAGTATAGGGCATAGCCCAAGTATGGACCGTCACCGACGTCAGTTCACCCCCTGGCACTTTTTGCACTTTTGGCACTTTGCTGCCGCCACTTCCCCATTGTTGTATCACTCCGAGAGAGTCTCGCCCGTCTTTGACATGGCGATGACAGACTGTGCCGTTTGCAGGAGCTGCTCATGGAACTCTTAATGGATCCTTCGATCTGGGTCGGCTTACTGACGCTGGTCGTGCTTGAGATTGTTCTCGGTATTGATAACCTGGTATTTATCGCGATCCTTGCGGACAAACTGCCGCCAAAACAACGTGATAAAGCACGTCTGATTGGCCTGTCGCTGGCGCTGTTTATGCGTCTGGGACTGCTGTCGGTTATCTCGTGGATGGTGACCCTGACGCAGCCGTTATTCAGCGTAATGGACTACGCATTCTCCGGGCGTGATTTGATCATGCTGCTGGGGGGGATTTTCCTGCTGTTCAAGGCGACGACTGAACTGCATGAGCGGCTTGAAAACCGTCAGCATGACGACCGTCACGGGAAAGGCTATGCCAGTTTCTGGGTAGTGGTGCTACAAATTGTGGTGCTGGACGCCGTGTTCTCCCTTGATGCGGTTATTACCGCCGTGGGGATGGTGAACCATCTGCCAGTGATGATGGCGGCGGTAGTTATCGCGATGGCGGTGATGTTACTGGCGTCGAAACCGTTGACCAACTTCGTCAACCAGCATCCGACGGTGGTAGTACTGTGTCTGAGTTTCCTGCTGATGATAGGCCTGAGCCTCGTCGCGGAAGGCTTTGGCTTCCATATTCCTAAAGGCTACCTGTACGCCGCGATTGGTTTCTCGATTATCATCGAGCTGTTTAACCAGATTGCCCGTCGCAACTTCATTCGCCATCAGTCGAATGTCCCGCTGCGTGCCCGTACCGCAGATGCGATCCTGCGTCTGATGGGCGGCCGCAAGCAAAACGTGGTTCAGCACGATACTGAAAACCCGGTTGCTGTCCCGGTGCCCGAAGGTGCGTTTGCGGATGAAGAACGTTACATGATTAACGGCGTGCTGACCCTGGCATCGCGTTCGTTGCGCAGCATCATGACCCCGCGCGGCGAAATCAGCTGGGTGGATGCGAACCTTAGCGTGGATGAAATCCGCCAGCAATTGCTGTCGTCCCCGCACAGCCTGTTCCCGGTGTGTCGTGGAGAGCTGGATGAAATCATCGGCATCGTGCGCGCCAAAGAAATGCTGGTGGCGCTGGAATCCGGTGAAGACGTGGCTGCGATGGCTTCAGCTTCCCCTGCGATTGTGGTGCCAGAAACGCTGGACCCAATCAATTTACTGGGCGTGCTGCGTCGCGCTCGTGGCAGCTTCGTCATCGTGACCAACGAGTTTGGCATGGTGCAGGGCCTGGTGACACCGCTGGACGTCCTGGAAGCGATTGCAGGCGAGTTCCCGGACGCTGATGAAACGCCGGAAATCATTGCTGATGGCGATGGCTGGCTGGTGAAAGGCTCCACCGATCTGCATGCGTTACAGCAGGCGCTGGGCCTGGAAACCCTGCTCATCGGTGATGACGATGATATTGCCACGGTGGCCGGGCTGGTGATTGCGGTTAATGGACACATCCCGCGGGCCGGCGACGTGCTGCATGTTCAACCGCTGGATATCACCATTGTCGAAGTCAATGCGTATCGCGTGGACCTGGTTCGGGTCGTGAAACAACCTTCGATTCACGGCGAAGACGAATAATCCTCATAAAATAACGGGCAGCACATTCCCGTTATGCTCTTTTGGCGGAGGGTTTCCCCCTGACAGCCAGCGAGGAAATTCAGCCAGCGGCATCGGCTTCGCGTACAAAAAACCCTGCAAAATATGCACCCCGTGACGACGCAGATAATGCGCCTGCTGCGGGGTTTCCACGCCTTCCGCCACCAGTTCAATGTTCAGCCGCTGCCCCAGCGCGATAATAATATCCGTCACCGTCGAATTCACCGCATCGGTGCCGATGGCGTTGGTGAAGGTTTTATCGATTTTCAGAATGTCCGGATGCAGCTGTTCAAGCCAGGAAAGGGTGCTGCTGCCGGTTCCAAAATCGTCAATGGCCAGCCGCACGCCTTTGCGATGCAGTTCGCGCACCAGCCGATAATCCACGCCCTGCAAATTGTCCCGTTCGGTGATTTCCAGCACCAGTTGCTGCTGTGGAAGCGCGGCGAACCAATACTGATTCACATCCCGCAGCAGCGCGTCCTGCAGGAAATGGCTGGAAGAAACGTTGATGCTGATATGAAACTGCTGGCTGGCCGGGAAATAATCAATCTGACGGATGGTTTCGGTGAAGACATAACGCGTCAGCGGCGCGATAAGATTTTCCCGCTCGGCCACCGGAATAAACACTTCGGGTGAAATCCACCCTAGCCGCGGGTTATTCCAGCGCAATAAAATTTCAACGCCAGTGCATTGCTGCGTACGCGTATCGAGCTGTGGCTGACAGTAAAGCTCAAACTCACGGCGGGCCATACCGAGGGTGATTTCACGTGAAAAACTCATGCGTCCGGCGGTGGCAATCCACGCGACGGCGGTCAGTACCAGCGTCAGGATCGCCGCCAGCGGTACTTGTGAAGGCAGATCTTTCAGCGCCAGCCTGGATGCACCCGGCGTAGAGACGCTGATGCTGAAAGGGAAACGTTCGGAACGTCGGCTGACAAGTCTTTCATCACCAGACAGCTGAAGGTTATCGCTGATGCCCTGCGATTCACTGTAATAACGGTTCCCGACGGAGACAACAACCCGTCGGATCAGAGGCTCCTGCGCCTCCAGAAGCAGCGAGCTGAGTAAATCGATATTAATCGTCAGCAGCACGCCGTCTTCGCCGTCCTGCGACGCGGGATACCATTGAATCAGGATTGGCGAACCTTTCAGCAAGGTTTCGTCCGTGGACAGCATCAGCTGAGGCTGAGGGGCGGGGAGTGAAGACAGGTGCTGACGTAAAACCACATCCCTGTCGCCGAAAACGCTGGAACAGTACAGGATCCCGGATTTAACCAGGGCGATGGAGCGTAGCGTCTGCAACGCGGCGGCCTGTTTGCGAATAGGCAAATGCGCTACTTCGCAAGGCTGGCCCACGAGGTTGATCAGTTCATGCCGCTTTCCGGCCACGGGGATTAAAATTTTATCGAGACTTTCTACCGCATGAATCGCGTAGGCATCGATGCGTTGCTGATTTAAGTCGCGCTGTGAAATAAATCGCAGGCCGAAGGTCAAAAGGAGGGTAGCAACAGCGACCATCAGACAGACGATGATCCGCTTGCGGCGGTATCTCTTAATCAGATTTTGGGCTGTTTGCATGACTGACGCTCACCGGGCGATCGCCAACCAGAATGTTAGCGACAACAGAGCAAGTGTAGTGCCCTGTGGATAAATTGCGGTCAGAACAAGAAAAAATCGCCCATCAACAGGAGATGGGCGAGAGAGTATTAATCACATTGTACTTTAATGGCCAGACCGCCCCGCGATGTTTCACGGTATTTGGCGTTCATGTCCTTGCCGGTTTCGTACATGGTTTCAATCACTTTATCGAGAGAAACGCGCGGCTCGCTGGTACGGCGCATTGCCATACGCGTAGCATTAATAGCCTTCACCGAGGCGATAGCGTTACGCTCTATGCACGGCACCTGAACCTGACCGGCAACCGGGTCGCATGTCAGACCAAGGTTATGCTCCATGCCGATTTCCGCTGCCACGCACACCTGCTCAGGACTTGCGCCCAGCAGTTCGGCAAGACCAGCGGCCGCCATGGAACAGGCCACGCCGACTTCACCCTGACAGCCCACTTCCGCACCTGAAATCGACGCGTTCATTTTATACAGGGCGCCAATCGCACCGGAAGCCAGGAAGTAACGAATATAACTTTCCGGGCTCACCGGTTCGATGAAGTGATCGTAATAGGCCAGCACCGCCGGAACGATACCGCAGGCACCGTTGGTTGGGGCAGTGACTACACGCCCACCGGCAGCGTTTTCTTCGTTAACCGCCAGCGCGAACATGTTCACCCAATCCACCACCGTCATCGGGTCGCTGTTGGTTTTGTCCTGGCTCACCAGCATACGGCGTAAAGCAGCGGCACGACGCGGAACGCGCAGTGGGCCAGGCAGCACACCTTCGGTGTTCATGCCGCGATCGATACAGGCGCGCATGGCCTGCCAGACGTTGGCAAAATAGTCTTCAATCTCTTTTTTGCTGTGCAGTGCCAGCTCGTTCTGCATCACCATGCCGGAAAGTGACAGGCCAGTTTCTTTGCAGTAGTCGAGCATCTCTTTCGCCGATTTGAACGGATACGGGACGCTAACGTCACCGCTCATATCCTGGCCGAAATGCTCCTCATCGACGATAAAACCGCCTCCGATGGAGTAATAGGTTTTGCTGTAGATGACGGTGTCACCGGCAAACGCATGGATGGACATCCCGTTTTCATGCAGTGACAGATTGTCGCTACGAAAACGCATGCCGTCATCCTGTGGGAAATCGACTTCGCGGCGACCTTGCGCCAGCAGCAGACGTCCGCGAGTTTGTACGTCGCGGATAAACGCCGGGATCGCGTCGATATCGACGGTATCGGGCATATTGCCCGCCAGACCCATGATGATCGCGATATCGGTATGGTGACCCTTACCGGTTAATGACAGTGAACCATAAACGTCCACCGCCACGCGGGTCACGTCATCGATCATTCCCTTTTCGACCAGGTCATCGACGAACTGCTTACCGGCCTTCATCGGGCCTACAGTATGGGAGGAAGAGGGACCAATCCCCACCTTGAACATGTCGAATATACTAATCACGCTAACACTCCTGACAGGGTTACCGGAAAGTTCCGATAACGATGTTAAAACTGCGCATAGTGTAAGAGGGAACTGGTAACGCAGCTTAACTATTCACATGAATTAAACTAATGCTTCACCTCGATTGTACTAATAGCGTGAAGTGAAGCACAGCATCTTTAACCCAGAGTATAGCTAAGGCTTCACGCCAATTTGTAAGGCCAGCTCACGAATAATACCTGCGGTCATTCCCCAGACAAAATAATGCTGATACCAGGAGAGCCACACGCGGTGCGAATTCCCGCGGCGGTGGATATCAAGCGGATGGTAGCGCCCCAGGCGTAGGGCTTCGGCCAGCGGCATTTCAAACACCGCTGCGACTTCATCAACACTTGCGTGATAGTGCAAATCGGGCGGAATAATGCCGACCACCGGCGTTACCTGAAAACCGGTCACGCTATCGACGGGCGGCAACATACCGAGGATTTCAACCGAGGAGGGAGGAATAGCCACTTCTTCCTGCGCTTCACGCAGCGCGGCGGCAATCAGCGACGCATCGCTGCTGTCAACTGCGCCACCGGGAAACGCCACCTGACCGGCGTGCTTACGCAGGCGAGGGGAACGTTTGGTCAGCAGCAAGCCGGGTTCATCACGACGCACAATGGGGATAAGCACCGCAGCCTGCCGCTGATTCAGCGCCGCGCGCGTCGGTTGAGGGCGTAAAAGCTGAAATCGTGAGATAAAATCGTCAAGATTGATGTCCGGGGGCTGCATCGGTTAACGCTCCAGTTGCTGCAGGATTCTGTTCACTTTATCAAAGGTTTCCTGATATTCCGCCTGTTCGTCGCTGTCGGCAACAACGCCTCCGCCTGCGGAACAGACAATCTTTCCGTCCGCCGCCGTGAGTGTGCGGATGGTAATGCTGGTGTCCATATTGCCGCACAGGCTGATATAGCCAATGCTGCCGCACCAGGCATTGCGGCGATGCGGTTCCAGTTCGTCGATGATTTCCATCGCTCGTACTTTTGGCGCACCGGTTATCGAGCCGCCGGGAAACGCCGCGCGCAGCAAATCGGTGGCGTGCAGGCGGGTGGGCAGTTCGGCCGTAATGGTACTCACCAGGTGATGCACCGCCGGGAAGGGCTCAACCGCGAACAGCTCCGGCACGCGCACGCTACCCGGCACCGCCACGCGGCCAATATCATTGCGCATCAGGTCAACTATCATTAAATTTTCCGCTCTGTCTTTGGGCGACGCGCGGAGCTTTTCGGCCTGCGCTGCATCCTGTTGTGGATCCGCGAGTCGCGGCAGCGTGCCTTTAATTGGCCGGGTCTGAATGTTATTCCTATCGAGCTGGATAAAACGCTCAGGCGACAGGCTCAGCACCGCACTCTCTTTCAGGCGAATGAATGCGCTGAACGGCGCGCGATTGGCCTGATTGAGCTGACAAAATGCCTGCCACTCATCGCCGGAATAACGTGCCTGAAAACGCTGGGCCAGATTGACCTGATAACAGTCGCCGCTGTGCAGATACGCCTGCACCTGGCGGAATTTCTCGCCGTACTGTGCGCGCGTCATGTTTGAGCGCCACGGAGCTGTCAGGGTAAACGGTTCGGTGACTGCGGCCCGTTGCGCTTCAAGCCACTCAAGACGCTGATGCGGATTTTCATGACTGAACAGCGAGACGGTTTGCCGCTGATGGTCGACGATCAGCGCCCAGCGATAAATCCCCACGGCCATATCCGGCACGTGAATATCTTTAAGCGCGCATTCTGGCAGCGTTTCAAAGCGTCGCCCGAGATCGTAACCAAACAATCCTAATGCGCCGCCCTGAAAAGGCAGGTCAGGATGCGTGGCCACTGTCAGGTTACAGTCATCTAAAGCTCGTTTAAGCAGTGTGAGCGGGTCGCCATCTGAGTCGAAATCACCGTCGGGACGACAGATTCGCGTGGTTTCGCCTCTGGTTTCCAGAGTAACGGCTGGGTCGGCGACCACAATATCAAAGCGATTATGGGCGTGTTCGGCAAAACCGGAGTGCAGCAGCATCGCCCAGGGGGCGGCGGAGAGGGGTGTGAAATAGTGTTCAGCGGCGTCAACACGCCAGGGCAGCGTAATCACAGCAGGGGACAACTTCGACCTCAATCTGTCTGAAGCCGCCCGCTGGCTAATGTGCAGGCGGCGTGAAATAATAAGCGCCCACAATGTAGCAGGAGTTCACCATGATTTCAGGTTTACCTTCACTGAGCCACGACCAACAGCAAAACGCGGTCGAGCGCATTCAGGAATTGATGACGCAAGGCCTGAGTAGCGGGGAAGCTATCCAGCTGGTAGCCAAAGAAATTCGCGCCAGCCACACCGGCGAAATGATCGTGGCCCGATTTGAGGATGAAGACGAGGAAGAGTAAACCCGTCCTGATTCGAGCCGCAGGTGCAATACCTGCCACCCGAATGATTCAGGGTTTATACCCGTCATACTTCAAGTTGCATGTGCGTTGGCTTTCCTCGCTCACCCCGGTCACTTACTGGAGTAAGCTCCCGGGGATTCACTGCGTCGCCGCCTTCCTGCAACTCGAATTATTTTGGGTATATATCGATTAAACTGCAGCGACGATTTTAATCTCAACTTTATACTGCGGCTTCATCAGTCCGGCCTGCACGGTGCAACGCACCGGCGCATGTCCGGCAACCACCCACGCATCCCAGGCTTTATTCATCGCAGCAAAATCAGCTTTATCGGCGAGGAAAATCGTGGCATCAAGAATGCGTGATTTGTCGCTGCCCTGTTTTTTCAGAATCGCGTCAATCTGTGTCAGAGTATTGGCAGTCTGCTCAAACGCGTCGGCATCCAGATTTTCGGGCACGCCGGTATAGTAGATTGTCTGGTTGTGGATAACCACATCTGACCAGCGGGCTTCAGCATCAATACGGGCGATTGTCATCTCAGTTTCCTCTATTGCAATTCATTTAAGGCGGCAAGAGTGCCATATTGTCGACGGCGCGTCATCACTTTGGCTGGCACAACGCCCCCCGCACTGACATAATCACTGTCCAGATTTACAGGGGGTAGTGTGACGGACGATTTTGCAACAGACGGGCAGTTAGCCAAAGCGATACCTGGGTTCAAACCCCGCGAACCGCAGCGCCTGATGGCGCACGCGGTGGCGAAAGCCATCGACGAAACGCGGCCGCTGGTGGTGGAAGCCGGTACCGGCACGGGCAAAACGTACGCCTACCTGGCCCCTGCGCTACGCGCAAAGAAAAAGGTCATCATCTCAACCGGGTCAAAGGCGCTGCAGGATCAGCTTTACAGCCGGGATTTACCGACTGTCGCCATCGCGCTGAAATTTACGGGCCGGCTGGCGCTGCTGAAAGGGCGCTCCAACTATTTGTGTCTTGAACGTCTCGAACAGCAGGCCATTGCCGGCGGCGACCTTCCGGTTCAAACCCTCAGTGACGTAATTATGCTGCGCAGCTGGGCCAATCAAACCGTCGATGGCGATATCAGCACCTGTGTCAGCGTGGCGGAGGATTCACACGCCTGGCCGCTGGTCACCAGCACTAACGACAACTGTCTCGGCAGCGATTGCCCGTTATACAAAGACTGTTTCGTGGTCAAAGCGCGTAAAAAAGCGATGGACGCCGATGTGGTGGTGGTCAACCATCACCTGTTCCTCGCCGATATGGTGGTGAAAGAGGGCGGTTTCGGTGAGCTCATTCCGGAGGCGGAAGTGATGATCTTCGATGAAGCCCATCAGTTACCGGATATCGCCAGCCAGTATTTCGGCCAGTCGCTCTCCAGCCGTCAATTGCTGGACATGGCGAAAGACATCACCATTGCCTACCGTACCGAACTGAAAGACACCCAACAATTACAGAAATGTGCCGACCGACTGGCGCAGGCGACACAGGATTTTCGCTTACAGCTTGGTGAACCAGGCTATCGCGGCAATCTGCGCGAACTGCTGGCTGACAACGGCATTCAGCGCGCGCTACTGCTGCTCGATGACGCGCTGGAGCTGTGCTACGACGTGGCGAAACTCTCCCTTGGCCGTTCGGCCCTGCTGGATGCTGCGTTTGAGCGCGCGACAATTTACCGCGGCCGCCTGAAGCGGCTGAAAGAGATCAACCTGCCGGGCTTCAGTTACTGGTATGAGTGCACGTCTCGTCACTTTACCCTGGCGCTGACGCCGCTGACGGTCGCCGATAAATTCAAAGAAGTCATGACGCAGACGCAGGGCAGCTGGATTTTCACCTCGGCCACGCTGTCGGTGAACGACGACCTGCACCACTTTACCGCGCGTCTGGGTATTGAAGAGGCCGAATCGTTGCTGTTGCCTAGCCCGTTTGATTACAGCAAACAGGCGCTACTGTGTGTGCCGCGTAACCTGCCGCTGCCCAACCAGCCTGGCGGTGCGCGTCAGCTGGCAACCATGCTGCGTCCGATGATTGAAGCCAACAACGGCCGCTGCTTTATGCTTTGCACTTCGCACGCCATGATGCGTGACCTGGCCGAACAGTTCCGCGGAATGCTCGATCTTCCGGTGCTGTTGCAGGGCGAAACCAGCAAAGGGCAGTTGCTACAGCAGTTTGTCAGCGCCGGGAACGCCTTACTGGTGGCGACCAGCAGTTTCTGGGAAGGGGTGGACGTGCGCGGCGATGCGCTGTCACTGGTGATTATCGACAAGTTACCCTTTACCTCGCCGGAAGATCCGTTGTTAAAAGCGCGAATGGAAGACTGCCGTCTGCGCGGCGGCGACCCGTTTGATGAAGTTCAGCTACCGGATGCGGTTATCACCCTCAAACAGGGCGTCGGGCGACTCATTCGTGACGTCGACGATCGCGGCGTGCTGGTGATTTGCGACAACCGTCTGGTGATGCGCCCTTATGGTGCGGTATTCTTATCCAGCCTGCCGCCGACCCCGCGCACCCGTGATATCAGTCGTGCCGTGCGTTTTCTTGCTGGGCTGTCACTGACGTAATTTGTGACGAACTGTGGTAAGATGCGCGCCATTTTGTTGACCCCCTATTGCAAGAGCGCAACCTCCTATGCGAATTCTGGCTATTGATACCGCCACAGAAGCCTGTTCTGCGGCTTTGTGGAACGACGGTACTACTACGGCTCATTTCGAGCTTTGTCCACGCGAACACACCCAACGTATTCTGCCGATTGTGCAGGATATTCTGACCGAAACCGGCACCACGCTGACCGAGCTCGACGCGCTGGCGTATGGGCGTGGGCCAGGCAGCTTTACCGGCGTGCGTATCGGCATTGGTATTGCGCAGGGGCTGGCCCTGGGTGCAAACCTGCCGATGATTGGCGTGTCGACTCTGGCCACCATGGCGCAGGGTGCATGGCGTAAAACCGGTGCAACATGCGTGCTGGCAGCTATTGACGCGCGTATGGGCGAAGTTTACTGGGCCGAATATCAGCGCGATGCGCAGGGTAACTGGCGTGGCGAAGCGACGGAAGCGGTACTGAAACCCGAAGCCGTTAACGACCGGTTGAAGCAGCTCGATGGTGAGTGGGCTACCGTGGGTACGGGCTGGCAGGCATGGCCGGATATGGCAAACGATACACCGGTGACGCTGGTCGATGGCGATGTGCTGTTGCCTGCCGCGGAAGATATGCTGCCGCTGGCGTGTCAGCTGTTCGCTGAGCACAAAGCCGTTGTCGTAGAGCAGGCCGAACCGGTTTATTTGCGTAACACCGTTGCATGGAAGAAACTTCCTGGCCGGGAATGAATCTTAGTTTATACCCATCGCCCTTCAAACTGCAGGGTTGTTGGCTGCTTTCATTCGCCCGAATCACTTACTTGAGTAAGCTCATCGGGCCTCATTCAATTGCCGCCTACCTGCATCTTGAAGTAGCAAGGGTATATATAACTGAGAATTAAGGAGTCGATTCATGGCGAGTCGCAAACAGGTCATACAAGGTTTACTGGCTGGACTGGTCATCGCCGCGCTGAGTGGATGCGTCACGGTACCGGACGCCATTAAGGGCACCAGCCCAACGCCGCAGCAAGACTTGTCCCGCGTGATGGCTGCGCCGCAGCTGTACGTCGGCCAGGAAGCCCGTTTTGGCGGCAAAGTGGTGAGTGTCAAAAACGAGCAGGGTAAAACCCGCCTCGAAATTGCGACCGTGCCGTTGGATGAAGGCGCTCGACCAAGTCTGAGTGACCCTTCCCGGGGCCGTATTTATGCCGATGTGAATAGTTTCCTCGATCCTGTCGATTTCCGTAACCAGTTAGTGACCGTCGTTGGGCCAATTACCGGTACCGCGAAAGGGAAGATTGGTGACAGCAATTACACCTACATGGTGATGCAGGCTAACGGTTTTAAACGCTGGCGGGTGACCCAACAGGTTGTGATGCCGCCGGAACCGATTGACCCATACTGGGGCGGCCCGCATCCGTGGCGTCACGGTTATGGCTACGGCGGCTGGGGCTGGTACAATCCGGGCCCGGCTCAGGTGCAGACTATCGTCACTGAATAACCTGTTGTTTTACAAAATTAAATTAACAGCGGCGAGTCCGCTGTTTCTTTTTGTCGGAAAGGACTCCCGAGAGTCATAAAAATAAATAGTGACGCGCTTCGCAACCTTAAATTCGGATGATTAATAAACTGGTACGATAAGTTAAGATATTGTTAATAACTTGTTTGTTGACAGGGGTTGTGATGACGACGAATTCTCATTTCAGAGGTGATGCATTGAAAAAGGTTTGGCTTAACCGCTATCCCGCCGATGTTCCGGCGGAGATTGATCCTGACCGTTATCAATCCCTGGTAGATTTGTTCGAACAGGCTACAACCCGCTACGCAGACCAGCCCGCGTTTATTAACATGGGTGAGGTGATGACGTTCCGTAAGCTCGAAGAGCGCAGCCGCGCCTTCGCAGCGTATCTCCAGCAGGGCCTGGGTTTACAAAAGGGCGATCGCGTCGCCCTGATGATGCCCAACCTGTTGCAGTATCCGGTTGCGCTGTTCGGTATACTGCGTGCCGGCATGATTGTGGTCAACGTTAACCCACTGTATACGCCGCGCGAGCTGGAACACCAGCTCAACGACAGCGGAGCCAGCGCGATTGTGATTGTCTCCAACTTTGCCCACACGCTGGAAAAAGTTGTCGAGAAAACCCAGGTGAAGCACGTAATCCTCACCCGCATGGGCGATCAGCTTTCTACCGCCAAAGGCACGTTGGTTAACTTTGTCGTCAAATACGTCAAACGTCTGGTGCCGAAATACCATTTGCCGGATGCGCTCTCTTTCCGCAGCGCATTGCAGCAGGGTTACCGGATGCAATACATCAAACCGGTTGTGGTGTCAGACGATTTAGCCTTCCTGCAATACACCGGCGGCACCACTGGCGTTGCCAAAGGCGCGATGCTGACCCATCGCAATATGCTGGCGAACCTGGCTCAGGTGCATGCCACCTACGGGCCGCTGTTCCGGCCGGGCAAAGAAGTGGTGGTCACCGCGCTGCCGCTGTATCACATCTTCGCGCTGACCATGAACTGTCTGCTGTTTATTGAACTCGGCGGGCAGAATCTGCTGATAAGCAACCCGCGTGATATTCCGGGGCTGGTAAAAGAGCTGGCGAAATATCCGTTCACCGCCATGACCGGGGTAAATACCTTGTTCAATGCGTTGCTGAACAATAAAGAATTTCAGCAACTGGATTTCTCCACCATGCGCCTGTCGGCGGGCGGTGGGATGCCGGTGCAACAAGCGGTTGCCGAGCGCTGGGTCAAACTCACCGGACGTTATTTGCTGGAAGGCTACGGCCTGACCGAATGTGCGCCGCTGGTGAGCGTGAACCCACACGACATCGATTACCACAGCGGCAGTATTGGTCTTCCGGTGCCGTCCACAGAAGTGAAGCTGGTGGATGACGATAACAACGAAGTCGCGCCGGGTGAACCGGGCGAGCTGTGTGTGAAAGGCCCGCAGGTGATGCTCGGCTATTGGCAGCGCCCGGACGCCACCGATGAAGTCATCAAAGACGGCTGGCTGTATACCGGTGATATCGCGGTCATGGACGAAGAGGGCTTCCTGCGCATTGTCGATCGTAAGAAAGACATGATTCTGGTCTCTGGTTTTAACGTCTATCCGAATGAAATCGAGGACGTGGTGATGCAGCATTCTGGCGTACAGGAAGTGGCTGCGGTCGGCGTGCCGTCCGGCAGCAGCGGCGAAGCGGTTAAAATCTTCGTGGTCAAAAAGGACCCGTCGTTGACCGATGAAGCGCTGATTACCTTCTGTCGTCGCCACCTGACCGGTTACAAGGTGCCGAAGCTGGTGGAGTTCCGCACTGAGCTGCCGAAATCGAACGTCGGAAAGATTTTGCGACGAGAACTACGTGACGAAGCGCGCGGTAAAGGCGACAATAAAGCCTGAACTACGCGTGAGTCGCCTTCAGACGCCGGTTAAGCCGGCGTTTTTTATGGGCGCAAACCATAGAGAATACAGATTGATTTATCAGATGATCACCGAGGACGCTGCGCTCAAGGCCGCCTGTGATGCGGCCCGCAACGCTCATGCCATTGCGCTGGACACCGAATTTGTCCGCACCCGAACCTATTACCCGCAGTTGGGCCTGATCCAGATGTTCGATGGCGAAACGGTGGTGCTGATTGACCCACTGACCATCACCGACTGGCGTCCATTCAAAGAGCTGATGCTCGACAAAAATGTCACCAAATATTTGCACGCGGGCAGCGAAGATCTCGAAGTGTTTTTGAACGCTTTTGGCCAGTTGCCGGAACCGCTGATCGACACGCAAATCCTGGCTGCATTCTGCGGTCGCCCGATGTCCTGGGGCTTTGCGGCAATGGTCGAGGAATACACCGGCATTGCGCTCGATAAGAGTGAATCCCGCACTGACTGGCTGGCGCGCCCGCTGACTGAACGTCAGTGTGACTATGCGGCGGCTGACGTCTGGTATCTGCTGCCGATCGCCATCAAACTGCTGGCAGAAACTGACTCCAGCGGCTGGCTGCCTGCGGCGTTAGACGAGTGCCGTCTGATGCAGCAGCGTCGTCAGGACGTGGTTGACCCGGCAGAAGCCTGGCGCGATATCACCAACGCCTGGCAGCTGCGTACGCGTCAGTTAGCCTGCCTGAAGCTGTTGGCGGACTGGCGTCTGCGTAAAGCACGCGATCGCAACATGGCGGTGAATTTCGTGGTGCGAGAAGAGCATTTGTGGGCTGTAGCGCGTTATATGCCGGGCAGCATGGGTGAACTCGACAGCCTCGGGCTTTCGGGCAGCGAGATCCGCTTCCACGGTAAAACGCTGGTGAGCCTGGTCGAAAAAGCCAAAGAGCTACCTGAAGACGCGCTGCCTGAGCCACTGCTGAACCTGATGGACATGCCGGGCTACCGCACGCTGTTCAAAGAGATTAAAGCCCTGGTACAGGAAGTGAGCAAAGAAAAGGGCGTCAGCGTCGAGCTGATGGCGTCTCGTCGTCAGATTAACCAGTTGCTGAACTGGCATTGGCAGCTGAAACCGCAGAGCGGATTACCTGAGCTGGTGTCCGGCTGGCGTGGCGAAATGATGACGGAGAGTCTGAAACCGCTGCTGGAAAAGTACCCACGCGCATAACACCTACGTCCTCTCCCACGGCGGTAGGAGGCATCAGTCGATGCAAAACCGAAATCGAACCCAATAAAAAACCCCGAGTTTCGGGGTTTTCTTTTTACCGCATCGTACTTACGATTTCGATTCTTCCGCTTCTGGCAGCGTCACGTTGAGCTCAAGTATCGAGATATCCCCGTCTTTTTGCTCAAGCTGTACCGTCACCATTTCTGGATCGATCTGAATGTATTTGCAGATAACATCAAGAATATCCTTCCTGAGCTGCGGCAAATAATGTGGTTCAGCGTCACTGCGGCGGCGCTCCGCAACAATAATTTGTAAACGTTCTTTCGCGATGTTGGCGGTGTTCTTTTTTCGTGAGAGAAAAAAGTCGAGTAATGCCATAACTTATCCTCCGAACAGGCGTTTGAGGAAACCTTTCTTCTCTTCTTCGATGAAGCGGAAAGGACGTTCTTCTCCCAGCAGACGATCTACCGTGTCGGCGTAGGCTTTGCCCGCGTCGGCTTCGGCATCCAGAATAACCGGTTCCCCCTGGTTTGAGGCGCGAAGTACTGACTGATCCTCCGGGATCACGCCAACCAGTTTAATGCGCAGAATTTCCAGCACATCTTCCATGCTAAGCATGTCGCCTCTGCTGACGCGGCCCGGATTGTAACGGGTCAACAGAAGATGTTCTTTAATTGGATCTTCACCTTTCTCAGCACGGCGGGATTTCGACGCCAGAATGCCGAGAATACGGTCGGAGTCACGTACAGACGAGACTTCCGGGTTAGTGGTGATAACCGCTTCGTCAGCGAAGTACAGCGCCATCAGCGCACCGGTTTCGATACCCGCCGGGGAATCGCAGACGATGAAGTCGAAGTCCATCTTCTTCAGCTCATCCAGCACTTTTTCAACGCCCTCGTAGGTCAGGGCGTCTTTGTCGCGGGTCTGAGAAGCCGGAAGAATATAGAGATTTTCGGTACGCTTATCTTTAATCAGCGCCTGATTCAGCGTGGCATCGCCCTGAATCACGTTCACGAAATCGTAAACCACACGGCGTTCGCAGCCCATGATTAAGTCAAGGTTACGCAGGCCGATGTCAAAATCGATAACGACAGTTTTCTTTCCCTTCTGGGCCAAACCAGTAGCGATGGCCGCGCTGGAGGTGGTCTTGCCAACGCCCCCTTTACCCGAAGTCACAACAATAATGCGTGCCATAAAAATTCCTTGTTAAAAGGGATTAGTTTAACGGTTCAATTGTCAAAGCCGCGTCGTCCAGTCTCAGACGCACCGCTTTGCCATAATATTCGGCGGTGATGTTCTCACTCAGCCAGTATTCCCCTGCGATAGACACCAGTTCCGCCGCAAGATGGGTACAAAATATTTGTGCTTCTCTGTCGCCACTGGCGCCCGCCAGCGCACGTCCACGCATCATGCCATAGATGTGAATGTTCCCGTCGGCGATGAGTTCTGCGCCCGCACTCACATGACTTGTGACAATCAGATCACAGTTTGGTGCATAAATGCGCTGACCGGAACGAACCGGCGTATCAATCAATCGCGTTTTTGTGACAGGGGTAACAATTGGAGCGGGAACAGGGGTTTCGACAGGGGCGACACGGGTGACTTTCTCTTTCCCTTCAGTCAGTAAGGGAATACCCGCGCGGTCGATCTCCGCTTTTAATTCCGGATTTTTACAGCCGCTTACGCCCATGATGCGTAAACCGGTGGAAGCAATTGCCTGCTGCAGCGGTTTCCATTGGGTGACCTCAGCCAGACTGCTGATATTCACCACCACCGGAGCGTGTCGCAAAAAAGCAGGAGCCTGGGCGATTTTGTCTTCTAACGCCTGACGAATAACCTCGGGTTTTGCCTCGTGCAAATGAACCACTGATAACGTGAAGCTACTGCCTTTAAGTTCGATTGGCGTGTTTGACATCCTGGCCTTACTCAATTTTCAATTTATCGGCCGCACAGCTGCGGTGATATTCCGAAGACTACAGGGCATGTTATAGTCACTAATATAGAGAGGCAAGTCGCCGCAGTCTAATTCAGAGTAAAAGTCATGTTTTGTGTTGTCTATAAAAGTACCAAGCGCGATCAAACTTACTTATATGTCGAAAAAAAGGACGATTTCTCCCGAGTACCGGAAGAATTAATGAAGGGATTTGGTCAGCCGCAACTTGCAATGATTCTGCCCCTGGATGGGCGTAAAAAACTGGTCAATGCCTCGCTGGAAAAGGTCAAACAGGCCTTAGTTGACCAAGGCTATTATCTGCAAATCCCTCCTCCGCCGGAAAATTTACTCAAGCAACATCTCCAGGCGAGCGGGAAACAATAACGCAACGACAGGAGCAGGCATGTATCAACATCATAACTGGCAGGGCGCGCTACTGGATTACCCGGTCAGTAAAGTGGTTTGTGTAGGCAGTAATTACGCGAAGCATATTCAGGAAATGGGCAGTGCCACGCCGGAAGAGCCGGTACTGTTTATTAAGCCCGAAACCGCGCTGTGCGATATCCGCCAGCCGCTGGTGTTACCGGAAGGGCTGGGTTCTGTGCATCATGAAGTTGAACTGGCGGTGCTGATTGGCGGCACGCTGCGTCAGGCGACTGAAGAACACGTATTGAAAGCGATTGCGGGTTACGGCGTCGCGCTGGATCTCACGCTGCGTGACCTTCAGGGCAAGATGAAGAAAGCAGGGCAGCCGTGGGAAAAAGCGAAAGGGTTTGATAATTCCTGCCCAATTTCCGGATTTATTCCGGCAAGCGAATTCCACAGTGACCCGCAGAACACGCCGCTGGGCCTGAAAATTAACGGTGAAGTTCGCCAGCAGGGCACAACGGCTGACATGATCCACAAAATTGTACCGCTGATTGCCTACATGAGCCGCTTCTTCACCCTGAAAAGCGGTGACGTTATCCTGACCGGCACGCCGGAAGGCGTTGGCCCGTTGAGCAGTGGCGATGAGCTGGACGTCTCCTTTAACGGTAATTCCCTCACGACCCGCGTGCTGTAAGCATCAATTGCCGCCCCTCTCGGGCGGCAAAACTTGCATCCGTCTGCCAGACTGGTTATAAGGTGCACCCTGGTTTTCAATGGCGGACATTCCTATGAGCGACACACCCTTCTGGCAAAGCAAAACTCTCGAGCAAATGACCGACGTCGAGTGGGAGTCTTTGTGCGATGGCTGCGGTCAATGCTGTCTGCACAAGCTGATGGATGAAGACAGTGATGAAATTTACTTCACCAACGTCGCCTGTCGCCAGCTGAACATCAAAACCTGCCAGTGCCGCAACTACGAACGTCGTTTCGAATATGAAGCGGACTGCATCAAACTGACCCGCGATAATCTGCCGACCTTTGAATGGCTGCCGCACACCTGCGCGTATCGTCTGTTGGCGGAAGGTAAACCGTTGCCGACGTGGCACCCGTTGTTGACGGGGTCAAAAGCGGCGATGCACGGCGAACGTATTTCGGTGCGCCATATTGCGGTAAAAGAATCAGAAGTGCGCGACTGGGAAGATCATATTCTGAATCACCCGAATCGCGGCTAACCGTCAGAATAAGAAAACGCCACCCGCAGTGATGCCGGTGGCGTTTTTTGTGGGTATCAGAAAAGTACGGAGTAATTCAGGCCAAAGGTACGACCGCGGCCTTTGTAGGTGTATAAACCCGGTGCGCCATAGGTTGGGCTATATAGCCCTGGTGCGCGCTGGCCCCAGACAGTGGTGTACTCCTCATCCAGCAGGTTTTCCACGCTGAAGCTGACTTTGCCGACCGGTAAGGTATAGCTTCCAAGGAAATCGACGGTGTTGTAGCCGTCAATTTTGTTGCCGTCGTTGTCCGACACGTCAAACGTCTGAGTGCTCTGCACGCGTAAACCCCAGTCGCCCGGCGCCCAGTTAACCCATGCGCTCACCTTCGACGGGCTGGCGCTGTCCACCGTCAGTTTCTCCCATTTGCCGTTCTCGCGGGTTTCCGACTTGATGGCGTTAACGTTCGAACCGAGACTCCAGTCGCTGGCCGTAAAGAAGTAATCGACCTGACCTTCCACACCATAAATCCGACGCTTGTCGTCCTCAAGGGTAATGGTCATGTCGGTTTTATTGATGTTGATGGTTTTATCCGACAGCGAGTAATAGGCCGCAATCTGAGTACGCAGGTTGTCGCCGGTTAAACGCCAGCCTAATTCGTACGCATTTACTTTAATGCCGTCGAGCGTCGAATCATTGACGTTCACGCTGTTGTTCAGGCGGTAATGGCCGTCAACAAGGGTGTAATTCCCGGAGCCGTAATACTTTGCCAGGTCAGGGATTTCAAAGCCCTGAGAGAAGTTAAACCACAGTTGCTGGCGGTCGGTGAGGTGACCGAGGATCCCGGCGTTGAACAGCAGGTTGTTGTAGTCAGTTTTGCCGCCCGGCACCGCATCCGCTGAGGTGGCTTTCCCGTTGGCGATCGCCTGTTGCTGCGTGTAGCCGATAAAGTCATCGACCTTGTTTTCGGTGTACTGATAACGCACGCCGCCGGTTAACGTGATGGCGCTAATGTCATAGCTCGCCTGCAGGAATGGCGCAAGGTTAGTGATGCTGTAGCCCGGATAACGGCCGACGTTATAGGCATTATCGAGCGTCATCCCGCCGCTGGCTGTAGCTTTGTCGAGATCGAAGAACTGCTGGTTGGCGTTAAACGACTCATGATCGGCATCGACGCCCCAGGTCAGATTCAGGTCATCCACCGGCTTGCTGTTCAGCGTCAGCTTCCCGCCGTAAAAATCGGTTTTTTGCTGGGACGCGCCAATGCTGGTGACGGCGCCTTTGCTTAGCGTCGGGAAGGGGTAAAACGTCAGGCTTTCGTCGCGATAGTAAATTTGCGCCACCAGATCCTGACCCCAGACGTCGGTATTAGAGTACTGCAGGTTAATCAGATGGCGCTCCGTGCCTGGCAGGCGATCGGAATCAAGATTGCTCTTGTTATATGCGTCGGCGTCACCGGTTACCGCCGAGAAGTTATCTCCGAGGAACAGGCCGTGTTTGCCGTCGGACTGGCTCTTAAAATACTGTGTCGTCAACTGGAGTTGCTGGTGGTCATCAATGTTAATCGTACCGGTGCCCATGATGTCCAGGCGGTCAGAATACTGCAGGCCGGTTTGGGTGTTATCGATAATCACCTCATCGCCGTTGCCGTCATACCAGCCGCCGTAACGCTGATACGCCACGGACAGACGACCGGAGGCGTTATCGTTACCGCCGCTCACCGCTGCCGCGATATTTTCGTCATGATCGTTATGGCTGTTAAACCCGCTTTTCCCACCGGCCTGGAATTCCACTTCGGTTTCCGGCTGGCCTTTTTTGGTGACGATATTAATCAAGCCGCCGGTGCTGCCGCCGCCGTACAGCGAAGTGGCGCCGGAAATGACTTCAATGCGTGAAATGTTGAACGGATCGATGGAATCCAGCTGGCGGCTGTCGCTACGGGAAGAGTTCAGGCGCACGCCATCCACCATCACCATCATCGAGCGCCCGCGCATGTTCATGCCGTAGTTGGTGCGCCCCTGGCTGCTGACATCCATACCCGGGATCAGCTGCGCCAGCACGTCTTTCAACTCCTTGCCACCCTGCACCTGCTGCTCAATATCAGCTTGTTCAATAACCCACGTGGTTTGTGCCATATCGGCAACGGTGTGATTGGCCCGGCTAGCGGACACAACCAGTGTGTCTTCCTTTTGCGTTTCAGCCCAGGCCGAGGCGGAAAGCATGGCAAGTAAACAAGGGTTTAACATCCACAAAATGCTGCGCTTCATTGTTATCAAGTTCCCAGTAGTCGTAACAGAAGGTAAGAATGTGTCATTATTGATAATAGTTATCGTTATGATATTCATTCCGTTTACACTGGCAACTCATTTTGTCATATTTGTTTTCATTATCTCTATGATTTACCCACACGGGGAAAAAACGGCCTCCCTGGCGGTGAGCGACACTAGGTATCAGGATTATCTGGCACTGCCGAAAGCGAAACGCCCGACGAAGCGGCGCTGCCTGCGGCGATGGGCATTCTGGAGCAGTTGGCAAAAAAATCGAATGCGCCGCAGCCTGATTGAGAAACAGCCGCTCAACCGAGAATGCGCAAGTTTTATGGCATACTGGGCGCAGGGAACGGCATTGGGGCTGACATAGCCCCCTGAAAAGGCCGGGGACTTGTGTATAAGAGACAGCCTACAGGGAGAGTGAGCAAGCATTAAAAACGGCAACCGAGGTTGCCGTTTTACGAATATCTTCCTGAACCGCTTTGCTTTTACCTTCCGAAGAGGTCGCGTTTTTTCGGTTTCAACGGCTGGGCAATCAACACCAGCAGACCGATGACCAGGAAGACCACAAAAATCCCTACCAGCCACTGTGGCATTTCCAGGGTCAGGAATGACCACTGGCGCTCGGCACAATCGCCAGACGCAACAAACACCTGCGGCAGCCACTTATCCAGCGGCAGCCAGCTCGGGAAGCGAGCGGCAAAGTCGCAGGTCTGGAACGGGGAGGGATGCAGCTGGATCATGGTGTGTTCCCACGCCAGCTGAACGCCGCGCCAGGCGCTGTAAATCCAAATCAGAATACCGGCATAACGCAGCGGTGATTTTGGGGCAATGGCACCGACAATGCCTGCACCCATCACGCCGAACAGCGCAGAACGCTCATAGATACACAGTACGCATGGCTTCAGCAGCATCACGTGCTGGAACCACAACGCGACCATCTCCAGCGCAAAAGCGGCCAACGCCAGCAGTAACCACGCTCCGCGACCGCGTGAGCACTGGTTTAAAAATCGCAACATAATCATTTCCCTGGAACATGCTAAGACACACGCAGTGTAAACGAAAACATTTACCGCGCCACTATGCAGGCGTGAATAATTACGTAAAAGGGAATGAATCGCCCGGAAAAGGTTCCGGGCGTTAATCAGAGGACGTTTAATGGACAGGCAGAGGGGCGCTCATCAGCCAGCCTTTGGCGGTCATCCACTCGGTGTAAGGCATCAGCGTCAGCTCCACGCACAGCAGGCCGACAATCGTCAGCACGATGGTGTACGGCAGTGCCATCCATACCATCCGACCATAAGAGAGGCGAATCAGCGGCGCGAGGGCGGACGTCAGCAGGAACAGGAATGCCGCCTGGCCGTTCGGTGTCGCCACCGATGGCAGATTGGTACCGGTGTTAATCGCCACTGCCAACATTTCAAACTGCGGCAGAGAAATCGCCCCGTGCTCCAGCGCGGATTTTGCCTCGTTGATATACACCGTGCCGACAAACACGTTATCGGAAATTGACGAGAGCAAGCCATTGAACAGATAAAACAGCGAAAGCTGCGCGTGCGGAGACGCCTGCAATACGTAGCTGATAATCGGTGCAAACAGATGTTGGTCGATAATCACCGCCACCACGGCGAAGAATACCGTCAGCAGCGCGGTAAACGGCAGCGCTTCGGTGAACGCTTTGCCGATGGCATGTTCATCGGTGACGCCGGTGAGCGAGGTGGCAAAGATGATAACCGTCAGGCCAATCAGTCCCACTTCCGCCAGGTGCAGCGCCAGCGCGATAACCAACCAGACGCCGATAACGCCCTGAATCACCAGTTTGAGTGTTTCCTGACGCGTACGCTGCTCGCTGCTTTTCACGTCAAAATCTTTCAGCACGGCGCGCACGCTGGTCGGCAGCGGTTCGCCGTAGCCAAACAGTTTGAATTTTTCGACCAGCAGGCAGGTTAACAGCCCGCAGAACAATACCGGCAGCGTGACCGGCAGCATACGCAGGAAGAACTCGCCAAAATGCCAGCCAACGGCTTTGGCGATGATCAGGTTTTGCGGTTCGCCGACCATTGTCATCACGCCACCGAGCGCCGTACCCACTCCGGCGTGCATCATCAGGCTGCGCAGGAAACTGCGGAACTGCTCGAGCACTTCTTTATTATGGATGTCGATATGGCTGTCATCGAGCATGTCGCTATCGGTCGGGCGCGCTGACGCGACCCGATGATAAATACCGTAGAACCCAACCGCGACGCTGATGATCACCGCTACCACCGTCAACGCATCCAGGAACGCCGATAAAAACGCGGCTGCAAGGCAGAAGGCTACCGAAAGCAGCATCTTGCTTTGAATCGTCAGCAACAGGCGGGTGAAAATGAACAGCAGTAGCTGCTTCATAAAATAGATGCCCGCGACCATGAAAATCAGCAGCAACAGCACTTCGAGGTTACTGGCAATTTCTTCACGCACATGCTCAGCGCTGGTCATGCCAATCATCACGCCTTCAATCGCCAGCAGGCCGCCAGGAAGCAGAGGATAACATTTCAGCGCCATCGCCAGAGTAAAGATAAACTCCGCCACCAGTAACCAACCCGCGATAAACGGGTCAATGAAGAAGACGACAGGGTTGATAACCAAAAACAGCAGGAGGGTCAGTTTGTACCAGTCCGGTGACTGACCGAGAAAGTTGCGCCACAGCGCACGAGAGGTTGATATATCCACGACAGATTTCCGATCCCGTCAAAAGTAAGCCATTTATTGAAGGTGAATCTCGAAGTATCCGCTCTGAAGCCGCTGCAAGCAAGCAAAGCCGGGGTGAACTAAATTTTTAAAATAAAACAGCGATCCCCTTTTAATTGCGGCGATGCGCTATCTGCCCCTTATCGGCTCTGGTATGATGAGTTCAATATTAGCAACGCTGTGTAATGGAAATCTCACTATGGTCATTAAGGCGCAGAGCCCAGCGGG
Organism: Scandinavium hiltneri; assembly: GCF_024764835.1. Taxonomy (GTDB): domain Bacteria; phylum Pseudomonadota; class Gammaproteobacteria; order Enterobacterales; family Enterobacteriaceae; genus Scandinavium; species Scandinavium hiltneri. Next base: position 68,024 of record NZ_JALIGE010000072.1, on the reverse strand, counting down.
TTTCGCGGAAGAGTACATCATTGAAAGTATCTGGAATAACCGTTTTGCCCCAGGCACTATTCTCCCCGCAGAGCGTGAGCTTTCTGAATTGATCGGTGTCACACGCACCACTCTTCGCGAAGTATTACAGCGTCTGGCTCGCGACGGCTGGTTGACCATTCAGCATGGTAAGCCGACCAAAGTGAACAATTTCTGGGAAACCTCAGGCTTAAACATTCTCGAAACGCTGGCGCGTCTGGATCACGACCGCGTGCCTCAGCTGATCGACAATCTGCTCTCTGTGCGTACCAACATCGCGACCATCTTTATCCGCACCGCGTTCCGTCAGCATCCTGAAGATGCGCTGAAAGTTTTGGCTACCGCACGCGAAGTGGAAGACCACGCCGATGCGTTTGCTGAACTCGATTACAGCATATTCCGCGGTCTGGCGTTTGCCTCCGGCAACCCGATTTATGGCCTGATCCTCAACGGCATGAAAGGGCTGTATACCCGCATTGGTCGTCACTATTTTGCCAATCCGGAAGCGCGCAGCCTGGCGCTGGGCTTCTACCATCAACTGACGAAAGTGTGTGAGCAGGGCGATCACGAACAGGTTTATGAAACCGTGCGTCGTTACGGCCACGAGTCCGGCCTGGTCTGGCACAAAATGCAGAAAACGCTGCCGGGTGATTTGGCCATTCACGGCCGCTAATCAAAGCGCAGTCAGTAAAAAGCCGGGTGAAAACCCGGCTTGAGATTGCTGACAAAGAAGGAAAAAGCGTGGTTTTTCCTTCTTTGTGGTTATCAGCCGAAAATCAATAAATTGATTTTCCTCGTTTTTTATCTGGTGCGATCTGTTCGTATCTCAAACGTTTTAGGTTTGTCATCAGTCTGAAGCCGGGTGAAAACCCGGCTTTTGCATTTCTGTCACAGGAGATTTTGTCGCGGCGGGCAACGTTCCAGCAGCTCTACGCTGCCATCGGCATTCTGTTGCTCCAGATGCACGTCGAAGCCCCACAGGCGATGCACGTGTTTAAGCACTTCCCGACGGCCCATATCCAGCGGCGCACGGTTATGCGGCACATAACGCAGCGTCAGAGAGCGATCCCCACGCAGATCCACGTTCCAGACCTGAATATTCGGCTCCAGATTGCTCAGGTTGTATTGCGAGGACAACCGGTTACGAATTTCCCGATAGCCTTCCTCATTGTGGATCGCAGCAATTTCCAGATAGTTATTGTGATCGTCATCGAGCACGGTAAACAGGCGGAAATCACGCATCACTTTCGGCGACAGGAACTGGCTAATGAAGCTCTCATCTTTGAAATCGCGCATCGCAAAATGCAGCGTCTCAAGCCAGTCGGAGCCAGCGATGTCCGGGAACCAATATTTATCCTCTTCCGTCGGTGTCTGGCAGATACGCTTGATGTCCTGGAACATCGCAAAACCGAGTGCATACGGGTTAATACCGTTGTACCACGGGCTGTTATACGGCGGCTGGAACACCACGTTGGTGTGGCTGTGCAAAAACTCCAGCATAAACCGCTCGGTCACTTTCCCTTCGTCATACAGATGATTCAGGATGGTGTAGTGCCAGAATGTCGCCCAGCCTTCGTTCATCACCTGGGTTTGTTTTTGCGGATAAAAATACTGACTGACCTTACGCACAATGCGCAGGATTTCACGCTGCCAGGACTCGAGCAGTGGGGCATTTTTTTCCATAAAGTAGAGCAGGTTTTCCTGCGCTTCGGACGGATAACGTCGGGCCTCTGCCACGGTTTTCTCTTCTTCTTTCTTCGGCAGCGTACGCCACAGGGTGTTCACCTGGCTTTGCAGATATTCCTCGCGGCTTTTCTGTCGGGCCTTCTCTTCCTGTAGCGAAATTTTCTGCGGACGTTTGTATCGGTCGACGCCGTAGTTCATCAGCGCATGGCAGGAATCGAGCAGTTTTTCTACTTCGTCCACGCCATAGCGCTCTTCGCATTCGGTAATGTATTTACGCGCGAAAATCAGGTAATCGACAATCGAACTGGCGTCGGTCCAGCTGCGGAACAGGTAGTTATTTTTGAAGAAAGAGTTATGCCCGTAGCACGCGTGCGCCATGACCAGCGCCTGCATGGTCATGGTGTTCTCTTCCATCAGATAGGCGATACACGGGTTGGAGTTTATGACGATTTCATACGCCAGCCCCTGTTGACCGTGTTTGTAGAGCCGCTCGGTTTCAATGAACTTTTTGCCAAACGACCAGTGGGTATAGTTGATAGGCATCCCGACGCTGGAATAGGCATCCATCATCTGTTCGGAGGTAATGACTTCGATTTGATGAGGATAGGTGTCGAGCCGGTAAAGCTTCGCCACCCGGTCGATTTCCGCCAGATAGGTATCCAGCAGCTCGAAGGTCCAGTCAGGTCCATCGCTCAGACGTGTGGTGTCCTTATTCATGGAGTCAATCGTAGCCATTAGCGCGCCCTCATTGTTGGCGGCCCTCTCTGTGTGGAGAGCCTCACTATCAAGAATAGAACACCGCCGCCTGAACGCGCGAACAGCAAATATTTTCCTTCGAGATTTCCCTGCGTCAGCGGCGACAAAATTCATAATTAGCGGAATATTGTGCTGACGAAAATTACCCCGCAGCAGGAGATTTCAAAACCACGCATACCTTTGTAGCACGGCCATGTGTGAGGTAAGTCACCATAAAAAAAGCGTATGTTGAATAATATTTTCGTCTGAGTTATCAATTTGTAATCAGAAGATTGTTCTTTTACGAATCTGGAGTCGCTATGCGAGTGGTTATCCTCGGAAGTGGGGTAGTGGGCGTGGCCAGCGCCTGGTATTTGCGTCAGGCTGGACATGATGTGACCGTCATCGACCGGGAGCCGGGCCCGGCGCTGGAAACCAGTGCTGCCAATGCCGGACAAATTTCTCCCGGTTACGCTGCGCCGTGGGCCGCGCCGGGCGTGCCGCTGAAGGCGATCAAATGGATGTTCCAGCGCCATGCGCCGCTGGCCATCAGCCTCGACGGCACGTCAACCCAGCTGAAATGGATGTGGCAGATGCTGCGCAACTGCGATACCCGCCACTACATGGAAAACAAAGGCCGCATGGTGCGGCTGGCGGAATACAGCCGCGACTGCCTGATGGCGCTGCGCGACAGCACGGGCATCGAATACGAAGGCCGTCAGGGCGGCACGCTGCAACTTTTCCGCACCGAACAGCAGTATGAAAACGCCACCCGCGACATCGCGGTGCTACAGGATGCTGGCGTGCCATATCAACTGCTGGAAGCCAACCGTCTGGCGGAAGTGGAGCCTGCGCTGGCAGAAGTGGCGCATAAACTTACCGGTGGTCTGCGCTTACCGAATGACGAAACCGGCGACTGCCAGCTTTTCACCCAGCGCCTGGCGAAAATGGCGGAAGACGCGGGGGTGGTGTTCCGCTACAACACGCCAGTGGACAAACTGCTGTCGGAAGGCGACCAGATTTACGGCGTGAAGTGCGGCGATGAAGTCATCAAAGCCGATGCTTACGTGATGGCGTTTGGGTCGTATTCCACCTCCATGCTGAAAGGCATTGTCGATATCCCGGTCTATCCGCTGAAAGGCTACTCGCTGACTATCCCGGTCAAAGAGGACGATGGCGCGCCGGTATCGACTATTCTTGATGAAACATACAAAATTGCGATAACACGATTCGATAACCGGATCCGTGTCGGTGGCATGGCTGAGATTGTCGGCTTCAACACCGAACTGCTGCGTGCCCGGCGCGAGACGCTGGAAATGGTCGTCCGCGACCTGTTCCCGCGCGGGGGGCACGTCGAACAGGCCACCTTCTGGACCGGACTGCGACCAATGACGCCGGACGGTACGCCGATTGTGGGACGCACACCGTATAAAAATTTATGGCTGAACACCGGACACGGCACGCTGGGCTGGACTATGGCCTGCGGCTCCGGTCAGCTACTGAGCGATCTGCTTTCTGGGCGCACGCCTGCGATTGGGTACGAGGATTTGGGCGTGGCCCGCTATCAGTCAGGTTATACGCCTTCGCGCCCTCAGCATTTGCACGGCGCGCACAATTAAGGAGCCGTTATGTCACGTCCCGTTGTAGCCAGCCTCGATTTAAAGGCGCTGCGGCAGAACCTTGTAGTGGTGCGATCTGCGGCACCGGAGTCCCGCGTCTGGTCGGTTGTTAAAGCTAACGGCTACGGTCATGGAATCGAACGAATCTGGAGTGCGTTAAACGATACGGATGGTTTTGCGCTGCTCAATCTGGAAGAGGCTGTCCTTCTGCGCGAACGCGGCTGGAAAGGGCCGATTCTGATGCTGGAAGGCTTTTTCCACGCTGACGATTTACCGCTGTATGACCAATACCGACTCACCACAACCGTGCACAGCAACTGGCAGCTGAAAGCGCTGCAAAACGCAAAGCTGAAAGCACCGCTGGATGTCTACGTCAAAGTGAACAGCGGTATGAACCGCCTCGGGTTTACACCTGAGAAGGTGCACACCGTCTGGCAGCAGCTGCGTGCGATGAGCAATATCAGCGACATGACGCTGATGTCTCACTTTGCCGATGCGGAAAATCCCGACGGCCTCACCGAGGCTATGGAAAAGATAGAACAGGCTGCGGAAGGGCTCGATTGTCCACGATCGCTTGCCAACTCTGCTGCCACGTTGTGGCACCCGAAAGCGCATTTCGACTGGGTCCGCCCGGGAATTGTGCTCTACGGCGCGTCACCTTCCGGGAAATGGCAGGACATTGCCAACAGCGGGCTGAAACCGGTGATGACCCTGAGCAGCGAGATTATTGCGGTGCAGAATCTTAAAGCGGGTGACACTGTGGGCTATGGACGTTTGTACAAAGCCCGGCAGGAGCAGCGTATCGGCATTGTGGCCTGTGGCTATGCCGATGGGTATCCGCGCAATGCGCCAGACGGTACGCCGGTGCTGGTGGACGGTGTTCGCACCGTTACGGTAGGGCGGGTGTCGATGGATATGCTGGCGGTGGATTTAACGCCGTGCCCGCAGGCCGGGATTGGCACGCCGGTCGAACTGTGGGGTAAAGAGATTAAAATCGACGACGTTGCCAGTCGGTGCGACACTGTGGGGTATGAATTGATGTGCGCGCTGGCGATGCGAGTGCCGGTTGTGACTGAGTGAGCGTCGTTTTGCCCGGCGGCGCAGGATCGCCGGGCGTACAAAATCCTGGCACGTAGGCCCGGTTGCACCAGTGTATAAACGACAAAATCCTGGCACGTCGGCCCGGTAAACGATGTGCCACCGGGCACCAGACCGCACTTACTCCATTTCCTCTTCGGCAACGCGAACACCTACTTTCAGCACCGCGTTGTCTTCTTTCTCTGCCACGGTCCAGACCATCCCGGCAAACTCCACCTGGTCGCCGACTACCGGCGCCGCGCCTAACAGATGCTGCACAATTTCGCCCAGCGACTGCTGGTTATCGCGAAATTCTTCCCCGCCGTCGAGACCGTAAACCATCGCCACATCGGCAAATTTAGCGCTGGCCTCAAGAATAAAGTCACCGAAGAATCGCTGATCCAGCGCTACCGGCGGCGACTGGCTGAACAGCTTACCGAGTAACGGCAAATCCCGCTCGCGACCAATCACGCACAGCACATCGCCTTCCCGCAAACGGGTGCTGCCCGTTGGGTGCAGCAGCACATTGTCACGGAACAGTGCTGCAATACGGGTATCGCGCGGCATATGCAAATCCCGAAGCGCAGCGCCAACGCACCATTTATCGGCGCTGAGCTGATAAACAAACTGCTCCCACGGGTTTTCCGGGTGAATATCTAACCCCACACGCGACACCGGCCAGCCGACCGGAGGTACCACCACTTTGGCTTTTTTTGCCGCCCAGGAGAGCGATGTCCCCTGCAACAGCAGCGAAATCAGCACTACGAAGAAGGCGACGTTAAAGAACAATCGCGCGTTTTCCAGCCCGGCCATCATCGGGAAAACCGCGAGGATGATGGGTACCGCGCCGCGCAGGCCGACCCAGCTGATAAACACGCGCTCGCGCAAATTAAAACCGCGAAACGGCAGCAGGCCAATAAACACCGATAACGGACGTGCGAAGAAAATCATCCCGGCAGAGAGCAGTAGCGCCGGAATCGCGATAGGCAGCAGGTCGGACGGCGTCACCAGCAGGCCGAGCACCAGGAACATGCCAATTTGTGCCAGCCACGCCAGACCATCAAAGTTCTGCAAAATCGCGTAACGGTTGCGAATCGGGCGGTTGCCGAGCAGAAAACCACACAGGTACACCGCCAGAATGCCGCTGCCGTCGAGCGTTGTCGTTACTGCGAAAATCATGATCCCGCCACTCAGCGCCAATAGCGGATAAAGCCCGGCAGGCAGGGTAATGCGGTTGATCATCTGTAACACCAGGTAGCCGCCGCCGAGGCCAATCAGAATACCCAGCCCGAACTGCTGAATGATGTGCACCGCGAACATCCAGCTCAGCCCGGTTTCGTGCTGCTGGATCATTTCAATCAGGGTGATGGTGAGGAAAACCGCCATCGGGTCATTGCTGCCGGATTCAATTTCCAGCGTCGAGCCGACACGCTCGTTCAGCCCTTTACCGCCAAGCAGAGAGAACACTGCTGCCGCATCCGTCGAGCCAACAATGGCGCCAATCAGCATGCCTTCAATCAAATCGAGGTGGAACAGCCACGCGGCCATCAGCCCGGTGAGTCCGGAGGTGATAAGCACGCCGACCGTCGCCAGTGACAGCGCCGGGCCGAGTGCTACGCGAAACGAACTCGCCTGAGTGCGCATCCCGCCATCAAGCAGGATAACCGCCAGTGCGAGGTTACTGACCATGTACGCGAAGGGGTAATTATCAAACGGAATGCCGCCAATGCCATCGATACCGGCCAGCATGCCGATAGCAAGGAAGATCACCAGAATCGGGATACCGAGTCGTGAGGAAAAGGAACTGAGTAAAATACTGAAGGTGACCAGCACCGACCCCAGAATGAACAAACTGATTATTGCCCCGGCATCCAACGTTCACGTACTCCCTATATCGCGTGACTTAATGGTAAAACGTTATCATACATGCATGTAAATCGATGGATTTATATACCCGTCATCCTTCAAGCTGCATCTTTGTTGGCTACGTTCACTCGCCCGAATCACTTAGGTTACTAAGCTCATCGGAACTCATTCTCTTGCCGCCGCGATACAACTCGAATTATTTTGGGTATAAGAGCTATGAATGCTTTTTTTCTCCACTGATGACCGGATGACCCGTCATCGACAGCGTGGTTGACTTCGCGTTATGCACCAGACGCGCCTGTGATCCGAGCGGCAGCGTCACCGTGCGCTGCTCATGGCCAAAATCAAGCCCGCTGATAACCGGGATAGATAACCGCGATTGCAGATAATCTATCATCACCGGCAAATCGTAACCCGCATCGTAGTCGTTTGGCTCCGCGCCACTGAAGCTGCCGAGCACAATTGCCCGCTGACGGCCTAAAATACCCGCATGGAACAGTTGCAGCAGCATACGCTCCACGCGGAACGGGTGTTCGTTAATGTCTTCCAGCACCAGAATGCCGTCGTCAATTTGCGGCATCCACGGGGTGCCAATGAGCGACACCAGCATCGCCAGATTACCGCCCCACAGCGTACCGTTCACATCACAGACCCGGCCGTTGCCTTGCCATTCCACGGAAAATGCCCCGTTTCGCAGCGCGCGCCAGAAGTGCTCTAGGGTAAATTCATTGAGCGTTTCCGCCCCGAAATTGCCCACCAGCATTGGCCCACTGAAGGTGATTACCCCTTCGCACAGGAGTGCCATCTGAATGGCAGTGAAATCGCTATGACCGCAAATCAGCAGCGGATCGTTTTGCTGACGTAATGCGATGGCCTTCCAGTCAATCATGTCCAATACACGGTTTGCGCCATAGCCGCCGCGTACGGCTAAAACGAGGTTATCGCGACCAGAAAGTGTCGCCAGCGCATTGATATCGCCCGCGCGCTCCACTTCTGTACCGGCAAAACGCTGCTGGCGGCGCGTGAGAATGCGCTGATTATTGACCTGGTATCCTGCCTCCTCCAGACGCGCAATCCCGCGCGTGGCGGCCTGTTGGTTAATGCAATAGCCTGAGGGAGCAATCAGATGAAACAGAGTCATGGCAATTCCTTGCAGAGAATGAAACAGTTATCATGCCGCCTGAACATCGCGTTGTCATTAGCGCAGCACACTTCAGTGAAAAGGATAGAAGCGTGAAATTGAGATGGTTTGTAGTTTTATTTGTCTTGCTTGCCGGATGTAGTTCAAAACCGAAAAACGATTACCGCAATCCACCGTACAACCCGACGGTACCCGTTCAGCGGGCGATGCAGTGGATGCCAATCAGCCAGAAGGCCGGTGCGGCGTGGGGACTCGACCCTAAATTCATCACTGCCATTATCGCGGTTGAATCAGGCGGTAATCCGAATGTGGTCAGTAAATCTGGCGCAGTGGGGCTGATGCAGCTTAAACCTTCCACCGCCGGGCGTGAAGTCTATCGCTACATGGGCTGGAAGGGCGATCCGTCGGTCAGTGAGCTGAAAAACCCGGAACGTAACATCTCGATGGGTACTGCCTACTTCAGCATCCTTGAACATGGCGTGCTGGCGGGCATTGAGGATCCGCAAGTGATGCAGTATGCGCTGGTTACCTCCTACGTTAATGGCGCGGGCGCGCTGCTGCGAACCTTCTCCTCGGACCGTAAAACGGCGATCAGGAAGATTAACGGCATGGATAAGGATGAGTTCTTCAATTATATCGTCGAGAATCACCCTTCATCACAAGCGCCGCGCTACATCTGGAAAGTGCAGAAAGCGATGGACGCGATTGACTAACGCACTTTATTCGCGCGTTCGCGAGCCTCACGCTCCAGAGAGAAGATAATTCGCTGGAGCGTGCGCTCAATCGCCGGGCTGACGTTAAGAAAACGAAAGCTCAGGCGCGGGGTGCTGATCGTCTCATTCTTGCTGTCTACCACCTTGCGCTCGCTCAGTGAAAGCAACTGCGCGTCGAAATGAAATTTTCCCCATTCCCCCATATCCAGCTCCATCTGTGGGAGCATCACCCCAGATTTCAGGGCTGCAGGCGGAGCGCCATCCAGTAATGCGCCCATTCCGCCGAGTGACAAATCACACAAACGAAAACGCACTTCGCTGTTATCGGGCAGTTTCGCCTTGCAGTAATACACCGGATGAAGCGGGGCGGTAATGCGGAAAAATTCGCGACGCTGCACAAACCACAGCGACGGCGGCACGGGCATCGTAAAGGCGGGTAAATCGAGGAACTGGCCGGGCGTTATCTTCGGCACCGTAAATTCGATTTTCGCCCCTTGAGTTTCGGCGGAGAGAGTAATGTTTTCCGCACGCTGAACGGCACGGTTTTCATATTCCTGACTGCCGTAATCGATAATCAGTGCCTGAGATGAGATATCGAGAATACGGGTAATAAATTGCGACGTACCCCACGAGACACGCAAAGGTACGTGGTCGCGGTGCAAATCGCGAAGAACGTTTAACACTGCCAGCGGATTTTGTTTAAGGAATTGCTCATTGTAATGACTCACGCCTGGTCGCTCCTTATCGACAGAGATTCGATAAACTATCGGCAGCGCGAAACATAACTTAATACAAGCGGGTGAAAATTTTGTAACCGATAAAATTTTTAGTTGAATCCCTTCTTTTTGGGAATGTTTACCTATACTTAAGGGAACCAAAGCACACAATAGTCGTGTTTAAATTGTGGTTATTTTTGCTTATTTTGGAGGATGGTTAAAATGGGTATTCTGACCTGGATTATTTTTGGACTGATTGCGGGTGTTATTGCGAAACTGATTATGCCGGGTCGTGACGGCGGCGGTTTTATTCTCACCTGTATTCTGGGGATCGTCGGTGCCGTGGTTGGCGGCTGGTTGGCTACCATGTTTGGTATCGGCAGTGTTTCCGGCTTTAATATGCACAGTTTCCTCGTGGCGGTTGTGGGTGCCATCGTGGTGCTGGTGGTATTCAGATTACTGCGTCGCAACGCATAAATATGACTGCCCGGCGGCGCATGTTTTCCGGGCCTACTTTATAAACGGTAGGTCCGGTCAGCGAAGCGCCACCGGGCGTTTTTCTAACTTTTCTAACTACACATCAGAAATCATATCCGACGGTGGCGATGACCGAACGCTCAGCACCCCAGTAGCAGTTATTGGTGCCGTAGCAGCCAGAAACATACTCTCTGTCGGTCAGGTTATTCGCATTAACCTGCAAATACGCCCCTTTCAAAGCTGATGTCCAGGCACCCAGATCCGCACGGATCATCGCATCCAGCAGCGTAGTCGACGGCAGACGTTCGGTATTCGCGTCATCAGCCCACTGTTTGCCGATATAACGCACGCCCGCGCCCGCGCTAATCCCGTAATCAAACTTATAGTGTGCCCAGAACGATGCCATCTGATCCGGCGTCAACTGCGGCGTATTGTCGTCGGTGCCGTCTTTGGTATCAGCAAAGCGCAGGCGGTTCCAGGTGTACCCGGCGATGGTGCTCAGGCGCGGCGTCAGCTGATTGCGTGCTTCCAGTTCTACACCCTGCGAATGCACTTTCCCGGCGGGCAGGAAGGTGGCAGTGGCGATATTGGTATCACGCGTGGCCACGTCTTTTTGCGTCAGGTCGTACATTGCGATGCTGTACATGTCCGCCGTGCCCGGTGGCTGGAATTTCAGACCAGCTTCGTACTGCTCGGCGGTGGTCGGTTTCAATAACTGACCGTCCGGGCCTGCCAGCATTGCAGGCGTGATGGCCTGGCTGTAGCTGATGTACGGCGACAAGCCGTTTTCAAAGGCATACAGCAAGGAGGCACGGCTGCTGATATGGTCATCGGAACGACGCGAAGACGTGCCGAATGTATCGCTCACCTGCTCCGAAACAATGCGGTCATAGCGCGCGGAGAGATCCGCATGCCAGCGGTTCCACACCATCTCATCCTGCAAATACAGACCGGCCTGATAATAGCGGCGATTGTTATAATCGCTATAGGTCAGGGTATGTCCATCCTGCGCGGTATAACCACTCCACGGATCGAGCGGAGACGCGCCGCCTGCACGGCTCCACAGGTCATTGCGGAAGCGGTGATATTCACCGCCCAACACCACGGTGTGCGACACGTCACCGGTGTTGAAATCAGCCTTAATGCGGTTATCGGTCGACCAGCCGTCGAGCGAACCGGTTGAACCGCTATAGCCACGGGCCAGCATATCGCTGTCGCCAATCCAACCCACCTGATAAACCTGGTCGAGATTTACGTCGGAATGGGTATAGCTGCCGCTTGAATAAACTGACCAAATATCATTGAACTGGTGATTAAATTCGTAGCTGTAAATCTGCTCACGGCGCTGGTAGCCGTCGCTCGGATCACCTTCATTGGTGTGATTGCTGAGTTTGCGACCATTGTGTTCATAGCGCGTGCCATCCAGCGGCAGCGAGCCGTGATAGCCGCCCGACGGATCTTTTTGCAGATACGCACGCAGCAACAGGCTGGTGTCAGAATCAGGCTGCCACAGCAGCGACGGGGAAATCGCGTAACGTTCTTCGCGGGTGTTATCGACCTGGGTATCGGTGTTCCGGGTGATCCCAATCACGCGATACGCCCACTGATCGTTAATTGCGTCGGTGTAATCGAAAGCGGCGCCTTTTGTGCCCTGGGTGCCACCGAACGCCTGAATGTGGCCTTCGGAGGTAAACTGTGGACGTTTGGAGGTCAGGTTAACCAGTCCGCCGGGTACGCTTTGGCCGTACAGCGCGGAAGAGGGGCCTTTGATAACATCAATGCGGTCGAGGAACCACGGGTCAATCTGAATGACGTTGTGACTGCCGCCGTCGCTCATCAGGCGCATGCCGTCGAGGAAGATGTTGTCCACGTCACCGCCGTGGTAGCCACGCAGGGAAATGGCGTCGAAGCGCGTTGCCGAGCCGCCAAAGGTGCTGTACACGCCCGGCGTATAGCTCAGCGCCTGACTGACGTTGGTCGCACCCTGATCTTCCATCTGCTGACGGGTTACAACGGACACCGACTGGGCGGTTGTGATCAGCGGCTGATCGGTTTTGGTGGCACCGGTTGAGGATTTAACCGTATAGCCCTGGGTCGGTGCGGTCGCGGATTCAGCCGGTTGAGCGGTAACCACCACCGTTTCCTCGGCGAAAGACGAGCAGGGGAACGCCAGCGCCAGGGCGCAAAGTACTGACGAGCGTTTGAGGCGCAGTGTGTTATTCATCGCATAATCCTAAAAAACCCGGCCTGGCACTCCTGTGCGCCACCGTGTCAAAACGTGCGAAAATGTCATTTTTCGTAAAAAGAATGCGAATTATTATTGTTTGCGTTAATCGAAGCAAGCGAAGAAATGTCAGAGTCGCTGCCGGAAATCCACGGCTTCATTACGGTTACCGGCTGGAAAGCAGAGCGGGAAGGGGGTAGCGGATGATGCGAAAAAAAAGCCTGCTACCAAAACGGGTAGCAGGTCGAGAGTCGATTATTGCGTTTTTTCAGCCGGAGCGGCTGGGGTTGGGCTTGTCGCAGGCGCGGTAGACGTCGCCGGCGTGGTCGATTTCACCGGAGCCTCGACGGACGCTGTCGCTGCGGGCCGTGTTGTTGGCACGTTGTCGCACGGTTTTTCTTTCGGGCAAATTAAATCGAGCATTTTCAACGTCACGCCGTTACTCCAGCCGAAACCATCCTGCAGTGGATATTCACCCCCGCCGCCGCCCGTGCCGGTGGACGTGATGTCATATTTCTCCACCAGTTTTTGCTGGCTGTCGTAGGTGTGCTGCACGTTGGTCAGGAATCGCCAGGAAACGTCCATCGCGATTTTGTCCTGGCCGTAGTTTTGCAGCCCTTCGGTGGCGACCCATTGCAGCGGTGCCCAGCCGTTCGGGGAATCCCACTGCTGACCACTGTTGACGGTGGTGGTCGCAATGCCGCCTGCTTTCAGCAGCCGCGATTCCGTTGCCGTCGCCATTTTTGCCGCTCTGTCGTTTGAGGCGGCGTTAACGTACAGCGGGAACAGCGCGGCGGCGGTCAGCTGATTACGCACCTTGTGCGTTTTCAGGTCGTAATCAGCGTACCAGCCCTCTTTGTCGTTCCACAGATAATGCTCCATCGCCTTCTGGCGGTCGCTTGCCAGCGTATCGTAACGCGTGGCTTTGGCGTCATCACCCGCAGCTTTACTAGCGCTGGCGATGATTTTCTCCATCTTGAACATCAATGCGTTAAGGTCAACCGGCACTATGCTGGTGGTACGAATGGTGCTGAGTTTTTGCGGGTCATCCATCCAGCGTGAGCTGAAATCCCACCCGGACGCGGCGGCAGAGCGCAGGTCACGGTAAATTTCCGTCGCCGGGCGATTCGGATTACTTTTGGCGGTATTTACATCGTCGAGCCACGATTCCGGGCGCGGCGTGTCTTTGTCATCCCAATAGCGGTTGAGCAGCGCGCCGTCATTGAGTTTGACCACGCGTTTATTGGCCTCGCCGTTTTGCAGCGCGTCCTCACCGTCCATCCAGTAGGCGTGCTCTTTTTCCATCTGCGGCAAGTATTTTTTCAGCGCGTCGCTGTCGTGTTTCGCCAGCAGTTCCACCATCAGCGAGAAAAACGGCGGTTGCGAACGGCTCAGATAATAGGTTCGGTTGCCGTTAGGAATATGGCCCCAGGTGTCAATTTCATAGGCGAAGTTGGCGACCATATCCTCGATTTTGTCCCAGTGACCGCTCTCCGCGAGGCCCAGCATCGTGAAATAGCTGTCCCAGTAATACACTTCGCGGAAGCGCCCGCCGGGCACCACATACGGTTTCGGCAACGGCAGCAGGGAATCCCACTTCGCGGCGCTGTCAGTGGTACGTGTCAGCACCGGCCACAGGCCGTCGATATGCTCACGCAGGCTCTGGCCCGCAGGCGGCACGTACTTGTCTTTTTCCTGTGGCAGAGAGAAGTTCACTTCTACAAAATGGCGCAGGTCAAAGCTCGACTGATTGCGCTGCATCCGGTAGTCCGCAAGGATCATCAGCGGGTCACCCTTAGGTACCGCATCGGCAAACGTTTTTTGATCCGGGAACAGCTTCGCGCTTTGCACATCATTAAACAGCGGACCCAATAAAATATCCGGCGACTGCGGTGTGGCGGCGAGGACGTCATCCGCCTGGGCTGAGGTCAGACTCAGCGAGAGTAGGGCGCCACCGAGGGCGAGTTGCAGGGCGAGGTAAAGCGTATCAGGGCGGCGCAAAGCGGGTTTTCTCATCGTTGATTCTCCTTTTAGCTGCGCAAATTCCGCTGTTTACAACCATAGACGAATATTGGGCCCGGCGTGTGTCGGGGTTAACGTTTTGCACCTTTCCAGACAAATTCCCGTTGCGCGGTTATGTGAGCAATAAAACAAAAAAATCGAGAATATATCTCCTTGATCCCTCTGAGATCACATAAAGCAAAAAACATAAGAAACTAGCTAAAAAACATAATGGACCGTCTTTCACTGGCTGTGCAAAAAATAGCGCCACATAAGAAACCGGTTACACAACGTAATACTGAAGGGGAGTTTTATCGTGGCAGGTGAAAAGTTATCCGTCAGAGAAAAAGTCGGCTATAGCCTCGGTGATGCCGCCAGTCATATCGTTTTCGATTCATCGGTCGCTATTCTTGCCTGGTATTATACCGATATTTATGGATTACCACCGGCAGTCATGGGTACCATGTTTTTATTAGTGAGAATATTAGATGCGATTACCGACCCGATAATGGGGGCCATTGCTGATGCGACCGCCACCCGCTGGGGACGCTTCCGACCATGGCTGTTGGCTATCTGCATTCCCTTCGCCGTGAGCTGTGTGCTGGTTTATTCTATTCCGAGTTTTTCAGACAGCGGAAAAGTCGTCTATGCCGTCGCGGCCTATATATTTATGACGCTGATGTACACCGCAATTAATATCCCATACTGCTCATTAGGCGCGGCACTGACCACCGACCCGCAGGAAAGTCTGTCGCTGCAATCCTGGCGCTTTGCCATTACTCCCATTGGCGGCGCATTAGGCACAGCGTTAATTTTACCGCTGGCAGATTATCTATATCCAGGCGACAGAGCGACCGGTGTTCAGGTGGCCATGGCGATATTTGGTATCATTGGTTGCCTGATGTTTATCGTCTGTTTCTTAACCACCAAAGAGCGCGTTCAGCCGATTAAAGAAGAGAATCTGAATATTGCCCGCGATATGAAAATACTGTTCCGCAACGATCAGTGGCGGATACTGTCGGTATATAACTTCACGATGCTGGTGGCGGTGGTTATTCGCGGCGGGGCGGTGGTCTATTTCGTGAATAGCGTGCTGCGCGAAGGGGCGGATATCATCAGCTGGTTTATGCTCGGGGGCATGTTCGCCTCGATGTTTGGCTCGGTGTTAGCCAAACCGTTTGGCACCCGCTTCTGTAAAGTAAAACTCTCGTTCTGGATAAACCTTATCAATGCGGTATTGGGTGTGGTGTGCTTCATGCTGCCGATGAATTACTGGGTCATTCCGCTTTTCGCTCATATTCTGATTCAACTGGTCCAGGGCGGGAATGCAGCCATTCAGTGGTCAATGATAACGGACGCCAACAACTATGGTGAATGGAAAACCCAACGCCGTATTACTGGCATGAACGTGGCAGCCAATATTTTTGTTATCAAGCTTGGCGTCGCGGTCGGCGGGGCGATTCTCGGTTGGGTGCTGGCGTATTATGGCTATGCTTCAAGCAGCCAGGTGCAGTCGGCTGAAGCCCTGTACGGCATCGTTCTGCTGTTCTCAGTCATCCCATCGGTGTTCTATCTGTTGACCGCCATTGCCATCAGATACTACGGCCTGACTGAAGCAAGGATGAATGCAATTGTGACTGATCTGAATCACGGCGTATTTGCTGAGTCAGAGCGCGCAGCGGAGACCTCTTCCGTCACGCCATAAGCCGTGATGTTCATCTGTTTATCGTTTTTCTGTCATTAAAGCGTCATGCGCAGCGTTGTTAATAACCCACGGCGAAAACAAGCAACGTGGAACTCTTATGAACAACGCTCGCGCACTCTTTTCCCTGAACGATTATCCCGTTCAACCGCAGATTATTCACGCCCCACAGCGCAAAGTGCTGAGCGTGAAAAACGTATGCAAGTCGTACAACGCCCAGCAAAAGGTGTTGAACGACATCAATTTTGACCTTCATGCGGGTGAAATGGTGGGGATCGTCGGGCGTTCAGGAGCGGGGAAATCCACGCTGCTGCACGTACTCAACGGCACTCACACTGCAACCTCGGGCGAACTGCTCAGCTATCCGGAAGTCGGTCTCCCGCGTGATGTTTCCGGCATCAGCGGACGCGCGCTCAATGAATGGCGCAGCGAATGCGGCATGATTTTCCAGGACTTCTGCCTGGTCCCGCGCCTCGATGTGCTGACCAACGTCTTGCTCGGTCGACTGAGCCAGACCTCAACGTTCAAATCCCTGTTCAAAGTGTTCTCGGACGACGACCGCGCTCGCGCTATCGCGCTGCTCGAATGGATGAACATGCTACCTCATGCGCTACAGCGCGCAGAAAACCTCTCCGGTGGGCAGATGCAGCGCGTGGCGATTTGCCGGGCGCTTATCCAGAACCCGTCGATTCTGCTGGCCGACGAGCCCGTGGCCTCGCTCGACCCGAAAAACACCCAGCGCATTATGACCGCCCTGCGTGAAGTCAGCGAGCAGGGCATCAGCGTAATGGTCAACCTGCACTCGATTGAACTGGTGAAAAATTACTGCACCCGCGTGATAGGCATCGCGCAGGGGCAAATCGTGTTTGACGGTCATCCGGACGACTTAAACCCGGATGTCCTGCAGCAACTTTATGTCGACGAAATCAGCCAGCTCCATTAATCCTCAACTCAAGACAACACGGGCAATGATAATGAATAAGCACATGACGAGCGCATTACGTTTTTCCGCGATGATGGCAGGGCTGCTGGTGGCATGGCAGGCCACGGCGGAGCAACCGAAAGAGCTGAATCTGGGTATTCTGGGCGGGCAAAATGCCACCCAGCAGATTGGCGATAACCAGTGCGTGAAGGATTTTCTCGACAAGGAACTGAGCGTCGACACCAAACTGCGTAATTCCTCTGACTATTCTGGTGTTATCCAGGGCCTGTTGGGCGGCAAAGTGGACGTAGTGCTGAGCATGTCGCCATCGTCGTACGCCTCGATATACATCAACAACCCGAAAGCGGTCGATATCGTCGGTATCGCGGTGGACGATAAAGACCAGTCTCGCGGTTACCACTCGGTGGTTATCGTCAAAGCCGACAGTTCGTACAAAACCCTTGATGACCTGAAAGGCAAATCTTTCGGTATGGCTGACCCGGATTCAACCTCCGGTTTCCTGATCCCGAACCAGGCCTTCAAGAAGAAATTCGGCGGCACCACGGATGATAAATACAATAACTTCTTCTCCAGCGTCACCTTCTCTGGCGGCCACGAGCAGGACATTCTCGGCGTGCTGAACGGCCAGTTCGCAGGCGCAGTGACCTGGGCGTCGATGGTGGGTAACTACAACGATGGATACACTGCCGGAGCGTTCAACCGCCTGATCCGCATGGGAAACCCGGACCTGATGAAAAACATCCGCATCATCTGGCAATCG
The DNA here is from genome assembly GCF_024764835.1 of Scandinavium hiltneri. Lineage (GTDB taxonomy): Bacteria > Pseudomonadota > Gammaproteobacteria > Enterobacterales > Enterobacteriaceae > Scandinavium > Scandinavium hiltneri. The sequence continues at coordinate 50,346 of NZ_JALIGE010000072.1, read as the reverse complement.
CCGCTGATCCCGAACGGACCAATCCTGGTGAGTAATAGCCTTCCGCCAGAATTCAAAACCAAAGTCGTCGATGCGGTGAAGAAACTGGATAAAGAAGATCACCAGTGCTTCATCAAAGCGATGGGTGGCACCCAGCACATCGGCCCGGCGACCGTGGCGGATTTCCAGCAGATTATCGACATGAAACGCGAACTGGTTAACGCCCGTTAATCAGACCTTTTCACTCCCCCGTGCAGCCTGCGGGGGAGAGTCCATTGCGCGAGTGAACATGCAGAATACTGAATTTGAACGTTACTACCAGCAGGTGAAAATGCGTCAGACGCGCGACACGTTCACCTGGTCGGCGCTGCTGCTGGTGCTCTACATCGCGGCAGGGCAAGCCGCCGAATTTAATCTCCTCACCATCTGGCACTCTCTGCCGAATTTCCTCGATTACATGCTCGAAACCGTGCCGACGCTGCACGGCGGCGTGCTGTTTGGCGATGTGCACACCAAAGGATCGCTGGCCTACTGGGGCTACCGCTTGCCGATTCAGTTACCGCTCATCTGGGAAACACTACAGCTGGCGCTGGCTTCCACGCTGGTGGCGGTGGCGTTAGCGACGATCCTCGCGTTTCTGGCGGCGCGTAATGCCTGGGCACCCGCAGGTTTACGCTTTGGCATCCGCGCGCTGGTGGCGTTTCTGCGCACGATGCCGGAGCTGGCGTGGGCGGTGATTTTCGTCATGGCTTTTGGGATTGGCGCGATCCCGGGCTTTCTGGCACTGACACTGCACACCATCGGCAGCCTGACCAAGCTGTTCTACGAAGCGATTGAAAGCGCGCAGGACAAACCGGTGCGCGGCCTCATCGCCTGTGGTGCTTCGCCGATACAGCGGATGCGTTTCGCGCTGTGGCCGCAGGTCAAACCGATATTTCTCTCATATGGATTCATGCGTCTTGAAATCAACTTCCGCTCGTCGACCATTCTTGGGCTGGTCGGTGCGGGCGGGATTGGTCAGGAGCTGATGACCAATATCAAACTCGACCGCTACGACCAGGTGAGCATGACCCTGCTGCTGATTGTCATCGTGGTCTCGCTGTTGGATACATTGTCTGGCCGCCTGCGTCAGCGGGTGCTGGAGGGGAAAAAATGAACAACTGGCAAGCGGTGACTGACACCGAACATTACCGCGAAGCGCACCCGGCGCTGTTTCGCGCCCAGGGTCGCTACCTGCGCCATCTGGCGATTCTGGCGCTGGCGGTCGGGCTGTATTACGTCTGGTTCTTCATCCAGTTTGGTATCAGTTACGAACAGCTCACCACCGGGATGCAGCAGCTTGGGCGCTACTTCTTCCGCATGTTCGTCTGGCATGATTTTCTCAACTGGCCGTTTGGCTACTACTTCCGCCAGATTGGCATCACGCTGGCGATTGTCTTTTCCGGCACCATCACCGCCACGGTGATTGCGCTGCTGCTGTCGTTTCTTGCCGCGCGTAACGTCATGCGTGGCCCGGTAACACGGTTTGTGGCGATGTTTATGCGTCGGCTGTTTGACCTGCTGCGCGGGATCGACATGGCTATCTGGGGCCTGATTTTCGTGCGCGCCGTCGGTCTTGGCCCGCTTGCCGGGGTACTGGCGATAATCATGCAGGACACCGGATTGCTTGGGCGTTTATATGCCGAAGGGCACGAGGCCGTGGAGCGTTCACCGGGCCGCGGTCTGACGGCGGTTGGCGCCAACGGACTGCAAAAACACCGCTTTGGCATCTTCACTCAATCGTTCCCGACGTTCCTCGCGCTAAGCCTCTATCAGCTGGAATCCAACACCCGATCGGCGGCCGTACTAGGCTTCGTCGGGGCGGGCGGTATCGGGCTGATTTACGCTGAGAACATGCGCCTGTGGAACTGGGACGTAGTGATGTTTATTACTCTGCTGTTGGTGGCAGTCGTGATGACCATGGATGCGCTGTCATCGTGGCTGCGTCGCCGCTACATTACTGGCGCAGTTATTCCGCTTTATAAAGCAGAGTGATCGTACAAACGAAGCAGCGCGAACCCAAATCCGGAGGCGTTCGCGCTAAGGCAAGATTAACGCGTCAGACGTTGATAACTGCCTGGCAGCGTGTGGCGCTCGAGAGCACGAAGATCCCAGTCAATGCCAAGCCCTGGGGAGGACGGTGGTAAACCGTAACCGTTTTCCACCTGCATCGGCTGGTGGGTAAGCGTATCAAGCTGAGGAATATATTCTAGCCAGCGGGCATTTGGCACTGCCGCACACAGCGAAACGTGGAGTTCCATCAGGAAATGTGGACACACCGCGATATTGAAGCACTCGGCAAGATGCGCCACCTTCAGCCATGGCGTAATGCCGCCGATACGCGCCACGTCGACCTGTACGACAGAACAGGCGTTCTGCTGCAGATACTCGCGGAAGTGCAGGGCGCTGTAGATACTCTCCCCGACGGCGATGGGCACGCTGGTCTGCTGGCTCAGGCGAATATGCCCCTGTAAATCGTCGGCCGGAAGGGGTTCTTCCAGCCAGCCGATATCCAGTTCTTCATAATGATGCGCTCGGCGAATGGCCTCATCGACCCGGAAGGCCTGGTTGGCATCGGTGAAAATCTCGAAATTATCGCCCACCGCCTCGCGTACTGCGCGCAGGCGAGACATATCTTCTTTAACCGACAGGCCGACTTTCATTTTGGTGGCGGCAAAACCGTTTTCCTGGCATTCCAGCGCATTTTCAACCAGTTCACTGGTCGACAAATTGAGCCAGCCGCCTTCGGTGTTATAAAGCGGGATACGCGACTGTGCGCCCCCTGCGGCGATCCAGAGCGGTTGGTTGCTCCGCTTACAGCGCAGATCCCACAGCGCGGTATCAATGGTCGCCAGTGCCAGAGAGGTAATCGCCCCGACGGAGGTGGCATGAGTCAGAAACAGCAGTTCGCGCCAGCGCTGTTCAATTTCGTCTGCTTCTTTGCCAAGCAGCGCGGGTGCCAGCGTTTTTTCCAGTAAAGAGAGAACGGCGGGGCCGCCGGTGCCAATGGTATAGCTGTAACCCAGGCCTTGCGCGCCGTCTGAATCGGTAATGCGCACAAACGGTGTTTCCTGGCACACAAACGCCTGGATAGCATCTTCCCGCCGAACTTTTGGCTCCAGCATCACCATAAAAACTTCAACGGATGTAATTACTGCCATAACGGTTTTCCTTACTGTGGGGAGCCGGATTCGGCGCGGGTCAGTTGCTGTTGTTCACCCAGCCCTTCAATACCAAGGCGCAGGGTCTGGCCGGGTCTCAGATACACGGGAGGGGTCTGTCCCATGCCAACGCCGGGCGGCGTACCGGTAGAAATAATGTCCCCGGGATAGAGCGTCATAAATTGCGAAATGTAGGCAATCAGATAGCGCACGCCATACACCATGGTGGCCGTGGAGCCTTGCTGATAGCGATGACCGTCCACCTCAAGCCACATGTTGAGATTTTGCGGGTCGGGGATCTCATCCGTAGTCACCAGCCACGGGCCGGTTGGGCCAAACGTGTCGCAGCTTTTGCCTTTTACCCACTGACCCTGGCGTTCGATCTGGAAGGCGCGCTCGGACAAATCGTTGATCACACAGTAACCGGCGATGTATTCCATTGCCTCGGCTTCGCTGACGTATTTCGCCTTTTTACCGATGACGACCCCCAACTCGACTTCCCAGTCCGTTTTCTGTGAACCGCGAGGGATCTCCACCTCGTCGTTTGGCCCGACAATAGCGTGAGGGGACTTCATAAACAGAATGGGTTCGGGCGGAACCACAGCGTTGGTTTCTGCGGCGTGATCGGAATAGTTCAGCCCAACGCAGATAAACTTGCGACTGCCGCCGACGCAGGAGCCGAGGCGCGGATTGCCTTCCACCAACGGCAGTTCATCGGTTGAAATCGAGGCCAGGCGAGCAAGCATTTCCGGTGACAGCGTATCGGCACTGATGTCGTCAATCCATGCGGATAGGTCACGAATGTTTCCCTGGCTGTCGAGGAGTCCGGGGCGTTCCTGACCCGGCTGACCAAAGCGAAGTAAGCGCATTACAGGCTCCTTTGAGCATGAAAATCTCAGGCAGACCAGCCGCCGTCGATGTTATGAATGTGTCCGGTGGTGAAGGTGGCGTTGCTGAGATACAGCACCAGATCGGCGATTTCGTCCGGCTTGCCAATGCGTCCCATCGGCTGGCGGCGAATGAAGTCGGCGCGTGCCGCATCATAGTCGCCGGTATCGCTAAGACGCTGCTGGAGTGACGGCGTTTCAACTGTGCCAGGGCAGATGGCGTTGCAGCGAACCCCTTGGGTGATATAGTCCGCCGCAACGGATTTCGTCAGACCAATGACCGCCGCTTTACTGATGCTGTAGGCACAGCGGTTCGGCACGCTTTTCACGCTAGAGGCCACCGAAGACATATTGATAATGCAGCCGTCGCGACGCGCTAACATCCCCGGCAGAACCGCCTGAATCAGGTGAACCTGTGACATCACATTAAGCTGCCAGGCCTGATTTAAGTGTTCATCGCTGACGGTCAGTACATCGCCGCTATGCACAATCCCCGCGCAGTTGAACAGCACATCAATAGCGGTTTGTCTGGTGATGAAATCGTGAATTTCTGCCGCATTGGTCACGTCGAGGCGTGCGGTGCGAACATTCTCAACACGCGACAGCGCGTCGAGTTTTTCTTCATTGATATCGGTGGCAATCACCTTAAACCCGGCGTTTGCCATCCTGAGCGCGGTGGTGTGGCCAATGCCTTGTGCGGCGGCAGTGATCAAAATGGTCTTCTGCTGCGTCATGTTTTTCTCCGGTGGTGAACAAGCGGTTTGTTAATACACTGTAAACATCTGACTGTTTAATTCAAATATGAATTTATAATTTATATATGCACGTCACATTTCATCTTGTGCACCTGTCATGGCAAATGCCTCAGAAGTGCTAAGATGTGACGACGAAAAACAACGTGTTACTAACGTACAGGCATGAGGAAGGTATGGCGCAAAACAAGCCTGAAGGGGAATCGGTCGAAGATCGTTACCGCGCACCGGCTCTGGACAAAGGTCTGGATATTCTTGAGAAACTGGCCGAACTGGAAGAAGGGCTTTCGCAGGCAGAAATCGCAGCCGCGTTAGAACGTAAGCCCAATGAAATTTATCGCATGCTCGACAGACTGGTGAAGCGCGGTTACGTGGTGCGCACCAGCGTCGATCAGTACCAGCTTTCCCTGAAGCTGTTCGAGTTGGCGCATCGTCAGTCACCGATGCGGCGACTGGTGGTTCAGTCGATTCCTCATCTGCGAACTTTCGCTGAAGCGGCCCAGCAGGGCTGCCACATTGCGCTGTATGAACGCGGCGGACTGACGGCAATTGCTCAAGTCGATGCACCTGGATACTGGGGTTTTGGTATTCGCGTTGGGGCACGTTTCGCGTTGCGAGATTCCAGTTCCGGACATGTCCTGTTGGCGTTTGCTTCTCCACAGGATCAGCAATTTATGCTGCAACAGAGCGAACAAACGGATGGCACCCTCAACGTGGCGATGCATAAAAAGCTGGCCCAAATCCGCGAGCAGGGGTACGAAATTATGCCGAGCTTGCAGGTTGAAGGCGTCTACAACATCGCCGTGCCATTATTAAACAGCGGTGGACAGGCTATAGCGGCACTGGCGTGCCCGTGGGTTAAGCATCTGGATCATATGAATAATCCTTCCCGTGATGCAGTACTTCAACTGCTATTCGCCACCGCGGAAAACATTCGTAGCGGCGGTGTAGACGCGTAGTCTGCACTGAAGCTTTCTCCTAAGCGGCCACTCTGGCCGCTTATTTTTTATCCTGATTTTGCGAACCAGCTCCCTCTTTGCTGATACGGAAGATGGCTGAATGTGATCTTCATATATAAATCTAAAATTTACTTTTGAATAATTGTGCATTCGCAAATACATTCCAATAACACGAAAGAAACACAACAATAACGTAATGCTTGGCAACATCTGCCTCTGTACAGGAGAAGACCATGCAGCAAAAAGCAACACCAGGGTTAAGAAAGGCCGTTACGGCGTCAGTAGTCGGAACCATCATTGAGTGGTTCGACTACGCGTTGTACGGCGCCGCCGCAGGATTAATCATTAATAAAATATTCTTCCCCGATCTCTCGGAAGTTGCTGGCGTGTTGGCAGCCTTTGCAACATTCGCAGTGGGCTTTTTTGTTCGCCCGCTGGGTGGCGTGGTCATTTCCCATATTGGCGATCGCTATGGACGTAAGCCCGCGCTGGTATTTTCCATTACCTTAATGGGTATCGGGACGGTCGCTATCGGGTTGCTGCCTGGTTACCAGGAAATAGGTCTGATGGCGCCTGTACTGCTGGTGATCATGCGGATGGCGCAGGGATTTGGTGCCGGAGCCGAATATGCCGGAGCACTGACGCTGCTGTATGAATACTCGCCCAAGCATCAGCGTGGTTTTTATACCGCCCTGTTGCAATCAGCCACGGTGATTGGGATTATCTTTGCCAGTCTGGCCTTCTGGGGCGTATCCCTGATGCCAGCGGATATGATGATTAGCTGGGGCTGGCGCGTGCCGTTTATTTCGTCAGCGGTGCTGTTCGTGATCGCCATATACATTCGCCGTCACCTGGATGAAACGCCGGAATATGTTCAGGCCATGAAGCAGGCAGATCAGGAGAAGAAAGCGCATAAACTGCCGCTGAAAGTTGTCCTGACCCGCTATCCACGTGAGCTGTTCTGGAGCTTCCTGATGATGTCGGGCCACAACGCCAACGTCTATATTCTCAGTGCCTTCAGCATCAGCTACATGACCAACACCTTGCATCTGTCGAAAACTACCGCGCTGAGCGCGCTCTTTATTTCGGCCTGGTGTGCGGTTATCAGTGCGCCCATTATGGGCTGGCTGGCGGATAAATATAATCCGGCAAAGATTTATGCCGCTGCCGCGCTGTTTACCGTGGTCTATGCCTTCCCATTGTTCATGTTTATCGACAGCGGCAATTTGTTGATTATCACGCTCGGCATGTCGGTGGCGTTCATCATCAGCTATGGGGCAATGGCCGGACCGCAAGGGCTTCTTCTGGCGCGCGTCTTCCCGACGCAATACCGTTATTCCGGAATAAGCGTGGCCCGAGAAATGAACGGCATGTTGGTAGCAGGGCCTACGCCGCTGATCAGCGCCTTCCTGGTTGAAATGGCCGGCGGTAAACCGACCTACGTGGCGGTATTTCTTGGCATCTGCTGTGCACTGAGCGCCTTTGCGGTCTACAAACTGATGTCTATGCAAGCGGCAAAACAGGCGCAATCGGCGACATCACAGCCTGACGTGGTCGAAGGGTAATCCGCGCGTCGCGCGTGAGAACAACGCGACACGCGCTACACACATCAAATGAACGTATAACCCCCCGGGCGGGAAGCTGTCATTTCCCGCCCGAAAAACTCCCGCCGTGACCCCCAGCAATGATATGATTACGCCCCTGTACGTCAGCCGCAGGCTGATACCGATATCTTTACCGGAATAATGACCGTGACCTCTTTTGCTGAATTAAACGCGCTTCCTGCAGAACAACTCGAGAATCTCAATGAGCTGGGCTATCTGACTATGACCCCGGTGCAGGCGGCGGCGTTACCGGCCATTCTTGCGGGGAAAGACGTCCGCGCTCAGGCGAAAACCGGCAGCGGAAAAACGGCGGCGTTTGGCCTGGGTTTGCTGCAACACATTGATGCCAGCCAGTTTATGACTCAGTCGCTGGTGCTGTGCCCAACGCGTGAGCTGGCCGACCAGGTCGCCAAAGAACTGCGTCGTCTGGCACGCTACATGCCGAATATCAAAGTTCTGACCCTGTGCGGCGGTCTGCCGTTCAGCGTTCAGCGCGACTCCCTGATCCACGCCCCACATATCATTGTGGCAACGCCGGGCCGTCTGCTCGATCACCTGAAAAAAGAGACCGTCAGCCTCGAAGCCCTGCAAACGCTGGTGCTGGACGAAGCTGACCGTATGCTGGATATGGGCTTCGCCGAGGCTATCGACGACGTCATCAGTCACGCTCCGGCTAAGCGGCAGACGCTGCTGTTTTCTGCCACCTGGCCGAGGGCCATTGCCGCCATCAGTACCCGTATTCAGCATGAGCCGCTGACGGTGGAAATTGGCACTGTCGATGAGCTGCCCGCCGTCGAACAGCAGTTCTACGAAGTGTCGCGCAACGGCAAAATCAGCCTGCTGCAAAAGCTGCTGAGCAAACATCAGCCCGCGTCCTGCGTGGTGTTCTGTAACACCAAAAAAGATTGCCAGGCGGTGTGTGACGCTTTAAGCGAAAGCAACCAGAGCGTGCTGGCCCTGCACGGCGACATGGAACAGCGCGACCGCGATCAGACGCTGGTGCGTTTTGCCAACGGCAGCAGCCGTGTGCTGGTAGCGACTGACGTCGCCGCTCGCGGGCTGGACATCAAAGCGCTGGAAATGGTGATTAACTTTGAGCTGGCGTGGGACCCGGAAGTGCACGTGCACCGCATCGGTCGTACCGCGCGTGCCGGGCAGAGCGGGCTGGCAATCAGCTTCTGTGCGCCAGATGAAGGCCAGCGTGCCGCCGCGCTGGAAGAAATGCTGAATATGAAGGTGCACTGGCAGCAGGCACCGACCAGCGTCACCATTACTACGCTGGAAGCTACCATGGCGACACTGTGCATCGATGGCGGTAAAAAGGCCAAAATGCGTCCGGGCGATATTCTTGGCGCATTGACCGGTGACATGGGCCTCGATGGCGCGGATATCGGCAAAATTGATATTCACCCGATCCACGCCTTTGTCGCGGTGAAACAGGGCGTGGCCCGCCATGCCTGGAAACAGCTCCAGCAGGGAAAAATCAAAGGCAAGTCCGTGAAGGTACGGTTGCTGAAATAATTTGCGGTTCTGCTAAATCTTGTATTTATGTTTACCGGGCCTGGACAATTGCTTTGATTCCGGCCCGGTGAACGTCTTCTATGACGTTGCATTTCGTAGAGCAGGGAGTTGACTTCTACGACGCTCACTCCCCACTCACGATTATTGGCTTTTCAGAGCCCGAAATGTAATGGTATTATGCTTCGATCGGAGCACGCCAGTCATCTGCACCGGAAGTTCCCGCCGTTGTATGCTCCCAGTTAATCTTACGATAAGCCAGAGAGACGCGAACCAACTGCGTAAACTCCGCCTTGGTGGCATCCTGGCAATGCGGCATTTTACAGTCGATATCGATAATAGTCGCATCTTCCAGTTTGGTGGTGAAGAAGTGCTCCTGCTTACCTTCAATGGAGGTGCGGTACCACTTCAGTACTACCGTTGGCAGCATTTCACCTGATGCTAATGCGTTGTACAGCAACGGCACGGCTTTGTTGTACGCCACGGTAAAACGGAACGGTTTATGGGCACGCTGGCCTGCGGGCTGACCCGACTGCGGGTCGGTTGGCACGGTGACAATATGCTCGAATTCCTGAACCAGCATTTCGTCTTCATGGCCTTGCACATAGATATTACCTACAGATTCAGCCGTAAATGCGCTGGCGGTAATATTACCCTGAGTTTTTCCTGTGATGGAAATATACGCGGGAGTTGGCATATTAGGTATCCTTGCTTTTAAGCTTTGTTTGATATGGAGCAATTTATGCGGACAAGTATCTTGCTCCGTTTGCTCTGCAGTCAGACCTGCAATCTGATAATGCCGGGGCACTATAAAGCGTTTTTTTAAGGTGTCCAAGTTACATGGAAAACAGGAATATCTTTTTTTTGTCTTTATGGTTTTTAAAATTATAATGTTTGCAAAAATAGATTTTTATTCTGGGGTTTCAGACCAGGTCACGAGCTAAGGTATTCATCAATACATTGGTAGTTTATTAAGTGATCTTCTAATTCTGTGTTTTTGAATGGTTAATTTGGATGGTGATAATTTATTTTAGTGATCGCTGTAAAATGTTTACGCGACCCTGAAAAGAGGGTTCCCAATGTTTACGAAAAATAGGTACGCTGGACTTTAATCCGGAAGTTTGTGAGGATATGTTAACTGGCATTACTGATGGGATAAGAATGCCTTCGTACGATGATGGTCCGGAATCGGATAGTATTGTGGCATTATTCATTTATTATTAGGGGTTGAGGTATAACTTCACATTATCTGAAGGCGTATTCTTGTATCTGAAACATAAATACTAATGACAACCCCTTATTGATACAAAAAAGGACGAATTATGAGTAAGAGTAATCAGAGTAGTGTTGCTCCGAAAGAAAGGATAAACATCAAATATGTACCCAATACTGGCGACCAGATCGCAGAAATTGAATTACCTCTAAATTTATTGGTAGTGGGCGATCTTAAAGGCGTTCGAGAAGATACTCCTATTGAAGAGCGTCAGGTTGTATCGATTAATAAAAACAACTTCAACGCTGTGATGAACGAAGCCAATATCAGCCTGGCGTTCAATGTCTCTAACCACCTGGACGGTGACAGCAAAGAAGAGATGCCCATCACTCTAGCCGTTAATTCTCTTGATGACTTTTCCCCGGATAACGTGGCGAAGAAAGTGCCAGAACTAAAAAAAATCCTCGAACTGCGCGAAGCGCTGGTGGCCCTGAAAGGGCCGCTGGGCAATATTCCTGCGTTCCGTTCGCGTCTACAGGATTTGTTAGGTAATGAAGCGTTGCGTGAGCAGTTGCTCAAAGAGTTGGACATGCTTAATCAAAAATAATTGTGCGTGATAAAGGGAATTCAACGTATGTCTTTACAAGAAGATTCAGTTTTCGTTCAGGGGCAGACCAGCCCAACGTATCTCCTCGACGAGATAATGTCTCAAACCCGTCTGATGCCGGGCAACGACGGTTACGACGTGGCGAAGCAGGGCGTTGCGGCCTTTATTGCCAGCATTCTCGATACTGGCGTCAACGAAGAGCCCATCAATAAGATTCTGGTTGACCGGATGATCGTTGAGCTGGACAAAAAGCTCAGCGTGCAGATGGATGAAATCCTTCACGCGCCGGTCTTCCGTGAAATCGAATCATCCTGGCGCTCGCTGAAGCTGCTGGTTGAGCGCACAGATTTCCGTGAAAACATCAAAATTAACATCATGCACGCGACGAAAGCCGAGCTGCTGGAAGACTTTGAATTTTCACCTGAAATCATCCAGTCCGGCTTCTACAAGCACGTTTACTCCTCCGGTTACGGCCAGTTTGGTGGCGAGCCAACGGCGGCCATCATCGGGAATTACGCCTTTAGCAATACTTCACCGGACATGAAGCTATTGCAGTATGTCAGCGCAGTCGGGGCCATGGCGCATTCACCGTTCCTGTCCAGCGTTGCACCCGATTTCTTCGGCATTGAGAGCTTTACCGAGCTCCCAGCCATCAAGGATATGCGCTCGGTTTTTGAAGGCCCGGTGCACACTAAGTGGCGAGCTTTGCGTGAGTCAGAAGACTCCCGTTACCTGGGGTTAACCACGCCGCGCTTCCTGCTGCGGTTACCGTATTCCACGGTTGAAAACCCGATCAAAAATTTCAATTATTACGAAGATGTCAGCAAAAACCATGAGCATTTCTTGTGGGGCAACACCGCCTTCTTGCTTGCTTCATGCTTGACAGACAGCTTCGCCAAATACCGCTGGTGCCCGAATATCATCGGTCCGCAAAGTGGCGGTGCGGTGCACGATCTGCCGGTCCATCTCTATGAAGCCATGGGACAGATTCAGGCCAAAATCCCCACGGAAGTGCTGATCACCGACCGCCGCGAGTTTGAACTCGCCGAAGAGGGATTTATCACGTTGACGATGCGCAAAGGCAGTGACAACGCGGCATTCTTCTCGGCCAACTCAGTGCAGAAACCTAAGGTCTTTCCCAATACCCGAGAAGGGAAAATGGCGGAAACCAACTACAAGCTGGGCACCCAGTTGCCGTATATGTTCATCATCAACCGCCTGGCACACTACATCAAAGTGTTGCAGCGTGAGCAGATTGGCTCCTGGAAAGAGCGTCAGGATCTGGAACGTGAGTTGAACAACTGGCTGAAGCAATATATCGCCGACCAGGAAAACCCGCCGACAGATGTTCGCAGCCGTCGTCCTTTACGTTCCGCGCAAATTCAGGTGCTGGAAGTTGAAGGGGATCCGGGGTGGTACCAAGTGGCGATGCAGGTTCGTCCGCACTTCAAATACATGGGGGCGAGCTTCGAGTTGTCATTGGTTGGCCGCCTGGATAAGGAATAACAAGGTATGGCTGCGCTACTTAACTGGGCTAGAGGGAGTTCTGCCAGCTTGTTTGAGCGCATACAGGGGGAGGGACGACCTTCCTCCCGTAGCCGCCTTTCCGGGTTGATACGCTCTATCCAGCAGCATTTAAATGAAGTTCTGAACTCGCGGCCCGGAGGGTGCCAGAGCGCTATCGGTCTTGGCGTAGTTGATTTTAACGATGCTACAGCAACCACCTCCGATTTCAGAACCAGCATCGAACGGGCTATTAAAGAGTGCATTGAGGGTTTTGAACCGCGCATTTCCGCCGTTACGGTTGAGTCGTTAATCAGCGATGCGGACCCGCTGCTGCTCAGCTTCCATATCAGCGCCTGCGTCGATTTCGACAATATTGGTGATGTGGTCGAATTTAATATCCAGTTGGACAACAACCGTCGTTACTGCTTTAGCCAGGATGTCTAATGTCGTTCGAAAAATATTTCAGGGATGAGCTGGATTACCTCCGGCAACTAGGCCGTGATGCTGCCGTCGAGCGGCCTCATCTCGCCGCTTTTTTATCTGAGCAGGGTTCAGATCCGGACGTTGAGCGTCTGCTGGAAGGCTTTGCTTTTTTAACGGGCAACCTGCGTGAGAAAATTGATGACCAGTTCCCGGAACTAACCCACGGCTTACTAAACATGCTCTGGCCAAACTATTTACGGCCCATTCCCAGCATGACGATTATCGAATATACGCCGGACGACAACGTGGTTACCCAGGCCACGCTGATAAACCGTGGTATTAAGGTGCTGAGCGTGCCGGTCGTTCCACAAGAAGATACGGATGCTCGCGGGCTGCAGTGTACCTTCAGGCTGTGCCGCGATCTCTGGCTGTTCCCGATGGCTATCAGTAATATTTCGGCCAACAACAGCAATGAGCACGGAATACTGCGCGTCGATTTTGCCTCGAAAGCTGAACTGAATATGCAGGATCTGCAGTTGGGCAAACTGCGCTTTTATTTGAGCGAAGATTATTACACCAGTACCCAGCTTTATTTCTGGATCAGCCATTACTTCGAACGAGCAGAATTAGTCGTGAATGGCGCCATTATCCCAATGCCCGACTTTGATTTTACGCCGGTGGGCTTTGCGCGTGAAGACGCGCTATTGCCGTACACCAAAAACGCCTATATGGGCTATCGCATCCTTCAGGAGTATTTTTGCTTTCCGGAAGGCTTCCTCTTCTTTGATGTGACGGGTGTCGTTGATTTACCACCACAGCTTAATGCCCGTGAATTTACGCTGAATTTCTATTTCTCGCAGGCGCTGCCGCCTGAGGTAAAAGTCCGTTCGACCACGCTACGCCTGAACTGCACGCCAGCGGTGAACCTCTTCGAGCATGACAGTGAAGCCATTGTGCTGGACGGAACTCAAGCGGAATACCCACTGCGCGTCAGTTATCCCAATGCGGATCACTTCGATATTTTCTCCGTGGATAGCGTAGACAGCTGGCTGGATGAAACCGGCGGCATGCCGGGGCACTCAAGCGGGCGGGGGAGATCATTTACCTCTTTTGAAAGCTTCCACCATCAGGTTGAACATACCCAGTCACGGGACGCGCTCTACTATCGATTGCGGGTCAAGAACGGTTTGTTCCATAAAGGATTTGATCACTTTATTTCCTTCGTACGCAGCGACGAATCCAGCGTGGTGATGAAGGGCGAAAACATCTCTATTGGTCTGACGTGTACCAACCGGGAATTGCCTTTGCTGCTTCGGGTGGGGGATATCAACCAGATAACAAAAGGCAGCCCATCGTTTGCCACTTTTCGCAATATTACCCGGCCCTCGGTGCCGCTCTACCCAGTGGTAGACGGCAGCCTGCACTGGTCGCTGCTCTCCAATATGTCTCTGAATTACATGTCGTTGCTGGATAAAGATGCCCTGAAGCAGATTTTGCATACTTATGATTTTCCGAGTATGCACAACCGGCAGTCTGCCAGGGCTTCACAACGGAGGCTGGACGCCATTGAGCGCATCGAAACACAACCCATTGACCGCCTGTTCCGTGGGCTGCCCGTCAGGGGATTACAGACCACGTTGTGGCTGGAGCAAAGTGCATTCAACTCGGAGGGGGAACTTTATCTCTTCAGCACAGTGTTGGCACATTTCTTCTCGCTCTACGCCAGCGTCAATGCGTTCCATCTCTTAAAAGTTACCAATCTTGATAATCAGGAATGTTACGAATGGCCAGTACAAACGGGGCAGCACGCACTGATGTAGGGCTGGAGCAGGGGACTCCGCTCGCCGCGGGGCTGGATGTAACACGTTACAACTTCTTTCAGTTGGTCGAGCTTCTCCACCAATTGGCGGTAGCGTGGGAAAAACCCTCCCATGCCCAAGACCCGGGGCAGGAGGCGATTCGTTTTAAATCCTCCGCGAGCCTGGCTTTCCCCACTCGCGACATCATTGCGTTGCACACCTCGGCGCGTAACCAGTTTGAGTTGGAGGTCTCGTTCCTTGGGCTGCATGGCAGCCAGTCGCCGCTGCCGGGATATTACCTGGACTCGCTGGCCTGGGAGGATGCGCAAAACGAAAACCGGCTGACGGATTTCATGAACGTATTCAACCACCGCCTGCTGACGCTGCTGCATCAGATCTGGCGCAAGTACCGCTACTACATTTGCTTCGACAATGGAAACGACCCCTTCTCCCAGCGGATGTTTGCCTTGGTGGGGCTGGGCAGCACGGCAATCCGCAACAAGTTGCAAATTAACCACGAAAAAATGCTCGCCTATGCTGGCCTGTTGGCAAGCCCGGGGCGAGCTCCGGAGGTGATTTGCAGTCTGGTTTCCCACTGCTTCAACCTCGAGGACGTCACGCTTCACAGCTGGCAGTTGCGCAAGGTCAGCATTGCCCCGGAACAGCAGAACCGGTTGGGTAGCAGGGTGCGGGTGCGTGGTAATAAGTATCAGGAAAAGTCGGTGATGGGCGTCAATTTCTCTATTGGTGCCAGGGTGGCAGACCGTAGCGGCAAGTTCCTACTGTGCATTAACAAACTGACCCGCGAGCAGTTTTTATCGTTTTTACCTGATGGAGCCAACTATGCGCCGCTGGTGATGTTCGTGGCTTTCATTATGCGTGACCAGTTTGCGTGGGAATTACGTCTGGGGCTGGCAGAAAAGCAGGTAAGCGGCATGGTGCTGGGCACAGAGCAGAACAACCTGCTGGGCTGGACCAGTTTTCTGGGACAGCCCGAAGCGAAGCCGCACGTCACCATTAGCGTGATGGAATAACAATAAGGATTCAGTAACACATGGATAAACAGCAGCCAACGCTGTCATTACGGGTCATCAACAGCGACAAACTGGAAAGCGGCAAGCAGGCAAGCCACTTGTTTCACTTACAGGGCGGCACGGTTGGGAGCGACGTTAGCCATCCCTGGTCGATTCAGGATCAGAGCGGCAGCGTCCATGCCTCGGCGTTCGCCATAGAATGGCGTGACGGCGCTTTCTGCCTGCGGGTATTAAACGATGCGATCACCATTAACCAGTCCGTGCTGACGGTGAAATCAGGTTTCGTGCTACTGCAACAGGGAGATGAAATCGCCCTTAGCACCTTAACGTTCAAATGCCGTATCGCGTATTCAGACGCCGGGGCGGTCGACCCGCTCACCGTATCGCCGGACTCTCTGGTATCTAACTATAACAACCCACTGGAAGCGATGATGGAAGGCGGGGAGTCGCGTGTCGTCGTCAGCCAGCAGGAAGCCCGTCTGGCTTCTACCGTGGTTAACGGTTTCAGCAGCGATCCCCTGAGGGTGCTGGAAACCGAAAGCCTGACCACCCGGAACAACTTAACGGTGAGTTCGGATATCGACCAGCTCCTGCATCAGGGTAGGTACCGCAGCCCGCTTGCTGCCTCCCCGCTCTCGGATAGCAGCACAGCGATGGAACAGGAGTATGTCGACCTCCCCCATATCACGCCATACCGTGCGGTCCAGAACAGCGAACCGGACCACAAACTTGCTCCGCTTCATGTGGCAATTACCCCATTGATGCGCGGGTTTGATGCGCAGTTGCCGATCCGTAATAGCCAGGATGCAAATGACTTCCTGGAAGAAGCTGGAAAAACGCTCAAAGCGACAATTGAAGGGCTACTTGCCCTTCAGCGTAGCCAGCACGGCCTGCGGGACAAACATCTGCGGCCGCTGGAAGACAATCCGCTGCGGCTGAATATGGACTACGACACCACGCTAAGCCTGCTGTTTGCAGATGGCAAAAGTCCGGTTCACCTGGCGGCCCCTGCAGCGGTAGCAGAGAGCCTACACAATCTACGGTTGCACCATCAGGCTAATCAGCAAGCTATCACTCAGGCGCTCAACACCATGCTGGATGCATTCTCGCCGGAGCGTTTACTGACGCGCTTTACCCACTATCTACGCAGCAACGAACGCCAGGAACGAGACTCTGCCTGGGCGTGGGAAATGTACAAAAACTACTACCAGGAGTTGTCCTCCAGCCGCCAGCAGGGGTTTGAAAAACTGTTTGGCGAAGTCTACGCCCAGGCCTATGACCAGGCTCTGCGTCAGGGGATGAAAGACAGCGAATGATAAAACACACCAGAAACTACCGCCTGCTTTCGGTGCTGTGCCTGGCGTTATTACTGACGGGGTGCAGTGCATGGAAAGCGGTAAAAAAAGTCGGCGAAGTGATTATGGATCCAGATGTCCCTGTTGGGGTGCCAGCCGAACAACCTTCCACCGTGAGAATGGTGTTGCTGGCCGAACCTGACACCAATCCGAATACAGAGGGGGAGGCCACATCCGTTGAATTCGCCGTCATCTACCTGAGCGAAGACTCGAAGCTGCTTGCGGCGGATCACGACCAGCTCACCCCCGACACGCTGGAGAAGACCCTCGGCAAAAACTACCTTGACCACCAGGAATACACCCTTCTGGCGGACCAGTACAAAGCACTGTCCCCCATCACGCTTGAAGAGAAAACCCGCTACATCGGCGTGGTGGCCTGGTTTGCCGATGCGGAACACAGCGAGTGGAAGAAGGCTATAAAAATCAAAAGCATCGGGCAGCACTACCAGATTTTGATCCACATCAGGGCTAACGAGATCGAGCTAAGGGAAGAGGAAGAATAAGTATGCCAACGAAAAACAGGGTGATCTGGCGCGAAGGGTTGTTTATCAAACCCCAGCACTTTCAGCAACAGCAGCGGCACAATGACTATCAGCTGCATCAGCGTTTCACCACGATAAACAGCTATGGCTACGGTTTCCACTCGCTGGCCATCAACCAGGAGTTGTTAAAACTCGGACGCATTGGGGTGAGTGCCGCCAGCGGCAGCATGCCTGACGGCTCCATTTTTGAGATGCCTTATCAGGACAACTGTCCGAAACCGTTGGACGTGTTTAACTGTAACGACACCGCCAGCCGGGATATCTACCTGGCGCTGCCGATGCTCAACGACACCATCAACGAAGTCGTCGGCCAGCAGGGGCAGACTCAGAGCACTATTCGCTACCGCGAGCATCTTGATGATGTACGGGATCTGCATACTGACGGGGGCGATGTCAGTCAATTAGTGCTGGCGCAACTTACCCCGCGTCTGATGCAGGGGTCCGAAGATCTCAGTGCGTACTCCGCGCTGCCGTTGTGCCGTATCAAAGAAAAACGCCCGGACGGCGCGTTGATCCTGGATGAAGAATTTATTCCGACCTGCACTACGCTCAATGTCTCCGTCTCGCTCAAAAGCTTTATGGATGAAGTGGAGGGGACCTTGGTCGAGCGGGCCCGTCTGCTGGCTAAACGCATCGGCTCCCCAGGCCAGCAGGGCATTGCCGATGTCGCCGAATTTATGATGCTGCAGGTCTTTAACCGGATGCAACCGCTGTTTACCCATCTGGCGCATCAGACGGTTCTACATCCACAGCATTTCTATTGCCAATTGGTGCAGACTTGCGGTGAGCTGCGAACCTTTACCGATGAGGCGCGCATAGCGGGAGTCTTCCCGGTTTATAACCACGATAATCTCACCGATACCTTCCAGCCGCTGTTCCAGGCGCTGCGCCAGGTGCTGAGCACTGTCCTGACGCCGCGAGCGGTGTCCATCCAGCTGCATATGCAAGCGCATGGTATTCGCGTGGCGACGATCAACGACCGGGATCTCCTGCGCAGCGCCGATTTCGTGCTCGCTGTGCGAGCGCAGATCCCTCAAGAGCAGCTCCGCCGTCAGTTTGTGCAGCAAACTAAAATCACTACGCTTGAGAAAATCCGTGAGCTGGTCAGCGTGCAGCTCCCCGGAGTGCCGTTGGTGGCGCTTTCTGCGGCCCCACGCCAGCTGCCTTACCACTCTGGCTACACCTATTTCATGCTCGACAGGCAGAGTGCAGCCTGGAAAGAGATCCAGCAAAGCAACGCTATCGCTTTCCACGTCTCAGGCGAGTTCCCTGAACTGGACATGCAGTTTTGGGCCATCAGGAGTAGCTAATGAAAACGGATGCGGTCACTCACGACCTGCTGTTTGCGGCCCCGGATACGGTTGCCTCTTACCGGCAATACCAACTCCCGCTGCGTGGCGAAAGCCTGAATGCGATGGTCGATGCCGCCACGCCGTTGCTTGGCATGGTGTTGCGCCTTAAAGAGATGGAAAACCAGCCGTTGCCGGACAAGCTTTATCAGCAGGTGGTGGCGGATATTCGCGCCACCGAACAGTTCCTGCAAACCAAAGGCTACGAGCCGGGGGCCATCGTCTCGTTTCGCTATGTGCTCTGTACCTTTATTGATGAAACCGCACTGGGTCACGGCTGGAACTCGCAGAACGATTGGCTGCAGCAATCGTTGCTGGTGCATTTCCACAACGAAACCTGGGGTGGCGAGAAAGTCTACGTCCTGCTGGAGCGCTTAATGGGGGAGCCGAAGCGCTACCAGGATCTGCTGGAATTTATGTACCTCTGTTTCTGCCTGGGTTACCGCGGGCGCTACAAAGTAGCCCTGCGAAACAGCGATGAATTTGAACGCCTGTTTAGTC
This sequence comes from Scandinavium hiltneri, assembly GCF_024764835.1. Taxonomy (GTDB): domain Bacteria; phylum Pseudomonadota; class Gammaproteobacteria; order Enterobacterales; family Enterobacteriaceae; genus Scandinavium; species Scandinavium hiltneri. The sequence continues at coordinate 31,118 of NZ_JALIGE010000072.1, read as the reverse complement.
GTCTGCACCACCAACTCCACCCGCTGCGGGGAGATGCGCCTGCCACCGTGCTGCACCAAAAGCCGGGGCGTTTAGGTGGGCACTACCAACTGATCAGGCGACTGTCCATCAAACATGTTCTGTGGGGCGGGGTGGGGCTGCTGGTGGTGATTTACCTGTTTTACGCCCTCAATCTGCATGCCCAGAGCCAGGATATATTGCAGCAACTCAACAACTTATTGAGCAAGGAAAGCCCAAAATGATCCAGATTGATTTGCCTGTTCTGGTAAACCGCCTGCACCCGATTGCCCGCCATGCGCTGGAGGCCGCTGCGGCCCATTGCGTAAGCCAGCAGGAAGCGGAAATTACCGTCTCTCAGGTGTTACGCCAGATGATCGCTACCCCGTTGAGCGACGTGCGACTGATACTGAACCATGCCGGAGTTGAGCTCGATGAGTTACAGGATTTGCTCGATCAGCGCATCGCCAGCTACCAGACAGTGACGCAGGCGTACCCGAGTTTTTCACCCCTGCTAGTGGAATGGCTGCAGGACAGTTGGCTACTGGCGTCTACAGAGATGGAACACGGTCAACTGCGCAGCGGCGTAATGTTCCTGACGCTACTGCTCAGCCCGTTGCGCTATTTGACACCTGGCGCAAACCGCGCGCTGTCACCCGTAAACCGCGAACTGCTGCGGCTGAACTTTGCGCAGTGGACCAGCGACTCCGCCGAAATCCCTCCGGCTGAAATCGGGAACGGTACCGCTCCGGTTGCATTGGGCGGCGAAAGCCAACTGGCACGTTACGCCAGTAACATGACCGAACAGGCCCGTAGCGGCAAGCTCGACCCGGTGCTGTGCCGCGACACCGAAATCGACCTGATGATCGATATTCTCTGCCGCCGTCGCAAAAACAACCCGATTGTCGTCGGGGAGGCGGGAGTAGGGAAAAGTGCATTAATTGAAGGACTGGCGCTGCGGATTGTGGCGGACGAGGTGCCGCAGAAATTGCAGAACTGCGAGCTGATGACGCTGGATTTGGGGGCGCTACAGGCCGGTGCGGCAGTGAAAGGTGAATTCGAAAAACGCTTCAAAGGCATCATGGCCGAAATCGCCCAGTCCGCCACGCCGGTCATTTTGTTTATCGACGAAGCTCACACTCTCATAGGCGCGGGAAACCAGCAGGGTGGACTGGACATCTCCAACTTATTAAAGCCCGCCCTGGCCCGTGGCGAGCTGAAAACTATCGCCGCCACGACCTGGGGCGAATACAAAAAATACGTTGAAAAAGACGCCGCGCTTTCACGCCGCTTCCAGTTGGTCAACGTCTCTGAACCGAGCGCGGAAGAGGCGACGATCATCATGCGCGGCCTGCGCACACTCTATGAACAGGCGCACGGCGTACTGATAGACGACGAAGCACTCCAGGCCTCCGCCGTGTTAAGTGACCGCTATCTGTCTGGCCGCCAGTTACCGGATAAAGCTATTGATGTGCTGGATACTGCGTCGGCGCGGGTAGCAATTAACTTGACCTCTGCACCTCGCCAGGTTTCTGCGTTGCAAACGCAGTTACATCAGCAGGCGATGGAAATCCAGATCCTCGAGCGGGAGCAGCGGCTGAATCTCGGTCGCCCGGACGAGCGTTTAATTGAACTATGCCAGCAGCGAGAAGCCATTGAGCTGCAACTTGCTGAATTGAAGTCCAGCTGGGAAACCCAGCAGCGCCTGGTGCAGCAAATTATCGATCTCAGGTCGCAGTTACTGACGCAGGACGAGAGCGCCAGCGACGAACAGACGGCCAGACTGGCGGAGATGGGCATTGAGCTGGAAGCATTGCAACAGCACCAGATGCTCGTTTCGCCGCATGTGGATAAACACCAGATTGCGGCGGTGATTGCCGAGTGGACGGGCGTGCCGCTGAATCGTCTTTCACAAAGCGAACTGACGGTGGTCACGGAATTGCCGGACTATCTGGGGCAGCAGATCAAAGGCCAGAGCACGGCTATCCATTGCCTGCATCAACACCTGCTCACCGCACGGGCAGACCTGCGTCGGCCTGGCCGCCCGATGGGGGCTTTCCTGTTGGTTGGGCCAAGCGGCGTGGGAAAAACCGAAACGGTGCTGCAAATCGCCGACCTGCTGTACGGCGGCCGCCAGTACCTCACCACCATCAATATGTCGGAATTCCAGGAAAAACACACCGTTTCGCGCCTCATTGGCTCGCCGCCCGGCTACGTCGGCTACGGTGAAGGTGGCGTGCTGACTGAGGCTATTCGCCAGAAGCCTTATTCCGTGGTGCTGTTGGATGAAGTGGAAAAGGCGCACCCGGACGTGCTGAACTTGTTCTACCAGGCTTTCGACAAAGGTGAACTGGCAGACGGCGAAGGCCGGATTATCGACTGCAAAAATGTGGTGTTTTTCCTCACCTCCAATCTGGGCTACCAGACCATCGTTGATAACGCTGCGCAGCCGGAGCAAATCAACGCGTTGCTGTACCCGGAACTGGCTGCCTTCTTCAAACCCGCCTTGCTGGCCCGTATGGAAGTGGTGCCCTATCTGCCGCTGGATCGGGCCACGCTGCAAACCATTATCCATGGCAAGCTGAACCGACTGGATAACCTGTTGCGTCAGCGTTTCAACGCCGACGTGGTGATTGACCCGCAGGTCATCGACGAGATCCTGCTGCGCGCCACGCGTACGGAAAACGGTGCCCGAATGCTGGAGTCGATTATCGACGGTGCCTTACTGCCTCCGGTCTCTTTACTGTTGCTGCAAAAAATGGCGGCGGGTTCAACGATTCGCAGCATCAGGCTGTCAGTTGAGGGGAACGTGTTTACCGCACAGGTTGAGGAGGCGGCATGAGGCAGCGCCTTAAAAGCGTGCTGGCGCTACTGGATGACAACTCCATCGAGAAGCTGATCTACCGTTTTTTGGCGATAAAACACCACCGCCTGCGTTTCAGCACCCTGATGGTGGCGATGTTCAATGCCAACGAAAGACGGTTGGATTGCTATCTCCATCCCAATGAAAACAGCTACGAAACGGTGAACCTGAACATCAACATCAACATCGACGACATCAGCCACCCGCTGGTGCAGGTGCTGCGCAACGGTTCGCCGCTGGTCTGGGACTCATTGCAGCAGGGCGTACGCATTGAAGATAGCATTTTTCGCGAACTGGTTCAGGAGATGCCTGTGGGATGCGGGATGTACGCCTTGCCGCTGTTTGATCTACACGGACGAGCCTGTGGGGTCATTGCGATCATTGCCGAACGGATCGCCCGCTTTGCGGACCCCGACGGTATTTTTGGCGTTTACTGCTACGTCTTCCAGCATCGCCTGATCAAATTGCAAGAATCTGAGCAGCTCCGTATACAACTTAGCCAGATTCGCGCCTTGTTTGCCTCCCAGCAGCTGCGCGAAAAGCAAATGGATGAACTCCTTGCCACGCTTCATGAGGCTGAGGAATTCAGTACGTTGCCAGGACTTTCCCACGACTACAGCAAAATTGATGACCTGCCCGAAGCGGTCGAAGCTTTTGAAATCGCCATCCTGACCCAGCGCATGCGCGTTTACGGAAAAGACAAAAACCGCATTGCGGAAAGCCTGGGGATTGCGCCTCGTACGCTGGCTTACAAGTTGACGAAATACAGGTGTGAAGTATGAGCACATGGCTATTGATTACCGCACTGATTGCCCATGTTGGGCAGTGGCTTCCGACAGCGGAACAGGGGGTATCTCTGGATCCTGAACGGGAGATGACCGTCACGCAGAAACTGGCGAAGGTGACGCGCTGTCGTGAGGAAACGTCGCCACTGGTGCGGCTGGCGTGTTACGACCAGGCACTCTCCACTGCCACGGAAATCGCCATTAACCAGACCAGTAGCGGCCCGGCCTGGCATAAAGCGATGGATCAGGAAAAAGGACGCACCCGTCACTCAACCGCTTTTCTGGTGACGCAGGGTGCGGGCAATAACCCCACTGTTGTGATCACTACCCCTGCGATGGGTATTCCGCCGCCACGGCCAGTGCTGATGTTTAGCTGCATTGACAACATTACGCGTTTGCAAATTGCTATCACCACGCAGTCTAAAGACGGCTCGGTGAGACTCGCTGCCGACAAAGACCATTTCGCTGCCCAGTGGTTTTTACGTGAAAACGGCTACCTCCTGGAGTCCAGTCGGGGGTTGGCTGGCATCGACGAAATCAAACGTCTGATGCCCGCAAAAACGCTGACCATCGAGAGCGTGGAAGGGGGATTTCCTCGTCTGACGTTTAATATTGAGCAGTTGTCGGAGGTTGTGAAACCTCTGCGCAACGCCTGCCACTGGTAAGTTTATGGATATCTCGTCGCAACATCCCTGGCACGCATTACTCCTCACGCCGCTCACCTCGGAGCAGGTTGCACTGGCGCTGGCGGATGACGATCCGGAATGGGAATACCTCGATGGCCAGATGGTGAAACTGGGATCCCTGGCGCACAGCACCCTGGACCTGGACGACATACAGCGGCGGCTTATCGCGCTGCTGGTGCATAAAAGCAAAGACTTCCGCCTAATGGTCCACCTACTGCGCACCCTGCAACATGGCGGAGAACCGGAGCAACTGCTGCTGGCGATCTCACTATTGAGCGCGTGGATAGAGCATTTCTGGACTCACGCAGCCCCCGCCAACGTCATGCACAAACGCCGCTTTGCCCAGCAAATTCTCAAGCGGTTCGACAGCGCCAGTACCAGCTTCAGCCAGAAAACGGATGTCATCCAGCGGGATCTCGCCCAGAGCTTGCTGGCGCATCTGGCACAGCTCTGGCATGCCCATGAGCCCGTTCTGGCAAAAGAGGTGGACGCGTTGCGCAACCATTATGCGCGACTGCCGGAGAAAGTAATGGAAGCTGAACCTCGTGGCGAAGAACGTCCGCTGATGGGCGAAGCAGCGAATGCGCCAGTACCTGTTATCCCCAGCCTGACGGTGGATAACGCTAATGAAAAAGCATGGCGTCACAGCATTTTAAAAATGGCCGACATCCTCTGCCAGCTCCATCCGGATGTGGCGATGGGTTACCGTCTGCGCCGCTATGCCGTATGGGGAACCATCATTGCACTACCCATGGCACAAAGCGACGGACGCACGCCGCTGGCGGCTGTCTCCAGCGATCGCATTGCAGATTATCTCGCCCGTCTGCCTTATGCCGATTTGCCGCTTTGGCTGCAGGTGGAACAGAGCCTCACGCTTGTGCCTTACTGGCTGGATGGCCATGCGCTTTCCGCCCGCATTGCCGTAAAGCTTGGGTACGTCGCGGTGGCACAGGCCATCCAGGAAGAACTCACTGTTTTTCTGACCAGATTGCCCGGCCTGAGCACGCTGCACTTCGCTGACATGACACCGTTCCTCGCGCCAGAGACGGCGGCCTGGCTGCAACAGCACAAAGGCGAGGCACAGGACAACAGCACGCTCGAACAGGACGAAATCTGGCACTGCTATCAGCAGCAGGGGCTAGAGGCGGCGCTACAACGGCTGGAATGCCAGCCACAAAACGAACCCCGATCGCGCTTTTACAACCAGCTCATGGGGGCGCAACTGTTGGAAAAAGCAGGCTTAACGGCACTTGCCTGTCAGCAGTATCACAGCCTGATGCTGGTGGGGGAACAGTTGCAACTCAGGGAATGGGAACCCGCATTGATGACGTTACTGACAGAAAAACAACGGCAGTTAACACCGTGATAACCAGGGAACAGGAGTAGTACACATGAAATTGCCGTCTTTTATTCGCATCGTGAAACCCGCGCTTCCACGCTTTAAAGCGTCGATCCCGCTGGTGATGTTTCTGCTGGCCTGCGGCACGCTTGCCTGGGTCTGGATCTACGGCCCCCAGTGGAAAGTCGCTGAATACCATCCTTTAGAGACGCTGCTCAGCCGCTGGCTGGTGACTGCCTTACTCGTGCTCCTGGGTGTCTGCTGGTTGACCGTGAAATTTATGGCCCGTGTGCAGCATCTGGAAAAGCTGCAGCTGCAGCTGACAAAGCACCATGACGACCCGATAAGTGCGGACGTGGCACAGCAAAACCACTACCTCAGCAGTTGGAAGCACCAACTTCACCGTCAGCTCGGCACCCCGTCGTACCTGTATCGCTTGCCCTGGTACATGGTGATTGGCGGCAGAAAAAGCGGCAAAACGACGTTTATTCGTGAAGGCTATAAGCTCAATGACATTACGGCACAGGATCAAAGCCGTATGGAGAACGCCGAAGAGCTACGGGTGCGCTGCTGGCTGGGTGAGCAGGCGGTTATCATTGACCCGGCAGGGGAGTGTATCGAGCAGCCGGTGTGTGATGTCCCGGACAAAGCCCTGCTCAATCGCTGCCTGTGGAAGAGCCTTCTGGAGTGGCTGCTGACGGAGCGTGCTCGCCAGCCGCTCAACGGCATCATTCTGACTGTCGATCTGCACCCGTTACTGACCGCAAATAAAATCCAGCGCGAGACGTACATCACTGACATTCACCAGCGTCTGCTGGAGGTGCAACTCAGCCTGCACATCCAGGTACCGCTGTACGTCGTGTTCACCAAAATGGATCTGCTCTTTGGCTTTGGTGCGATGTACCAGACGCTGACCAAAACCCAGCGCGATGCGATACTGGGCGTCACGTTCAGCATGGATGCCTCCGCCTGGCGTGAAGAGTTACGCCAGTTCTGGCAACAGTGGATCACTCAGCTCAACAACGCGATGCCGGACATGATGCTGCAAAGCGTCGAGGCCGGGCAGCGCAGCCAGCTCTTCAGTTTTACCCGCCAGATGCAGGGGTTATACGATGCGGTGCTACAACTGCTGGAAGGGATCTTGTACAGCGGTGACCACAGCCACCCGCTTCTGCGCGGTGTGTACCTGACGTCCTCGCAGCAGCGCGGGCAAATGGACGATGTGTTTACCCAGTCTGCTGCCGTGCAATATCACCTGGCACCGCAAGCCTTTCCGACCTGGCCGGTGGCAGATACCTCGCCTTATTTCTCCAGAAGTTTGTTCAGCAAAGTCCTGCTGGCGGAGCCCAATCTCGCCACGGAAAATAGCCTGTGGTTGCAGCGTTCACAAAAGCGCATGCTGATTTGCTCCGGCGTTGGCACGCTCGTGGCGGTGACCCTGTGGGGCTACTGGCAGTATTACTACCAGCGCAATTACCACGCCGGGCAGGAGGTCTTAAGCCAGGCGAAAAACTTCCTCTCGGTGGATATGCCTGCAGGGGAAGATCGCTACGGCAATCTACAACTCCCGCTGCTCAACCCGGTGCGTGACGCAACGCTGGCTTATGGCGACTACCGGGAACGTAGCCTGTTCGCGGACATGGGGCTGTATCAGGGTAACGATGTTGGCCCGTATGTGGAAAACACCTATCTGCAACTGCTGCAACAGCGCTTTGTGCCGGCCCTCATGAGCGGCCTGCTTGAACAGCTCAATGCCGCCCCTTCGGGTAGCGAGCAGAAGCTCGAAATCCTGCGCATCATGCGCATGCTGGAAGACGGCGGCGGACGCAACATCCCGTGGGTGGAGCAGTACATGAGCACGCTGTGGAGCCAGAAATTCAATGGCCAGCGGGCGCTGCAGCAGCAACTGATGAGCCACCTGGACTACGCCCTGAAACACACGGACTGGCATCAGTCCCGTGAGCTGGGGGACCAATACGCCATCAAGAGCTTTGTACCGTATGCCGACCCCATCCATGCTGCCCAGCGCGAGCTGAGCAAACTGTCAATTTATCAGCGCGTTTACCAGAACCTGCGTATTAAAGCCCAAGAGTCACTGCCGCCCGCGCTGAATCTGCGCGACCAGATTGGCGCAGGGTTTGACGATGTGTTTGTGCCTAATGATGAAGAGTTGCTGACGGTGCCGACATTCCTTACGCGCAAAGGGCTGCAAAACTACTTCGTGAAGCAAAACGATCAGTTTATTGAACTGACCGTGATGGACAGTTGGGTGCTGAACCTGACCAAAAACGTTGAATACAGCGAGGCTGACCGCAAAGAGATCCAGCGACAGGTCACCGAACAGTACATCGGTGACTACAACGCCACCTGGCGGGCCGCCATGAACAACCTGTCGGTAGGCGAGTTTGAGGATCTGCAACAGGCCATCAACGCCATTGAGCAGGTGATCAGCGGCGAACAGCCGTTCCGCCGCGCGTTGCAGACGCTCAGTGACAACACGCGTTTACCCGCCGTTCCTGACACGCTGGCCGGGAAAGAGCGGGAGAAATTCCTTTCGCAACCCGACTATACCTTACTGCTGCGTATTAACCGCGAGTTCGACCCCGAAACCAGCGTGCTCGTAGAAAACGGCGACAAAGGCAGCGTGCTGCAAAGTGTTTACCAGAAGCTGACTGAACTGCACCGCTATCTGCTGGCTATTCAGAACTCGCCGGTGCCGGGCAAAGCGGCATTGAAGGCCGTACAGCTGCGGCTCGACCAGAACAATAGCGACCCGATCTTTGACGTTCAGCAACTGGCGAAGAACCTGCCGGAGCCGCTGAATCGTTGGGTTGGAGATCTGGCAGATCAGGCGTGGCGCGTGGTGATGAAAGAGGCGATCAGCTATCTGGAGGTGGAATGGAACGGCACCATCGTCAAGCAGTACCAGACCTATCTGGCTGGGCGTTATCCGTTCGATCCGCAAGCGAAAGAGGATGTTCCGCTCAGCGAATTCGAACGCTTCTTCGGGCCGAAAGGCACGCTGGAAACCTTCTACCAGAGCAACCTGAAACCGTTTGTTGAAAACAACCTGACGGCAGACAGCGACGGGCAGCTCCTGATCCGGGAAGACGTACTGGAACAGCTCGAGCTGGCGAAGAAAATCCGGGAAACCTTTTTCTCAACCCAGAGTGGCCCTGGCGTGCAATTTGCTCTCGAGCCGGTGACCCTGAGCGGCAACAAACGACGCAGCATTCTGAACCTGGACGGGCAACTGCTGGATTACGCCCACGGCCCAAGCAACCGGGCACACCTGGTGTGGCCAAACTCCATGCGCACCGGCGTGGAAAGCAAGCTGACCCTGGTACCGAATGAGAACGATAAATCCCCAAGAAGCCTGAGCTTTACCGGCCCGTGGGCACAACTGAGGCTAATCAACTCTGGTGAGCTGACCAGCGTTAACAGCAGCAGCTTTGATGTGCGCTTCAGGGTGGATGGCGGTGACATGACCTACCGCGTTTATGTGGATGAGTCTGACAACCCGTTTGCGGGCGGCCTGTTCAGCCACTTCAGTCTGCCGGATACGCTCTATTAAGGACGATGAAGCATGAGTGAAGTTACCGGGAACATCATTATTCAGACAGGCCCAGATCCCCGGGACTGGCCTGAGTTCGCGGCGATCCGTGAAGAGATCAATAAAATTAACCATCCGGCCCGGCCGGAGGTGAGCTGGAGCCTAATCGAATCGCTGTCGCTATCGCTGTTTCGCAGCAACGGTGTGGATTTGCAGACTGCCGCCTATTACACCCTGGCCCGTACCCACAAACAGGGACTGGCCGGGTTTACCGAAGGTTGTGAACTGCTGGCGGCGATGGTCGCTAACCAGTGGGATCAACTGTGGCCGCAGCAGGGGCAAGCGCGCACGGAGATCCTCGAATGGTTCAATGCCAGAGTGGGTAGCCAGTTGCGTCAGCACAGCTTTGAAAGCCGGGACCTGCCGATGATCTTCCGGGCGGAGCGGGCGTTGCAACTGCTGTGCGACAAGCTGCAGCAGGTCGAACTGAGCCGGGTACCCCGCATCGAAAATCTGCTGTACCTGATGCAGAACACGGCGAAGCGGCTGGAAGCCCCTACCATCAAACCCGCTGCGCCCGCCGCACAGCCAAAGCAGACGCTGGTGTATTTGTCCGTACCGCAATATGAGCCGGAACCGCCTGTGGTTCCGGTGCATCAGCCGGAGACCCCGGCACGACAGGGTGTGGAAGTGCGTTTTGCGACACCCGCGACAAAACGCTCACCGGTTATCCTCGGTTTTGCGGCTGGTGTGTTTTTCAGCGCAATGGCGGCGGTGGTTGTTTACATGACCCAGGTCAGGCCGCTGCAACAGCAACTGAACGCGCTGGTGAAGATGCCCGATACAGCGGCAGTGCTATGGCTGAGCAAACCAACACTCCCCACTTACCCAGAACAGCTTAGCGTGCTGGAGGATCTTTCGCCTCTTGCCGCACTGCAAACGGCAGACCGCGTGGTGGCAAAGGCCAGCAGCCTGTGGCCGAAGGATCCTCTGCAAATCGCTCAGACACAGCGCTGGCAGCAACTGCAGAAAGCCAGGGCCGACAACGCCGAAGAGGACAGCTATTTTCAGCTCCGCCTGCAACTGAAGGCGCTTTCAGACAAGCTGGTCGAACAGGAAAAGGCCCATGGCAGCCTGACCATCTCGTATCTCAAAACCGCCGTTTACCAGATGCAGAACGAGCTTAACCGCGCCACGCCGCTCGAGGAGTTGCTGCGTCAGCTGTCACTGGCGGTCGACATGCACCAGCCGCCGTCGCCGTTATTAATCAACCAGACCGGTGAGCGCTGGAACGCGCTGCTCAGTCGATATCACCAGCTCATGGTGCAGGGGCAGTCCGCCCGCTGACGCCCGCCATTCAGGTAAGGAGTACCTATGTTTGCAGATGACAAGACCACATCCCCGGTGCCCGGGGTCAAAAAGCCCAGCGGTTTACAGTTCACCCTGACGGCCAGCGGCCTACCGCCGCAGACCTTCGCGGTGGTGGATTTCACGCTCAGTGAAGCGCTGTCTGAGGCGTTTGTGCTGAACGTCGGACTGGCGAGTGCGGACCCGGCGGTGGATTTTGCGGCGGTGCTGGATAAAAACGCCACGCTGATGGTCTGGCGGGAAGGGGTGATGCAGCGCAGCATCACCGGGATGGTGGCGAGTTTTGAACAGGGAGATACCGGCTTTCACCAGACGCGTTACAGCATGGTTATCCGTCCGGCGCTGTGGCGCACCAGCCTGCGGCGCAACGCCCGCATCTTCCAGATGGAGACGGTGGAGAGCATCCTCAGCACACTGCTGAAGGAGAACAGGATAACGGACTTTGCATTTGCGTTCCGCAACCCGCATCCGGCCCGGGAATTCTGCGTGCAGTATCAGGAGTCGGACTTCGATTTTATCCAGCGTCTGACGGCAGAAGAGGGCATTTTTTACTACTTCGAGTTCAGCCCGGGTAAGAACACCGTGGTCTACGCGGATGACGTCGGCTCGTTGCCCAAAGGCGCCACGCTGGCGTACAACCCGAACGTGGCGGCCCAGGCTCAGGAGCTGTGCGTCACCACGTTTACCCGCAGCGCGCAGGTGCGCCCGGCCACGGTGCAGCTGAAGGACTACACCTTTAAAAATCCCCGCTGGCCGGCCCAGTTTAACCGTGAAGCGAGCGACCTGAGCAACCAGCGCGCGGACTACGAACACTTTGATTTCCCGGGTCGATTTAAGGACGAGCAGCACGGGCAGGACTTTACCCGCTACCGGCTGGAGGCGCTGCGCAACGACGCCAGCCAGGGGAAGGGCCAAAGCAACGATGTCAGCCTGCAACCGGGCCAGTTGTTCAGCCTGAGCCGCCACCCGCGCCCGGACCTGAACCACGCCTGGCAGATACAGCGTATTGAGCACACCGGCAAACAGCCACAGGCGCTGGAGCAGGAAGCGGGCGAGCAGGGCACGCACCTGAGCAACCGTTTCAGCTTCATTCCTCACACCCAGACCTGGCGGCCGACGCCGTTGCCTAAACCGGCGATGGACGGCCCGCAGATAGCGATGGTGGTGGGCCCGGCCGGGGAGGAGATTTACTGCGACGAGTACGGCCGCATCCGCCTGCAGTTTTTGTGGGACAGGTACGGGAAAAGCAACGACAACAGCTCGTGCTGGATACGGGTGACACAGCCATGGGCAGGCCAGGGCTGGGGCGTGCTGGCTATCCCGCGTATCGGGCAGGAGGTGGTGGTGGACTTCCTGCACGGTGACCCGGACCAGCCGATTGTGACGGGGCGAACCTACCACGTGAACAACATCCCGCCGGGGAGTCTGCCGGGAACGAAAACGCAGATGGCAATTCGTTCGAAGACACACAAGGGCGAAGGGTTTAACGAGCTACGTTTTGAGGATGCCAGAGGCAGCGAAGAGCTGTTTCTGCACGCGCAGAAGGACATGAACACCAAAGTCCTGCACGACCGTACAACCACAGTCGATAACGACCACAGCGAACGGGTGGGCGGTAACCAGACAGTGACGGTGGCAAAAAACCAGACCACCACCATCGTAGAAAATCACACTCACACCGTAAAAAAGCACAAACTCGAATCAGTTTTGCTGACAAGCACTGAGATTGTGGGGGGCATTCGTTCCCTGGCTGTGACGGGCATGTATGACATAACTGTGGGGGCTGAAATGCTGACAGCCGTGGCTTTCGACCAGACAGAATTTGTTGGCATGAGCAAAAGTGTGGATGTCGTTAACTCACTGAAGGTGAGTGCAGGGGAGGTGATCGAACTGACCTGTGGCCAAAGCTCAATCAAGATGAACAAAGATGGCAAAGTAACCATCACCGGCACAGAGTTTGTTTTTTCGGCCAGTGGGCAGGTCAATATTATCGGCAAAGATGTCGATTTGAATTGAGGACACGGAAATGGAATTTCGCAATCTGACACCTTTTGCAGCCATGCAGTACGCGATGCTGGATGCCAGTGACGAAGAAAAGCATGTTGTGGTAATGAAAGTCGGCTACCAACTTCAACCTACCGGGCGGGGAGGCTATCAGCTTCGGGTGCGGGATGATGATGCTGTCCCGCTTTGCCTGGAGGATGAGTTTAGCGAAAAAGTGAATGCCTCATCTGTGTTGCAGGAAAGCGATCTCGCGCCGTTTAAACCGGTTTGTGATGTCATTATTAATGCCACTGCGTGGTCTGCACAGCGTCACCCCTGTACCGAAATACCGGTCAGCATAGTGATAAAAAACGCAGAAGGCGCATCGTTACTGTCCCGAAAACTGATGGTCACGGGTGAGCGCTATTTTGAGCAACATGTGTTAACTCAGCAATGGTCGCTAAGCCAGCCGGAACGCTTTGTCTCTTATCCTCTGCGCTGGGAAGGGACGTTTGGTGGTGAGAATCGCCTTGAAAAACACGAAAAAATAACGGGTGAAATAGCCGGGTCTGCGCTTTTGACGGCGGAACAACAAGCCCAGCATCCACAGGCACCGGATACGCCACTGGCGCATGAGGCCTGCGCGCACAATCCGTTAGGACGGGGCTTTATCGCGCCATGGTATGCCCGGGCAAAACAGCCAAAACGATACCCGGCCCCCCGAATTTTTGATCCGCAACACCCCCTCATGGCAGAAGACTTTGCCGCACAAATTGCGGGTAATTCCGATCTCAACGCGCCTTGTTTTCACCCCATTGGGCTGGGAACGCTAGGGCGTGCATGGCAACCCCGTTTGGCGCTGGCTGGCACCTATGATGAAGAGTGGCTGGCAGCACGCCAACCGTATCTGCCCGCAGATTTTGATTTCCGCTACTGGAACTGTGCGCCTTCGGAACAGCAAATTCCTTACCCAACACTGCCGCTGTCGGTGAACCTGGAAGGGGTCTCCCCCGATGGAGCATTACAATTTGAGCTCCCGGATCATGTCGCGTTTATTTTGCTGCGAATGAAAAATGGCATTTGGCTACCGCAGCGCATGCAGATAGACACGTTGCATATTGATTCAGAGAGGCGGGAAGTCACGGTTTGCTGGCGTTATCTCATCTCTGCCAGTGTCCCGGCTCGCGTGATGGAAGCGCGATTTGAAACCGATCCTGAGAAGCTTCCCGGGCGCATTTATCCGATGTGCTTCGGCGCGACATCCTCTGCAGAAAAGGTTTTCTGACATGGCTGAAAATTATATGGCACGCAAAAATAGCGAATGGATTGTTGTCAGTCTGACCCCCGATGTCTGTAAAACCCCAATGGGGCCCTCTACCCCCCCAATCCCGTATCCGGTGATTGCCCGTCTGGGCAGTGCTGTCCAGGAAGTTCCCTCAGTAAAAGCCAATGCGTGTCCGGTTGTGGTGATGAATCAGAGCTTTATTCCGTCCACCATCGGGGACCAGCCCGGCGTAGCTAAAGGCATAAAGAGCGGTACGGTCGGAGGGAAGTGCTATCCGCTGGAGCACAGTACAACCGTAAGGGCAGGGAAGCGTGCGGTCCTGCGCCATGGCGATAAATTCTGGATGAACGGGAAATAATTGTTATGACTAACGATGATATCACCGTCAGCACCAATCTCCCGACGGCGGCTCAGGAAGATGCTTATTACAACGCCATTGCCTCCAGCACGGTTCAGGGAACGAAGGCTGATGATTATGTTTCGGTGATTACCCACTATAACAATGGTGCACCAGACGATGTGGACTCATGGACACCCCAGGAGTACGAGCAATTCAGACAGGACCATCCCCGGCTTAATTTACCCGAACTGGCTGACGGGCCCCGCACGGAGCCTGTGGCATCAGGGCCGGTCACAACCGGCACCGGTAACACCCTTGGCAAAATCACGCAGATGCCGAAAGCCCGTAATATTGTGGCGAAAGAGGCTAACCCGGCAGTGGTCCCTGAAACCCCGGCAGAGCAGGGCATCTGGTCAGAATTCACGGACTGGGCGGGGGAAGCGGTGGACGGCATTCCTGATGCCATCGAACACCCGGAGATGGCCGCGCTGGGGGCAGGGAAAAGCGTGTGGAATATGGCACTTGATATTGGAGGGCTTTTTGCTCAGGGGGCGACCCTGCAGGCATCGGGTGAAATGATGCAGCAAGCCGCCCTCACCGGTGCCCTCGGCAACCCCGGCCAGGCAGCGGAGATGATGCAGACCGCGCAGGCCATGCAGGATAATGTTGCAGATGTGAACTTTGACAGCGCCAGGGCGACGCTGAATACCCCGGCCGAACATACCGGGGATGTGGCCATCCAACTGGGGATGGGCATCGCAGATGGTGTGGGCTTTGTTAAAGGCCTCACCAGTGTGCTCAGTAAAATCGCCGCCAGAGAGACGGCGGCGGCAGCGGCAAAGGGCATGGCGAAAGGCGCGGAAAAAGAAGCGGCGCATGCGGCTGAGCCCGGGGCCACGGTGCTTCCCCGGAAAACAGAGGCTGAGGGCAAAACGGCAGCAGATGAAAACGCCAGCCCGTCGACGTCGGATAAGAAAGACGGGGATAACGATATTGAGACCGGGACCTGTGCCAGTGACCCGGTGGATGTCGCCAGTGGCGATTTACTGCAGGTGTTACCGGTGCTTGACCTGCCGGGCACCCTCCCCCTGACGCTGACGCGTGTCTACCGCTCCCGTTCGTCACAGAGCGGTTTGTTTGGTGATAAATGGAGCGATAACTGGTCGCAGTCTTTATTGCTTACTGAAGATGAAATTCACTTCACTAATCATGAGGGCACCCGGCTGAGCTATTACACCCGCGGTGAGGCGGTGGATGCGCTGAATCTGCAGCAGGCCCATTACCGTCTGTACGGCACTCGCCACGGGGCGCTGTATATTTTTGACCGCAGAAGCCAGTTGACGCTCTGTTTTGAGTCACAACCCCGGGCCCGCCGCCGGCTTTCCGGGCTGCATGACGCCGCCGGGAACCGGATTGTGTTTTGCTATGAAGGGGAACGTCTGGTGCGCCTGACGCACAGTGACGGCTATGACATCGTGCTGGAGTACCGGCACAACCGGCTGAGCGGTATTACCCGGGTCGAGGGCGCGCAACAGCAGTGGCTGGCAGAGAGCCATTACGATGACAGTGGCCGGCTGGCAGAGTGCCGCACGTTCCAGTTTACCCATCTGTGGCATGAATACGATGCGCAGGGATACATGCTACGCTGGCACGATACCGACAAAAGCGATGTGCGCTACCGCTATGACGCCAAAGGCCGGGTGACAGCCGTGCGCGGTGAAGGCGGCTATTTCTGTGACCGTTTTATTTATGACGAACGTAACCGGCGAACCACGTATCTCGACGGCGAAGGCGGTCGTTCGGTGTACGAATACAATCCGGCAGGGCGGGTAACCCGGGTCACTGATCCGCTGGGCCGTGTCACGCAGACGCTGTGGGACCATGGCAATAAAGTGCGTGAGACCGACGCACTGGGGCGCAACACCGACTACCGCTACAACGCTTATGGACAGGTGATACAGGTCAGTAACGCCGCGGGTGACACGGTGCGTTATGACTACAACGACGCCGGTCAGGTGGTGAAGGTCACGCAGCCCGACGGACAATGCTGGCAGTTTACGTGGAATGACCAGGGGCGACAGGTCAGCCGGACCGACCCGCAGGGGCTGGTGACCGTCAGGGACTATAACGCGCAGGGTCAGTGCCTGAGTGAGTATCAGCCCGACGGTGCCGCGTGGCATTATGGCTACAATGCCCGGCATCAGCTGACCACCCTGACCGCCCCCGACAAGGCCGTTACCCGGCTTGAACAGGACTTGTTCGGGAGGGTCCTGAGCGCCACTGACCCGCTGGGGCATCTCACCCGGTATACCCATTCCGAGGCGCATGCTGGCGTAGAGGGCAGCCTGACGCAGGTTAATCTGCCGGACGGCGTAACGCAGCGACTTGGCTACGATAGTGAAAAACGCCGGGCGAGTTTCACGGACGGCGAGGGCAAAACCACCCGTTATGTGTACGGGGAGTTTGACCTGCTGCTGGGGCTGACGCGTCCGGACGGGAAGACGCTGCGCTTTGAGTATGATTCGCTGACGCGGCTGATGCAGGTGACCAGCGCGGGCGGTGAAATCTATAAGCTTGAGCGGGATGCGGCCGGGCAGCTTGTCCGTGAAACGGATTTTACCGGGCGCAGCGTGCAGTATGAGTACGACGCCGCGGGGCGGCGCACGGGGGCCCGGCACCCGGATGGCCGGATTGTCCGCTGGCACTACTCCCTGCGGGATGAACTGATACGCCAGGAGGTGTGGCAGGGCGGCGATACGCAGTCCACGCTGCTTGCCGTCACGCAGTACGGGTATGACCGGCAGGGGCGGATGATACGGGCGCAGAACGATGACGCACTGGTGGAGTTTGAGTATGACGCGGCCGGGCGTCAGGTGTGCGAACGACTCAACGGGCAGACGGTCACGCATCAGTGGGAGGACCGGACACAGCGTGCCCTGTCGCGGACCTACGGCGGGCTGACGTCAGGTTACGAATACGATACGGGGGGACGGATAAGCGCCCTGCAGGTGGGGGATTTCAGCCCGCTGTCGCTGAGCTACGATGCGGCGGGCCGGGAACATCTGCGCCAGAGCCGGGCGGGTTTTATTCAGGCGCAGGGTTATACCCCGACGGGGATGCTGCAGGTGCAGGCGGCCGGACGAGACTCGGTGCAGTTCAGGCATCTGCTGGGCGGGGACGGAAGTGAGATGACCGGCAGCGTGGTGAACCGGCGCTGGGCGTATGACGGGGCGTATAACGTACGGCGCATTGAGGATGGCCTGTGGGGTAACGCGCAGTTCAGTTGCGACCAGAACGACCAGATAACCCGGGTGATGCCGGACGGGGCGGGGTCAGCGGGAGAGCGGTATGAGTACGACGCGGACCTGAATATCCGGGCGGTACTGGCGGCGGAACAACGCATCAGCCAGCAACAGCAGGCCGGGCGGGTGGTGAGCCGTGGCGACTGTGAATACCGGTACGACGCCGCCGGCCGACTGACAGAGAAGCGGTTGTGCCGGGATGGCTGGCGGCCACAGCGGTGGCGTTACCGGTGGAATGCGCACAGCCAGCTGAGCGAGTTTATCACCCCGGGCGGTGAGCGGTGGTGTTATGCGTATGACCCGTTCGGGCGGCGCATCCGCAAGGAAAAGCGGTCAGACATCACCGCCGGGACAAGGCCGGTGGGGTGCGAATACCAGTGGAGCGGTGACCAGCTGATAGCGGAGACGCCGTTATACGCGGATGGCCGCGCGGCATATGAGGAGAGCATCCACTGGCTGTATGCGCCGGGAGGACTGACGCCGGTCGCACGACAGGAAAAGGGCAAGCTGCATTATGTGGTGAGTGACCACATGGGAACGCCACGGGAGCTGCTGACAGAGCAGGGGAAAAGGGCGTGGGCAGGGCGGCTGAGCCTCTGGGGCAGGGGCAGTCAGTGGGCGGTGGCGGCGAATGATGCGGATAAGCTGAGCTGTAACCTGCGTTTTGCGGGGCAGTACGCAGATGAAGAATCGGGTTTACATTACAATCGGCACCGTTATTATGACACGGAGACGGGGCAGTACCTGACGCCGGACCCGACAGGGCTGGCGGGAGGGGTAAATCCGTACGGGTATGTACATAACCCGTTGGGGTGGGTTGATCCGCTGGGGCTTAAAAGTGTCACTGTTGGTCGATGGATGGGACCAGAAGAATACAAACAAATGACTGAAACTGGGCGGGTTATGCAAAGTTCTACAGGAACCACCCATGTTGCTTCTCCCGCGGATATTAATGCATTTGGAAAACAAGCCAAAAATGGAGCAATGTATGTCGAATTCGATGTTCCCGAATCATCATTAGTTCCTACAAATGAAGGATGGGCAAAAATTGTCGGGCCTGATTCTATTGAAGGACGTCTTGCTAAGCGTAAAGGTTTGCCAGTTCCTGAAATGCCAACAGCGCAAAACATTAAGGTATTAGGCAATAAAATTGATGGGGTAATAATAAAATGCTGCTGAGTTTCAATGATTGGGTATTGGTAAACACCAATTACAGGTGCATTGTTAATCACAATGAACTATCCGATAGTGTGGTTATCGATGTTGACACTGATAAATATATTGCCAGATTTACTGTTTGGGATGATAAAAGCTGTATGTCAGAAATAATTAAAGTGGATACCGGGGATTATCTTATAAATAAAAGAAATGAATTCAATGACCTGAAAGAGTTGTTGTATCTATTTCATACTTTCAATGATCTACTTAATTAAGCTTCGTTATATGATGATTGGACAGGAATGACCGATTACGTTCTTTCCTGCTTTGTTATTTAACCTGCCATTTTATACAACGTTGATTTAGCATTTTTGTTTGCCGGGTTGATATCCCGCAGTTGCTGGTGCAGATATTCTTACTGATGTTTCAGGGATAGCGGATACGCCGGTGTACGCGGATGGCCGCCCGGCACATGAGTAGAGCATCCACTGGCTGTATGCGCCGGGAGCGCTGACGCCGGTCGCACGACAGGAAAAGGGCAAGCTGCATTATGTGGTGAGTGACCACATGGGGACGCCGCGTGAGCTGCTGACGGAGCAGGGGAAAAGGGCGTGGGCAGGCCGGCTGAGCCTCTGGGGCAAGGGCAGTCAGTGGGCGGTGGCGGCGAATGATGCGGATAAGCTGAGCTGTAACCTGCGTTTTGCGGGGCAGTACGCAGATGAAGAATCGGGTTTACATTACAATCGGCACCGTTACTATGATACGGAGACGGGGCAGTACCTGACGCCGGATCCGATAGGGCTGACGGGAGGAGTGAATCCGTACGGGTATGTGCATAACCCGTTGAGTTGGGTTGATCCGCTGGGGCTGGTTTGCGTTTGTCCGCCTAAAACTGGTGCTGATGTAACATCTAATATGATTCGAGATGTTTTAAAAGACGACACAATGCAAACGCTGCAAGGTGACGTTTCTCTACCGGCCATTCAACGTTACGTAGATCGATTACTCAAAGGTGATGTCGCTCCTCCAATTAAAGTTGATGGTAATGTTGTTGTTGAGGGAAATCATCGATATGTAGCAGGTAAAGTTGCAGGGAAGATGCCAGAAACATCCCCAGGCACTTTATCACCAAGCCAGGTACCAAATATAAAACCGATGTCATCTACTACAGTGGATGATTTTGACTGGGGGAATTATTAATGATAACCATTAAATTTAAGACCAACGATACACAAGAGTTTAATCTTGATAGCTTGGATAGAGCGAATTTTGATGGCAATCAATTGCATGCGGCCATTTTTGATGGGTTTTCCTTATATAAGGCTAGCTTTGTAAAAGCTAATCTACGAAGTGCGGAACTTTCCCGATGCTTTTTACACGAGGCTGTTTTTATTGAAGCATTATTAATGAATGCCTATTTGAAGTATTCAGTGTTGACAAAATCTGATTTTTCTTCCGCAAGGTTATCAGGTGCTTGTTTTTTTAAAGCAGATTTGAGAAATGCAAACTTTTCCCAAGCCGATGTATTTGGTGTTGAATTTAATGGTGCGGATTTAAGGGGGGCCAATTTTCTTGGTATGCAACGATTTGATAATGCAAGTTTTGATGAGGCGCTCTTTAACGAAAAAACTATTTGGCCTGTTGGTTTTTCCCCCGACAATCGAGGGCTTATATTAATTTAAAGGATCGAAAATATTCTCATATCTTCCAACCTTTTCGATTATCTTAACTTTATCCCCCTTGAGCACCGCTTTAGCGGCGCTCTTTGCGTTTCAGTCAGAGGTTGCTGAGGTTTTGGCTGTCAAAGCAAATATTGAGAGTGGTTCTACTCTTTATGGAATAGGTTCTATAGGTAAAAGTGAAACAACAAGTGCACAACTTTGGGCTTTAAAAGATCCGAATAAACCAGGCTATGAAAATAGATGTAGTATCCCATAGAATAATGTTGATCGTAGTGATTTTCTTGTGAAGGCGAAAATTAAGCTTGGTACAAGTACTGTTACTCGCCCGGCTCCGCGGGCTGGTGAAGGCGTGGGTGGTAAAGAAGATATGGTGCCGCAAAATGCCGATAATATTATTACATTTAATGGCGTTGATTGTGAAAAATGATATTTATGATAATGAAATTGAATTGGCGTGGGAATTAAAAGGCATTGATAATGATAGGTTGGGATTAGAACTTGTCGATGTTATTGAATACAGTGATATCTCAACAGATGCTTCAATTAAAATAATCTACTGGTTTGAACCAATAAATGTTAAAGATATTGATGCGAAATTTTCGGATTTGCTAAAAATCACATAGAAAGAAATATATGAAAAGTTGAAGTGATTTTTATTTGTGAGCGTTTCTAGCTGGACTGAACGCGAATTCGACTCCAACCCCCGACAAGGCCGGCACCCGGCTTGAACAGGACCTGTTCGGGCGGGTGCTGAGCGCCACTGACCCGCTGGGGCATCTCACCCGGTATACCCATTCTGAAGCGCATGCCTGCGTAGAGGGCAGCCTGACGCAGGTTAATCTGCCGGACGGCGTAACGCAGCGACTTGGCTACGATAGTGAAAAACGCCGGGCGAGTTTCACGGACGGCGAGGGCAAAACCACCCGTTATGTGTACGGGGAGTTTGATCTGCTGATGGGGCTGACCCGCCCGGACGGGAAGACGCTGCGCTTTGAGTATGATTCGCTGACGCGGCTGAAGCAGGTGACCAGCGCGGGCGGTGAAATCTATAAGCTTGAGCGGGATGCGGCCGGGCAGCTTGTCCGTGAAACGGATTTTACCGGGCGCAGCGTGCAGTATGAGTACGACGCCGCGGGGCGGCGCACGGGGGCGCGGCATGCGGACGACCGGATTGTCCGCTGGCACTATTCCCTGCGGGATGAACTGATACGTCAGGAGGTGTGGCAGGGCGGCGATACGCAGTCCACGCTGCTTGCCGTCACGCAGTACGGGTATGACCGGCAGGGGCGGATGATACGGGCGCAGAACGATGACGCTCTGGTGGAGTTTGAGTATGACGCGGCCGGGCGTCAGGTGTGCGAACGGCTCAACGGGCAGGTGGTCACGCATCAGTGGGATGACCGGACACCGCGTGCCCTGTCGCGGACCTACGGCGGGCTGACGTCGGGTTACGAATACGATACGGGGGGACGGATAAGCGCCCTGCAGGTAGGGGATTTCAGCCCGCTGTCGCTGAGCTACGACGCGGCGGGCCGGGAACATCTGCGCCAGAGCCGGGCGGGTTTTATTCAGGCGCAGGGTTATACCCCGACGGGGATGCTGCAGGTGCAGGCGGCCGGACGAGACTCGGTGCAGTTCAGGCATCTGCTGGGCGGGGACGGAAGTGAGATGACCGGCAGCGTGGTAAACCGGCGCTGGGCGCATGACGGGGCGTATAATGTACGGCGCATTGAGGATGGCCTGTGGGGTAACGCGCAGTACAGTTGCGACCAGAACGACCAGATAACCCGGGTGATGCCGGACGGGGCGGGGTCAGCGGAGGAGCGGTTTGAGTACGACGCGGACCTGAATATCCGGGCGGTACTGGCGGCGGAACAACGCATCAGCCAGCAACAGCAGGCCGGGCGGGTGGTGAGCCGTGGCGACTGTGAATACCGGTACGACGCCGCCGGCCGACTGACAGAGAAGCGGTTGTGCCGGGATGGCTGGCGGCCACAGCGGTGGCGTTACCGGTGGAATGCGCACAGCCAGCTGAGCGAGTTTATCACCCCGGGCGGTGAGCGGTGGCGTTATGCGTATGACCCGTTCGGGCGGCGCATCCGCAAGGAAAAGCGGTCAGACATCACCGCCGGGACAAGGCCGGTGGGGTGCGAATACCAGTGGAGCGGTGACCAGCTGATAGCGGAGACGCCGTTATACGCGGATGGCCGCGCGGCATATGAGGAGAGCATCCACTGGCTGTATGCGCCGGGAGGACTGACGCCGGTCGCACGACAGGAAAAGGGCAAGCTGCATTATGTGGTGAGTGACCACATGGGAACGCCACGGGAGCTGCTGACAGAGCAGGGGAAAAGGGCGTGGGCAGGGCGGCTGAGCCTCTGGGGCAGGGGCAGTCAGTGGGCGGTGGCGGCGAATGATGCGGATAAGCTGAGCTGTAACCTGCGTTTTGCGGGGCAGTACGCAGATGAAGAATCGGGTTTACATTACAATCGGCACCGTTATTATGACACGGAGACGGGGCAGTACCTGACGCCGGACCCGATAGGGCTGTTGGGCGGGGTAAATCCGTACGGGTATGTGCATAACCCGCTGAGTTGGGTTGATCCGCTGGGGCTGGCGTGTTGTCTCTTACCCAATGGGCAAACTGTTGATAATTTTGAACAGAGTCTGGTCAAACTCCCTGCAAATGAACGAGTACCGGTTGTTAGAAACATGGCTGAAAGTGTAGCTAATAAAAATGGCTGGGCGCGTGCTAAAAATATAGAAAATAAAAATCGAGGACGCACGATTTATCAGGATGATAGATATTATTATTCAGTGGATACTCAACATGGTCGGTTTGAACAGTTAAGTAAAAAGAATGGTAAGCATATTGGGGAAATTGATATGGGGCAAAACCCCATTCAAGATAGCATTGATAAAAGTGGTGGGCATGATGTGGTGGTTAAATAATGATTAAACTTATTGAATATAAATCAGAGACGATATCGAGAGGCTGTGTTTTCAGGTTTCCATCTTTTTGGCCTTATGAGAAAACTGTGGATTTACTTGTGGTGAGTATGCCTGATGAGGACTCCGAGCATGCTTTAGTTGTATCTACTGGACATAAAGCAGGACTGATATTAGTTAGGTTGCCTAGAGAGTGTGAATCGACAAGTTGTAGGTCTATTAAATATCAATGGATTTTGGATAACTGGGATAAATGGATCTATCCCGAATGTAGTGTAGAAGATGTTTTTATTTTTCAACATTATGACGAACCTGAGTACCCTATTAAATAAATTACCAAATGAAAGAGTCGGAAATAATCTCGACTCTTTCACCTCAGAAAACTATTTATAAAGAGGATGCTGATGCGTTGCTCAAAGCGGCTTTCCCTGACTATCAAAAAGTCAATGGCGTTGGTCCAGAGGACGCCGTTGGCCTTAGAAAAAAAGGAAAATGGATCGTTTTAAAGAAGGAGGGGCATATCACAAAGATTATTCAGTTGATCCTTCAACAGGAAGAGTGAGAGGACATGGTCCAAATGACGATCACGGAAACTACCCTCATATAAACATAAAACGTAGCGATGGTGTAAAAGTAGTAATTAACATAACAGGTAATCAATGAACAGAGACAGCTTATTAAACAAGATCTCCAATGGTTTTCAGGTAGGATGCAGATTTTCATTCTTAAATAAAGACAAGGTCTGCTGGTCTTCTGTCGGGTTGCAAAAATGGGAGGGAAAATATAAAGTCTATGTTGATGAAATATTAGAATCCATGATGTCTTCCGAAGAATATCTCAGAGAGGAAATCATTTAATTTAATACCATTGATGAGGCATTAATATTTGTCGAGCGGAATACCAACGCTAAAATAAACGACTTGGCGCCTTGCAAAGGGCAAAGAATATTTAACCCCTCGCATAGTTAATTCCATAACTTAATATAATATCAAGAACTACTTGCGAACAGTGTGGCAGCATGGTCAGTCTGACCGACTCGCTGTGCGGTGCCGCAGTCCACACACTGACAGTAAACCGTGTTGCACCAATCGTTTCGTTACTAGGATAGTTAAATGGGGCAGGACATTTCGGTATACCCGATACGCCTCGCCAGCTTCCGCTACCCGCCTCGGTTCTGTGCGGTCATGCAAAATCAAAAACCGGTCTGGCAGCGGTGCACCCTGTGAGCTTCGTCAGCCCGCGCCCGTCGCGCACTCACAGCGCAGCGGCCACGGGTTATGGGAACGGCTAATTTCCCTGTTGATATTTTGCCGCTGCGTTCACTACACCAAACCAGCGCATCCTGCATTCCCTTCATCATCTGCCGCGCCTGATAAAGCTGCTCCCTCAATTCCTGCGTCTCAATATTATCTGCCATTAGCACAATACACCCTTCAGTGATTTTCATGATCCCGCCCTGACGGGAAGACGCTGCGCTTTGAGTATGATTCGCTGACGCGGCTGAAGCAGGTGACCAGCGCGGGCGGTGAAATCTATAAGCTTGAGCGGGATGCGGCCGGGCAGCTTGTCCGTGAGACGGATTTTACCGGGCGCAGCGTGCAGTATGAGTACGACGCCGCGGGGCGGCGCACGGGGGCGCGGCATGCGGACGACCGGATTGTCCGCTGGCACTACTCCCTGCGGGATGAACTGATACGCCAGGAGGTGTGGCAGGGCGGCGATACGCAGTCCACGCTGCTTGCCGTCACGCAGTACGGGTATGACCGGCAGGGGCGGATGATACGGGCGCAGAACGATGACGCACTGGTGGAGTTTGAGTATGACGCGGCCGGGCGTCAGGTGTGCGAACGACTCAACGGGCAGACGGTCACGCATCAGTGGGAGGACCGGACACAGCGTGCCCTGTCGCGGACCTACGGCGGGCTGACGTCAGGTTACGAATACGATACGGGGGGACGGATAAGCGCCCTGCAGGTGGGGGATTTCAGCCCGCTGTCGCTGAGCTACGATGCGGCGGGCCGGGAACATCTGCGCCAGAGCCGGGCGGGTTTTATTCAGGCGCAGGGTTATACCCCGACGGGGATGCTGCAGGTGCAGGCGGCCGGACGAGACTCGGTGCAGTTCAGGCATCTGCTGGGCGGGGACGGAAGTGAGATGACCGGCAGCGTGGTGAACCGGCGCTGGGCGTATGACGGGGCGTATAACGTACGGCGCATTGAGGATGGCCTGTGGGGTAACGCGCAGTTCAGTTGCGACCAGAACGACCAGATAACCCGGGTGATGCCGGACGGGGCGGGGTCAGCGGAGGAGCGGTTTGAGTACGACGCGAACCTGAATATCCGGGCGGTACTGGCGGCGGAACAACGCATCAGCCAGCAACAGCAGGCCGGGCGGGTGGTGAGCCGTGGCGACTGTGAATACCGGTACGACGCCGCCGGACGACTGACAGAGAAGCGGTTGTGCCGGGATGGCTGGCGACCACAGCGGTGGCGTTACCGGTGGAATGCGCACAGCCAGCTGAGCGAGTTTATCACCCCGGGCGGTGAGCGGTGGCGTTATGCGTATGACCCGTTCGGGCGGCGCATCCGCAAGGAAAAGCGGTCAGACATCGCCGCCGGGACAAGGGCGGTAGGGTGTGAATACCAGTGGAGCGGGGACCAGCTGATAGCGGAGACGCCGTTATACGCGGATGGCCGCGCGGCATATGAGGAGAGCATCCACTGGCTGTATGCCCCGGGAGGGCTGACGCCGGTCGCGCGGCAGGAAAAGGGCAAGCTGCATTATGTGGTGAGTGACCACATGGGAACGCCACGGGAGCTGCTGACGGAGCAGGGGAAAAGGGCGTGGGCAGGCCGGCTTAGCCTGTGGGGCAGGGGAAGTCAGTGGGCGGTGGCGGCGAATGATGCGGATAAGCTGAGCTGCAACCTGCGTTTTGCGGGGCAGTACGAGGATGAAGAGTCGGGGTTGCACTACAACCGGTTCCGTTACTATGATACGGAGACGGGGCAGTACCTGACGCCGGACCCGATAGGGCTGTTGGGCGGGGTAAATCCGTACGGGTATGTGCATAACCCGCTGGGGTGGGTTGATCCGCTGGGGTTGAGTAATCTACCCGTAACATACTGGCCTCCAAATGATGGAGCACATGGCCCGATAACGAAAACAACGTTAGAACCAGGAACGACTATTGATCGGTATGGTTTGCCAAGAGGGAAATATACTTCTCCGTACGGTACACCATATTCAATGCGAGCTTTACCTCCTGGAACGGATTCAGAACCGTATTCTGTTTATAAAGTGGTGAAACCAATCCCAAATGTTGCTGAGAGTAAAATAGCCCCTTGGTTTGGAGAGACGGGGATGGGAACTCAATATAAGTTAGAGGACAGTGTGCAATCTTATTTAGATTCTGGTCATCTGGAAAAAGCTGGAGGCAAGTGTTGTTAACCAAAATTGAACTTATCAATGTGCTGCATAAAAACAAAATTCCGGAGTATTGTTACTCAATTGATAATGAAAAAAATGAGTCACTTTGTCTCCTGCAAGAAAATGGAAAGTGGATTATTTTTTATAGCGAAAGAGGAGAGCGAAGCGACCCTGAATATTATGATAGCGAAGAAGTTGCCTGCACAAAATTCTTTAAGGAAGTTATTGATATGATTAACCATTTGTAATGCAAAAATAAATATATTCAATACAGAAAACACGCGGAAAAATCACCTCGATCTTTCCGCGTGTTTCACCTGTCCTGCCATTCGCTGTAACGCCTATTCCTCCAGGTCCTGAACTTCCTGAAAGTATTGCTAAAACGTTTGAAAATGGGCTTTATCAAAATAGAAAGTTATCATCGGATGAAATATTCTACAAATATCATGGACTAGATAATCGAACTGGTAAAAAATATTCATGGTTGACTAATCAAAAATATAGTTCGGAGAGCTTGCTAAGGGAGAACCTTGCCATACGAAGTGATTGGGGGGTAAATATAACCAATGTATCTGAATTCACAATACCTCAAGGTACATGGGTTAGCGAAGGAATGGCAGCGGCACAAGGTACTGGTTACCCTGGAGGGGGTACCAGGTAGTAATATCTAATTTACCTAAAGTTTTGGTAAATAAAACAATAGGAGTGTCTTGGTGATAGATTCAGATTTGTTGAGCTCATTGAGTTTATTGATAGATTGTTTGAATAAAAACAACAAAAAACAATCAGCTAATTTTTTTATTGCCAGATTGAAAGATATTGCAGATTCCGAAAGTGACTTGATACATATAAAGTCAACTTTAAAAGAACTTTCCACATGTAGAGCTATGTCTCAATATACAGGATTTACATTGGCAGAAGAAGCCCTACTCAATGATGTTGTTGATAATGTATTGAGAGTAATGAAGAATAACCCTTAAATGTGGTTCGGGAAAGATCACTCAGGTCTTTCTCGATATTTTTATGTAATACATTATCACCCCGGGCGGTGAGCTGAGAGCTGAGAGCTGAGAGCTGAGAGCTGAGAGCTGAGAGCTGAGAGCGGTGGCGTTATGCGTATGACCCGTTCGGGCGGCGTATCCGCAAGGAAAAGCGGTCAGACATCGCAGCCGGGACAAGGGCGGTTGGGTGTGAATACCAGTGGAGCGGTGACCAGCTGATAGCGGAGACGCCGTTGTACGCAGATGGCCGCGCGGCATATGAGGAGAGCATCCACTGGCTGTATGCCCCGGGAGGGCTGACGCCGGTCGCGCGGCAGGAAAAGGGCAAGCTGCATTATGTGGTGAGTGACCACATGGGAACGCCACGGGAGCTGCTGACGGAGCAGGGGAAAAGGGCGTGGGCAGGCCGGCTTAGCCTGTGGGGCAGGGGCAGTCAGTGGGCGGTGGCGGCGAATGATGCGGATAAGCTGAGCTGTAACCTGCGTTTTGCGGGGCAGTACGCAGATGAAGAATCGGGTTTACATTACAATCGTCACCGTTATTATGACACGGAGACGGGACAGTACCTGACGCCGGACCCGATAGGGCGGGCTGGCGGGAGGGGTGAATCCTTACGGGTATGTGCATAACCCGCTGGGGTGGGTTGATCCGCTGGGGTTGGCTTGTTGTCCGCCTAAAGAAGCGTCTTATGAGGGCGTGAAAGATACATCTGAATATCTCCGCTCTATGAATGTAAGCAGAGCAGAAAGAAAACAAATAATAGATTCTTTTGAACCGGGCACTTTATCTGTGAAAATAGCCGGAGATAATCAGTTTGGAATACGTTTTCATGATTATGGGAAAACAGCCAGAGCAGAAGGCCAGTATGTTTTTGAAACATTCACTCCTCAGACGAACAGATCTGGTTTGGCACTACCTCCTGAATGGAATGGTATGACAGGAATTAAGCAATGGCAGATAAAGCCAAGTACAACAATGGTTAGTGGTAATGCTTCCCCTCAATTTGGGTATGGCGATCAATATAGTGGTGGCGCAGACCAAATTTTTGTTCTACAACCTTGGAAATATGGGTCGTTACAATGAATCAGTCTTTTGAAATACTATTGAAAGGATCACTTGATAAGGTGAACTATGCTATTTGGCTGCATGAGAATGGCCAGACTGGACCTCTATCTGTTCATGTTCTGGCGCAGGTAAGACGTGAGCTGGAAGAAATGATTAAAGTAATGAACCCCAAAAATTACACTCCAACCTATCCTCGTTACATTTTAGATTGGCCGGATGAAGACGGACTGATAAAAGAATTAATTGATGTTGTCTATCTATATCAGAAGATTAGATAGTTTGAGCCTGTCCCTAATTCTGTGTAACTGCCACCGTATTAAAGGTGATCGCTCAGGCGGTCACCGAACTCGATAATAAAACGACTCATCGCCAGCCGCCAGTTTTGGATCGGCATACTCCATTTTTTTGAAGCATCTTTGATCGCCAGATAAATAACTTTTCTCACTGAGTCGTCCGTCGGGAACACTTTGCGCTTCTTTATCGCCTGTCGGATCACGCTGTTTAGCGATTCGATGGCATTCGTGGTGTAGATGGCCTTGCGAATATCAGGCGGATAACCGAAGAACGTATTGAGATTTTCGTAAGCGTCATCTCAGTATCGTCTGGTGATTTTCTGACGCATTCGACAAAGTGGTGTCCACCAAAATAGTAGTGGGAACCAAAATGTCAGATATGCAGAAAAATATCACGGCAGGCAGACGAAAAGGCTGCCTTAATTATCCCCCAGAATTTAAACAACGGCTTGTTGCGGCTTCCTGTGAACCCGGTGTGTCTATATCAAAGGTGGCACTGGAGAACGGTATCAATGCCAATCTGTTATTCAAATGGCGCCAGCACTGGCGGCAGGGAAAAATCCAGCTACCCACAACACCTCCGGCAGAGCTCCCTCAGTTACTCCCTGTGACTCTTGAGGCTGATGGCGCTCCGGTAACTCAGCAATCCTCACTGCCTGCATCTGGACCAGAAACACTCAATATCAGTTGTGAGGTCACCTTCCGGCACGGAACGCTCAGGCTGAACGGAGCTGTCAGCGAAAGCTTACTGACAATGTTGATACGGGAGCTTAAACAGTGATCCCGCTACCGTCAGGCACGAAAATCTGGCTGGTCGCCGGTATCACCGACATGAGAAACGGCTTCAACAGACTGGCCGCAAAGGTGCAGACCGCGCTGAAAGACGATCCGATGTCGGGTCACGTTTTTATCTTCCGCGCCGAAGTGGCAGTCAGGTGAAACTTCTCTGGTCTACTGGCGACGGGTTATGCCTGCTGACGAAACGGCTGGAGCGCGGGCGCTTCGCCTGGCCATCGGCCCGCGACGGCAAAGTGTTCCTCAGTCCGGCACAGCTGGCGATGCTCCTCGAGGGCATCGACTGGCGGTAGCCTAAAAGACTGCTGACCTCCCTGACTATGCTGTAAACCTCTTTATCCTGGTCGTGACTGAATGAGCCTGGTAAAATCCCCCGGATGAACAACCCGCTTCCCGATGACATCGATGAACTGAAACGTCTTCTTGCCGAACAGGAAGCGCTGAACCGTGCCCTGCTGGAAAAGCTGGCGGACCGAGAACGCGAAATCGACAAGCTGCAGGCACAGCTGGATTAGCTCCGCCGGATGAACTTCGGTAGCCGCTCCGGAAAAATATCACGCCGTATCGCACAGATGGAAGCTGACCTGACCCGGCTTCAGAAGGAAAGTGATACCCTTACCGGCCGGGTTGATGACCCGGCGGTGCAGCGTCCTCTGTGTCAGACCCGCACCCGTAAACCGTTCCCCGAATCGCTTCCCCATGATGAAAAGCGGTTGTTACCGACTGAGTCATGTTGCCCAGACTGTGGGGGTTCGCTGAGCTACCTTGGTGAGGATGCAGCCGAACAGCTGGAGCTGATGCGCAGCGCCTTCCGGGTTATCCGCACGGTGCGCGAAAAGCATGCGTGCAGTCGGTGCGATCGCATCGTTCAGGCGCCGGCTCCCTCACGGCCCATTGAGCGGGGTATCGCCGGACCGGGACTGCTGGCCCGTGTCCTGGCGTCAAAGTATGCGGAACACACACCGTTGTATCGCCAGTCGGAGATCTATGCCCGCCAGGGTGTGGTGTTGAGCCGTTCTGTACTGTCGGGCTGGGTGGATGCATGCTGCCGGCTGCTGTCCCCGCTGGAAGAGGCGCTTCAGGGCTATGTCCTGACCGACGGTAAACTCCATGCCGATGACAGTGTGACACGAAGGACGGAACCGGGAAGGCTCCGCCCATGCTGTGTCTGAGATGGAAGATGGCCTTCCGTATTCGCCTTACAGGAGGAGGATACAAACCACCTCAGACTGTTGTGGTAAAGAGCCA